>JAVVFH010000064.1:0-15229 GCA_032250585.1 Lysobacterales bacterium
GCGTTCAGGTGCTGTGCTTTCAGGAGGTCTTCACCCAGCCCTATTTCTGTCCGAGCCAGGACAGCAAATGGTATGGCGCCGCGGAAGCCATCCCCGACGGCCCGACGACCCGGCTGATGCAGGAGTATGCCAGGAAATACGAGATGGTCATCGTCGTGCCGATCTACGAGGCCGATGCGGTCACCGGCGTTTATTACAATACGGCGGCCGTGATCGATGCCGATGGCAGTTATCTCGGCAAATACCGAAAGACCCATATCCCGCAGGTCAAGGGCTTCTGGGAAAAGTTTTTCTTCAAGCCCGGCTCGTCCGACTGGCCGGTATTCCAGACCCGCTATGCGAAGCTCGGCGTTTATATCTGCTACGACCGGCACTTCCCGGAAGGCTGGCGGGCGCTGGCCCTGAACGGCGCGGAATATATCGTCAATCCTTCGGCCACCGTCGCCGGCCTTTCCGAATATCTCTGGAAGCTCGAGCAGCCGGCCTCGGCGGTCGCCAATGGCTGCTACATCGGCGCGATCAACCGGGTCGGCACCGAGGCGCCGTGGAACATCGGTGAGTTCTACGGCCAGAGCTATTTCGTCAACCCAAGAGGGGAAATCGAAAAGATCGCGAGCCGTGACCAGGACGAGTTGCTCATCCATGACATGGACATGGCCGTGGTGCGAGAAGTCAGAAACCTCTGGCAGTTCTTCCGCGACCGCCGCCCCGATGCCTACCTGCCGCTGATCGACGAAGAATGATGCGGTCATCCGGCAACGGTGGCTGAACAGGAGCCAGGCCACAAACGAAACAAGAGAGAGGCATGGACGAGGAAGCAGTCGGGCAGGGCCATGACGCCGCCCTTTGGAACGAAGACCTGGCACCGACCGATGCGCAGAGCCGGCAGTGGACCTGGCAGTCCTATGCGGCGCTCTGGGTGGCGATGGTGGTCTGCGTGCCGACCTATCTGCTGGCGGGCGGGTTGGTCAGCGAGGGCATGAACTGGTGGCAGGCGGTGCTGACGGTGCTGCTCGGCAACGTCATCGTTCTGATACCGATGATGCTGATCGGCCATGCGGGTGCGAAGCACGGGGTACCGTTTCCGGTATTGCTGCGTTCGTCTTTCGGCACGGTCGGCGCCCGTCTTCCGGCGCTGTTGCGCGGTCTGGTCGCCTGCGGCTGGTTCGGCATCAATACCTGGGTCGGCGGTTCGGCCATTTATGTCATGCTGAACGCACTGACCGATGGCGCGTTCAGGGGTGCTGCGCTGCCTTTTCTCGGCATCGATCTCGCGCAGGCCCTTTCCTTCCTCGCCTTCTGGGCGAGCCATCTGTGGTTCATCCGTCATGGCACGGAGTCGATCCGCTGGCTGGAGACGCTGGCCGCGCCCTTCCTGCTGCTGATGGGCCTGGCGCTGTTGGGATGGGCCTATGTCAATGCCGGTGGCTTCGGCGAGATGCTAAAAGCGCCCTCGCAGTTCGTCGCGGGCGGCGCGAAGGAAGGCCGATTCTGGCCGAGCTTTTTCATCGGGTTGACTGCAATGGTCGGGTTCTGGGCGACGATGGCGCTCAATATTCCCGACTTTACCCGCTTCGCCAAAAGCCAGAAGCACCAGATGATCGGCCAGGCGATCGGTCTGCCCCTGCCGATGGCGCTGTTCGCCTTCATCGGCGTCGCCGTCACCTCGGCCACGGTCAAAATCTATGGCGAGCCGGTCTGGGATCCGGTGGCGCTGGCGGGGAAAATGGGCGGCTTCGGGGTCATCGTTGCACTGGCGGCGCTGGTGCTGGCCACGCTTACCACCAATCTCGCCGCCAATGTCGTCGCCCCGGCTTATGGTTTTTCCAACCTGGCGCCGTCGAAGATTTCCTTCCGCATGGGCGGCTATATCACCGCCGGCATCGGCATCGCCATCTTTCCGTGGAAACTGATGGAGAGCGCCGGCACTTATCTTTTCACCTGGCTCGTCGGTTACTCGGCGCTGCTCGGCCCGATTGCCGGCATTTTGATCGTCGATTATTTCCTGATCCGCAAGACCGAGCTCGACACCGATGCGCTGTTTCGGAGCGATGGCGTCTATGGTGGCCATCAGGGCTGGAATCGGGCCGGGTTGTTCGCGCTGCTGTTCGGCGCCTTGCCGTCGATCCCGGGTTTTCTGGCGGCGACCCGGATCGTCGAGTCCGTCCCTGGAATCTTCACGACGCTTTATGGCTATGCCTGGTTTGTCGGTGCGCTCACCGCTGGTTTGCTATTCTGGCTATTCATGAATCTGAGACAAGGAGACTGAGTATGTCCCTTTTAATTCGTGGCGGAACCGTCATCACCGCCGATCGAAGCTTTCGCGCCGATGTTCTCACAAAGGATGACAAAATCGTCGCCATCGGCGAGGGGCTGACGCAGGACGGCGCGGAGCCGGTCGATGCCGGTGGGCTTTACGTGATGCCGGGGGGGATCGACCCGCACACCCATATGCAGCTTCCCTTCATGGGTACGGTGGCGAGCGAGGATTTTGAAACCGGCACGGCGGCCGGGCTTGCCGGCGGCACGACGATGATCATTGATTTTGTCATTCCCAATCCGCAGCAGCGGCTGATGGAAGCCTATCGGGAGTGGCGCGGCTGGGCGGAGAAAGCCTGCGCCGATTACAGCTTCCACGTGGCCGTCACCTGGTGGGACGAGAGCGTTCACGCAGATATGGGAACGCTGGTCGAGGAGGAGGGCGTCAACAGCTTCAAGCATTTCATGGCCTACAAGAACGCCATCATGGCCGATGACGAGATCATGTATAACTCCTTCAGCCGCGCTCTCGAACTTGGGGCGATGCCAACGGTGCACGCCGAAAACGGCGAGCTGGTCTGGCAGTTGCAGCGCAAATTGCTGGCCTCGGGCATCACCGGGCCGGAAGGCCACCCGCTGTCGCGCCCGCCGGCGGCCGAGGGCGAGGCGGCCAATCGCGCCATCAAGTTTGCCGAAACCATCGGCGTGCCCTTGTACATCGTCCATGTCTCTTCGGAGGATGCCCTGCGTGAGATCATCGCGGCGCGCGCCGCTGGTCAGCGCGTCTATGGCGAGGTACTTGCCGGCCACCTGCTGGTCGATGACAGCGTCTATCGCGACCCCGACTGGCAGACGGCGGCCGCCCACGTCATGAGCCCGCCCTTTCGGCAGAAGCATCATCAGGCAGCGCTGTGGCGCGGCCTGCAATCGGGGGCACTGCAGACGACGGCGACCGATCATTGCTGCTTCTGCGCCGAGCAAAAGGCGATGGGGCGCGAGGATTTCAGCAAGATCCCGAACGGTACCGCCGGCATCGAGGACAGAATGGCGGCGCTGTGGACGCATGGGGTCAATAGCGGGCGGCTGACGCCGGAGGAATTTGTCGCGGCGACCTCCACCCATGCGGCACGGATCTTCAACATCTATCCGCGAAAAGGCGCGGTCGCGGTCGGCGGCGATGCCGACCTGGTGCTTTGGGACCCGCACGGCACCCGGACGATTTCAGCGCAAACGCATCATCAGAACATCGACTTCAACATTTTCGAGGGCATGCAAGTGACCGGCATCCCGGCGATCACCATCAGCAACGGCCGAATCGTGTATCGCAACGGTTCGCTGCAGGCGGTGCGCGGCGCAGGCCGCTATGTCAAACGGCCGGCCTTCCCGTCGGCTTTCGCGGCGCTCGGCAAAATCGCCGCAGCCGGCGCGCCGCAACCTGTCGCAAGAAAGGCCTGAGCGCATGAACGATATCGAAATGAGGCTATTCGAAACGGCGAAGCGGGTAAGGAAGGCCGCGCACGCGCCCTATTCCCATTATCACGTCGGTGCGGCGGTGCTCGATGAGGAGGGGCGCATCCACGCCGGCTGCAATGTCGAGAATGCCGCCTATCCCCAGGGCATTTGCGCCGAGGCCAATGCCATCGGTTCGATGGTCGCGGAGGGCGGCCGGCGTATCGTCCGCATCGCCATCGTCGGCGGGCCATCGGGCAATACCGGGCTCGAGGACTGCACCCCCTGCGGTGGCTGCCGCCAGCGCATTCTCGAATTCGCCGATGCCGCCACCGTCGTCACGCTGGAGGGTGCGGACGGCGAAAGACGCCATTTCTCGATCGAGGAACTGCTCCCTTTTTCGTTCCAACTGAAATAAAAGGCTTCTCAGTGCTGTTTACCGATGTCATCCGCAAGAAACGTGACGGGCATGCCCTGACAGAAGAGGAAATCGGCATCTTCGTCGCGGGACTCGCCGATCGGAGTCTGCCGGCCGAGCAGGTCTCGGCGCTCGCCATGGCGATCTATCTCAACGGCATGAGTGTTGAGGAAGCCGGTGCGCTGACCCTCGATATGGCCAGTTCTGGCGTTCATCTCGACTGGGAAAGCCAGCAACTGGGCGGTCCGGTGGTGGACAAGCATTCGACCGGCGGCGTCGGCGACAAGGTGAGCTTTATGCTGGCCCCGATCGCGGTGGCCTGCGGCTGTTACGTGCCGATGATCTCGGGACGCGGGCTTGGTCATACCGGCGGCACGCTCGACAAGGCAGACAGCATCCCGGGCTATGCCAGCACGCCTGATTTGCAAACCTTCCAGAAAGTCGTGAAAACGGTCGGCTGCGCCATCATCGGTCAGACCGTCGATCTCGCCCCGGCGGACCAGCGTTTTTACGCCATTCGCGATGTCACCGGCACCGTTGAATCGATCCCGCTGATCACGGCCTCGATCCTGTCCAAGAAGATTGCCGCCGGCAACAGGGGCCTCGTCATGGACGTGAAGGTCGGCAGCGGCGCATTCATGGAAAAAATCGCGGATGCCCGGGCGCTCGCGAAAAGCATCATCGGCACGGCGGCGGCTGCGGACCTCGCGACACATGCCCTGATTTCCGACATGAATGAGGTGCTGGGCGAGACCGCCGGCAATGCACTGGAAATCGCCGAGACGGTGCTCTATCTGACCAATGTCCGGCGCGAGGAACGGCTCGACCGGCTGGTGCTGGATCTCGCGGCCGAAATGCAGATCGTCACCGGCCTGATGACCGACCGCCAGGCAGCGCGGCACAAAGCGCGTGAGGCGCTCGCCTCGGGCAAGGCGGCTGAAATCTTCGCGCGCATGGTCAGCTCGCTGGGCGGGCCGGTGGATTTCCTCGAACGCCATTCGCATTATCTGCCCGTAGCGCCCGTCGTGAAGCCGGTCCATGCCGAACAGTCGGGCTACGTCAGTGCCGTCAATGGCCGCGCCATCGGTAACGCCATCATCGAGCTTGGCGGCGGCCGGCGGGCAATCGACGACAAGCTCGATCTCTCGGTCGGATTTGCCGCCGTTGCGCCGATCGGCGCCGAGGTCGGACCCGATCGCCCGCTGACGATCGTGCATGCCGCAAACGAGGGGGACGCCGAGCAGGCGGCGGCGAATATCCACAGCGCCGTCACCGTCGCCGCCGACAAACCGGCAACCCGGCCGGTGGTTTATGAAATTTTGACATCCACCTGAATGACAGCTATAAAAAAGACCAGAGGGTAGTGTCTTGGCGAGCATGATCGCGGTGTTGGCCGGAGCGGACGATCCACGAGGGGAAGGTTGATGTCGATGCGCCCGGCGCCATTGAGGGGCGTGTGCCTTGGCGCCCGCCACCACTTTCGCAACAAGTATCCCTACCGGCCCGATTTCAGGCCCAGATGATAAGTATAAAACTCCTCGTCCCGCTGCCAGCCCAGATCTTCGTACAGGGCCTGTGCCGGACGATTGTCGATGGCCGTCTCCAGTTTCAGAGCGCCCGCACCGCGATCCTCGGCGAATTGGCGGGCCGCTTCCATCAACGCTCGCGCGACACCCTGGCGGCGGGCAGACGGTGCGACGTACAGGTCGTACAGGTACACAAGTTCAGCCATCTCGACCGAGCAAAAGGAAAGGTAAAGCTGCGTGAAGCCGAGCAGTTCGCCGTCATTATTGCGCGCCGTGAAGACCACCGACTCGCCATTCTTAAGCCGCTGCCCAATGAAGCGGCGACAGGCTTCGCGGTCGGGCGCTTTTGCATAGAATTGACGGTACTGATCGTAGAGGTCCGACAGGGGTTCGAGGTGGTCTAGGTTTGCGCGGATGACTTCCATTGGGCTTCTCCGGAGTGGCCCGCCGGTGCCGGGCCAATTGGTTCGGCCGGTGCCTGCAGCATACTTCCCAGCAACACCGTCACCGCCTCGGCCAGGGCATCAGAGTCATTGGGCTTGAGCAGTTCGTTTGTGATAGGCGGTTTCCAATAAGTGAGGAAAATTCTTCCATATGATAGTCCAATTCCAATATGAGGCGAAAATCCATCTGTGTGATAGCTAGCTTTTAATTGACCTGGGTTCAGCAATGCCGCCGTACCTTTCGACGTCGTGTCTCACGTCGCCGTTTCGGGCACTTACTCGGTGACTACCAATGGACGTCACCATGCTGCTCAATGAGGTCAGCATCGACGAGGGCGGTGGCCAGAGCCACGAGACGGCTGAACATCGACACTGACCTGGTCTTCGTACAGTCGGGCTTTGACGCCGCCTGGAGCACCTTCGTCGGCCACTCCGGCACCTGCGCAAGCCAGTTCGCGGTTACCGGCATGACGGTGATCCACGGTGCCGGCGAAAAGCTCAAGGCGGAACTGCGTCAACTCGCGGCACTGCAGCATATCGTCGTCGAAATCGTCCGCGACACCTGCCGGCCAGGGGGTATTGCGTATTCCTTTGGACGGCGTATAGTGCAGAGGCGAACAAGGGATTGAAGAATTTCGCCGTAAACCGGGTCGTGGAAACGTTTTTCGTTTTTTGACGGGGGGCCCGGTCCCCACTTGCGGCTGATATGTTTCTATATAGGACAATAAAGCCAGTCACGGCAATGCGTGGCTGTGGGCGCGTGCGTCGTTGTTAGCGGTGGCGCGCCCTCAGCGCAAAGCCATTGTTTTTTCCATGTTTTGGAGTAGGGGACAGTTAATGAACACACAGATTGAAAAGGAATACTGTAACAGGACGCTGGCCGTCGCCGCTGCGGTGTTGGCGCTGGTTGTTGGGGGTAATTTGCAGGCGGCGCCAGTGTCACAGGCGAAATGCGAAACGGCCATGGACTTCACCTTCGATCCCGGCACCACCGTTGCTGATGGCACGGTCGTGACGCTTACGCAGGAAGTGACGGTCTCCGCCATAGGATCAGGCTCTCAGAACTGCGGGTTAGCAGTTGACGATTACGTCAACGATGGCAATGCCAAGATCCAGGCGGTGGTGCTCGGAGACGAGCCCCGTCCATGCGCCGACGAGGGAGAGAGTTTCTGTACCGTGGGCCTGCCTACCACCGAATCCTGCCAGCTTGACTCGGACTGTGACACCGGGCTGGATCTCGGCGACGGCATTTGCACCGAGGTCGGAACTTCGTCACTCGTCTCTGGCAATCCCTTTGATGGCTACCAGGAATTTGACGTCGACACCACCGACCTGGGTGGCTCCGTGCTCGGCTTTGTTGCGCAGTACGCCGGTGGAGGTAACTTTAACAGTTCGCCGAAGATCTGCACGGACCTGACCGTCGAGGAAGTCGCGGAAGCGGATTGCGAAGGCGCGACGATCAGCATCGAGCGCGCTACCGGTCCCGGCGAGCCCACTGCACCCGGCGGCCCATATGACTGGACCTTCCGTGTCACCGTACACGCCTGCGACGCGCTCTATGGCGTCAGCGCCCAGGGTGGCACCAACGGCTGGGCTCAACTGCTGAATCGGGATGTCAACTCGTTGGCTCCAAGCACGGGTACGGCGGAGATTCGTAAAGCCAACAAAAAGACCGATGTGATTCTGTGGAGCATCGGTGACATGGAGGCGGGCGATACGGAGAGCCTGGATGTGTCTCTGAGAGGTTCGCTGAAAGGTGCGCCGGATTGCGACGAGCGCTTCTTGTCCGGTGCATGGTCAGCGTTGTTCAGTCTCGACGGCTTGACCACGGAAAAGACCGATTACACCGGGCGCGTGTCGGTGCTCACCAACAGCAATGGTATCGAGGGCGACTGCGGCGAATAAACTGCCGCCGGTAACGCTTTCAGGCTTAGCCTTTGTTTCAGCTAAACCAGCCTCTTCCCGGAGAGGCTGGTTTTTTTGTGCCGGGGCCGAATGTAATCGCTACCAGGGCAGGCAAGACTTAACGGCGCTGTAAAGAAGGGTTGAGCATGATTTTTGCCGAGTTCCAATACCCGTGTCGCTATGCGGACGTGCACGATGAGCTGCTGGCGCTGGTGCGCAAACGGTTCGCTGAAGTCCAATCCGGCCTGCAGGGAGATTCATGGATATGGATCATGGATGGCGGTGAGAAGGTGGTTATCGATACCTTTTCCTTCATGCACTGCAAAATGTATGCAGGAAATATGCCTCTGATTCCCCTTGGTCATCTGTACTCTTGACTCACATGTCCCGTCCTGGAACGCGTTGGCGGGTTTTAAAGAAGCGCGCTGCGCGCGCCGACGACCGCCGGGTCGAAGGCCTCGCGGGCGAAGATGCGGCGGACCAGCGGCTCGAAGTGCTCCAGTGGCTGCGTGGGGTAGTCCGGATCGAACGAGGCCTGGTCCCAGTCCTCGCAGAAGCGCGCGCAGGCGCCGAACCACGGGTGGCCGCGATACGCTTCCCGGGCGTCGCGGTCACCGCCCACGTGGTGCGCGTAGTAGACCATCTGGAACACGCCGTGGTGCTCCACGATCCAGGTCACCTCTTCGCGCACGTAAGGGCGGATGATGCTGGCGGCAAGCTGGGCATGGTTTTCGGGTGCCAGTACGTCGCCGATGTCGTGCAGCAAAGCGGCGAACACCAGTTCCTCGTCGGCGCCGTCGCTCTCGGCGCGGGTGGCCGTCTGCAGGGAATGCGCGAGCCGGCTGACGCGGTAACCGCCGAGACTGCCGTCCAACGAGAGCAGCATGGCGAGCACGCGGTCGGGCAGTGCTGCGATGTACTGGCGTTCGTAGCGGTCGAGCAGTTCGTAATCGGCCCGGTCGCCGTCTTTCATCTGCCGGAAGGCAACGGTGTCCAACATGTCTCCCCGTAGGCTGCGCGCAGGCGCCGCGACAGCGTGCGGTAGCGGCTGCGCGGCTCGTCCAGGTCAATGTAGCATCCCTGCAGGTGCCGGCGCCCCTCGGTGGCGTCGAACGCGGTGCGCCCGTGCAGCACGCGGCTGTTGTCGAACATCACCAGCTCGCCCTGGCGTAGCGGGAAGCGGAGCTCGAAGCGGGGGTCGGCCAGCAGCTCCGCCAGCCGTCGGCGCGCGCGGTGGAAAGCGCGCACGCCCGTGTCGTCCAGCAGGGGCAAGCCGTCCAGGCGCGGGCTGTAATGGACGCCGACCATTTCACCGGCCGCGTCGCGCCGGATGATGCAGCGGTGCTCGATGAGCTCTTCGTCGGGATCGACGAAGCGGAAGCGCACCGGCGTGGTGGCCAGGCGCTCGAAGGCGTCGGGGTCTTCCCTGGCCAGCACACGGCCGACCGCCAGGCTGTCGGTCAGCGTCGACAGGCCGCCGCGCGTTTCGTTGACGAGGCAGTGCAACAGCTGGATGCCCGGCGCTGGCCGGCGGTACGGGTTGTCGGTATGCGGCCCCAGCGCAACGGTGGCGTAGGCGAGGTCGTTGGAGCCTGGCCGCGAATAGACTTCGAAGACTTTGCCGAAGTTGGTGTCGCGCACGTGGCCGAATCGATCCGCGACTTCCAGAATGCGCGCGGGGTCGGTGGGCACATGCTGCAGGATCAGGAAGCCGCGCCGCAGGAATGCGCCCAGCGCTTGGTGCAGGGCCGCATCTTCGCTCAGCGCACGCCAGTCCAGGGTCACTTCGGCCCGGTCCAGCGATGCGCCCCAGGGTCGGGGCGCCGGCAGCCCATCGCGCGCCCGGAATTCCTCCGCCAGGCTTTCCAGATCGTACTCGCCGCGGTAGCCATCGCTGAAACCGAGCCTGACCCGGCCCGATTCCAGGCGCTCTGCGGCGGTCAGCGCCAGGTCCTCCGGCAGCCGGTGCGGATCGAACAGGCGCTGCCGGGTGGTCTGGTCGACGTGTTCCGGGTCCTGGCAGCGTTCGCGCAGCCAAAGCGCCGGCAGCACTATCTCTCCCCGCTCGAGGCGGGCGACGACCCGTGGCGTGACCGGGTCGATCTGAAAACTGATGTCCTTCATGCAAAAAGCCTCGGGATTCCGCGCTTCACCCGATTATTTCGTGGCGGAACCTGCGAAAGCAAGGCGCTGGGCGGGCAGGCGGAAGAAAAGCGCGGCCGGGGAAGGCCCCGACCGCGCAAGGGAGGGATGGGGACTACAGCTCTTCAACCCGTAAGCTTCCCCGTCAAGCAGGCAGTTCTAAACCGGAGGTCTCCAGCTTCAAGTTTCTCATGTACAAGGACGGCGGAACTCTGCCCAGAGCGTCGTGAAAATCATTGAGGTTTGCTGTCCTCAGGTGCGCCAGTTTTCTTGTAACGGAAACGAAAAAAGCCCACGAAATTCGTAGGCTTTTCATTTAATTGGTGGTGATGGGTGGACTTGAACCACCGACCTCAGCATTATGAGTGCCGCGCTCTAACCAGCTGAGCTACATCACCTTGATCAGGGGCCGATCCGTTCGGATCGGGCCGCAAATTCTGTGGTGGAACGGCCTGAAAGTCAACCGGCAGGCCCCGCTTACCGCTATTTTACCGGGCTGGTGAGGTGATGTCGCATTTTCCGGCGTTGCGCGGCGCGTGGTCGCGCTTCCGTTCAACCGACGGACAGTCCCAGCACGATCTTCAGGTATTCCTCGATTTCCGCCAATTCCCGGGGCGTCAGCCGGGTCAGTGGCTCGCTTGTCAGGCGGCGGTTGTCGACGGTGCGGACCTGGTCAATCATGGCATCGGAGTCGGCTTCCAGATCGTCACGTCGCGCGATGCGGGAGCGTAGCGGGGCTGCGTCGTCGAGGATTCGGCTGGTCAGGGGAATCACCATCGTGCTGGGGTGGTCGATGTCGTTCAGCAGGTCGGATTGCAGGATGATGCAGGGGCGGATTTTGCCTGCCTCCGTCCCCTTTGATGGATTGAAGTTCGCAAGGCGAACTTCGCCGCGTTTAAAGGCCGTCGGCATTGGCGGCATCGAAATCGGCGGACACGCGCTTCGTGTCTGATCGGGTCTTCAGCGAGGCTTCGCGGATGCGCCGGGCCAACTCTTCGCGCGCTACCTGGCGCTCGTAACTTCCCACGGCTTCGCGAATGACGGCGCTCTTGGTCGTATCCAGGCGTTCTGCAAGCCGGGTCAACCGACGATCGAAGTCTTCGTCCGCTTTCAGGGTAATGGTTTTCATACTTGAGATAGTAATACCGAAACGAGCAAATCGCAAGCGAGCGGCGAGCTAAAAACGATACCCATACGCCTCGAAGAAGCGCTGTTGAATCTCATCCAGGGTCGGGTTGTGGTTCTGCGGGCCCTGTCGGGCGATCTTGATGGCGCCCATCACGGAGCCGATGCGGCACATGGTCACGAGGTCGAGGTCGTTGAGCAGGCCGTACAGCAGCCCGGCGCGGAAAGCGTCGCCGCAGCCGGTCGGGTCCTGGATGGCATCGGGCTTGACGGCGGTGATTTCGCTTTCGCCGTCGCGGCTGCGGATGACCGAGCCCTGCGGGCCGCGGGTGACGATCAGCGCTTCGACCTGGCGGGCGATTTCCTCGCCATTGAGTCCGGTACGTTCCTTGAGCAACTGGAACTCGTAGTCGTTGACCACGACGTAGGTGGCTTCCTCGATGAAGCGCCTGAGTTGGTCGCTGTTGAACAGAATCAGGTTCTGGCCGGGATCGAAGAGGTGCGGGATGCTGGCGGCGGCAAAATCACGGCTGTGCTGAAGCATGGCCTGTTTGCTGTCCGGCGCGACGATGCCGATCTCGATGCCCTCGGCATCGGCGACCCGGTTCAGGTAGCTGTACTGCATTGCGCCGAGGTGAAAGGCGGTGATCTGGTTGTCGTCGATGTCGGTGGTGATGAATGCCTGCGGGGTGAATTCGCCTTCCATTCGGCGCACGTGGCGGCGGGAGATTCCGAACTTGTCGAGGTGCTCCTCGTAGGGCCCGAAATCATCGCCGACGGTGGCCATCGGGAAGGGCTCCGCGCCGAGTAATTTGAGGTTGTAGGCGATGTTGCCGGCGACGCCGCCGAACTCGCGGCGCATTTTTGGCACCAGAAACGAGACGTTCAGGATATGCACCTGGTCGGGCAGGATGTGATCTTTGAACGGCTCGGGAAACACCATGATGGTGTCGTAGGCCAGCGAACCACAAATAAGGGCGGACATGCCTTGCCTCGTTTCTGATATACGAAGCGAAAAAGTTTAGCGGATTTGGCTTCCGACCGGGCATCCAATTTCATTTCTGGCGTCGATTAACTGATATATCACTGTTCAGCCAAATGCCGAATTGAAGGCGGCCGAAGTTCCTCAAAACTCGCGTAAACACAGGGTTTTCGAGGGTTTTCGGCTTGCGGGTTAGGCACTCGACTGATACATTAGCGGACTCGACCACTGGCTGGTTTCACGGATTACCTGACATCATGGTTTTTAAAAGCCTCCGCGGGCTGTTTTCCAACGATCTGTCGATCGACCTGGGAACGGCCAATACGCTCATCTTCGTTCGCGGCCAGGGAATCGTGCTCAACGAGCCCTCGGTGGTGGCGGTGCGCATGGACCGCGGACCGGGCGGGCCGCAACACGTGGCGGCGGTCGGCGCGGCGGCCAAGCAGATGCTGGGCCGCACCCCGGGCAATATCCGCACGGTGCGTCCGCTGAAAGACGGCGTCATTGCCGACTTCAACATGACCGAAGCGATGCTGCAGCATTTTATTCGCAAGGTGCATACCTCGCGCTTTTTGCGGCCGAGCCCGCGGGTGCTGGTCTGCGTGCCCTGCAGCTCCACCCAGGTCGAGCGCAAGGCGATCAAGGAATCGGCCGAGGGCGCCGGCGCGCGCGAGGTGTTCCTGGTCGAAGAACCGATGGCCGCCGCGATCGGTGCCGGCATACCGGTGCACGAGGCGCGTGGCGCGATGGTGCTGGACATCGGCGGTGGCACCTCGGAAGTCGCAGTCATCTCGCTTAACGGGCTGGTGTATTCCAATTCGGTGCGGGTCGGCGGCGACCAGTTCGACGACGCGATCATCAACTACGTGCGCCGCAATTACGGCACGCTGATCGGCGAGACCACCGCCGAGCGCATCAAGATCGACATCGGCTGCGCCTGGCCCGACGAGGAACCGCAGCAGATGAACGTCTCCGGGCGCAACCTGGCCGAGGGCGTCCCGCGCAACATCACGATCACCAGCAACGAGGTGCTCGAGGCGCTGAACGAGAGCCTGTCCAGTATCCTCGAGGCCGTCAAGACGGCACTCGAACAGACCCCGCCGGAACTCTGCGCGGACGTGGCGGAAACCGGCATTGTGCTGACCGGCGGTGGCGCGCTGCTGCGCGGGTTCGACCGGCTGATCGCCGAGGAAACGGGCTTGCCGGTGTTCGCGGCGGACGATCCCCTGACCTGTGTTGCCCGGGGTGGCGGTCGCGCGCTGGAAATGATAGACCAGAACAATGGAGATTTTTTTACGACGAATTAGTGTCTGTCCATAAACGGGCATCCCGGCCCGTTATGGATTCGCTGCGCAAAAGCGTGGTTTTGCTGCGCTCACATTTTCAATGACTTACGTCATCGAAAATGGCAGCACATTCATGTGCCGCGTTAGCATGTGGAGTTTATGGACGGTCACTAATCAGTTTGACGGCCGCCGTCGTTGCAATACGTAGTTTGCGGGTTCACGCTCATTCGGGTTGATACCCACTACCAGGTCATATATTGGTCACACGAGACTCCGGAGCAGGCACACGATTTTTTGGGCAGACGTCCCAGACCGCCCGCTTGATGCTTTACGGCCTGCTGGCGGTGGTGCTGATGGCGATGGATCAGCGCGGGCATTATGTCCCGCGCGCACGGGTCATGGCCGGCCACCTGATCGAACCGGTCTACCACGTGGTGGATTGGCCGGTCACGGCACTGCGCAACCTGTTCGGTCAGTTGCAATCGCGCCGTTCCCTTCGTCACGAAAATGCCCGGTTGAAGAAGCGCTTGCTCGCCCAGCAGGGCGATCTGCAACGACTGGATACGCTGCAGCAGGAAAACCGCCGCCTGCGAGCGCTGTTCACGGGCGCCCAGACACAGCCTTTCGACTATCAATACGCTGAATTGCTGCGCGTCGATCTCGACCCGTTTTCGCACAAGGTCATGGTAGATCGCGGCTCTGTCCATGGCGTCGAAATAGGGCAGGCGGTGATCGACGGGACGGGCGTGATGGGCCAGGTTGAAGAAGTACATTCACACTATTCCACGATCCGGCTGATTTCCGACCCCAACCATGCGCTGCCGGTCCAGATCAACCGCACCGGCTTGCGGACCGTCGCTTTCGGTTTGGGTGAGACGGGCAGCCTCAGCCTGCCCAGCATGCCCCACCAGGCGGATGTTCGTGAAGGCGATCTGGTGGTCACCTCCGGACTCGGAGAACGGTTTCCCGGCGGCTACCCGGTGGCTCGGGTCACGTCGGTCGAACGACCGCACGGCGGTACCTTCGCGCGGGTCTGGGCGCGACCGCTGGCAACGCTGGGCCGCGGCCGCGAGGTGCTGCTGATTCGATCACCGGAGGCGGGAGAAGCGGCTGCGGCAGAGACCGGGTTTGTCGCCAGTGACGGTGCCGTTCAGCCTGACCCCGACGCCGGCAGCCCTGCCATGGGCGAGGCCGGTGAAGCCGGTGAGTCGGCCGACGCAAGCGGAGACGACTCCCTGCCTGGCGGCCCGGCTGCGGAAGACGACGACCCATGAACGTCCGTTCCGACCGCATCTCGATCATTCTGCTGACGCTGTTTATCGCAGTCCTGTTGACCTTGCTGCCGCTGCCGCCCGCGCTGAACATGCTCCGACCCTACTGGGTGGCGCTGGTGCTGATCTACTGGAGCCTTGAAACCCAGGGCCTGATCTCGCTGGGAATGGGTTTCGCGGTCGGCTTGCTGCTGGACCTGCTGACCGGCAGCCTGCTGGGAATGCATGCGCTCGGCCTGGTGATCATCATCTACCTCGCAAGCCGCTTTCGTGCGCGCCTGCGTTTCTACCCGCCGTGGCAGCAGTCCCTGTCGGTGCTGGCCCTGCTGATCAACGATCGCATCATCATGCTGTGGATCAGGCTGTTGGTGGGTGAGCCGATGCCGGGCCTGGATTTCTGGCTGGCGCCGGTGGTGGGTACCT
>JAVVFH010000065.1:0-15205 GCA_032250585.1 Lysobacterales bacterium
GGGCCCCGGTGCCTTCGCAGCGCCGATGAACGGCGTGATCGTCAAGCGGATGGTCGAACCGGGCATCGCGGTCACCGCGGGTCAGGCGCTAATGGTGATGGAGGCGATGAAGATGGAGCATTCGATTTGCGCGCCGGCGGCCGGCCAGGTAGTCGAGTATTTTTTCGACGTGGGAGACCAGGTCAGCGGCGGCGACGAACTGTTAACATTCAAGATTGTCGACTGAGCATGGCAGCGGGTCGCGGCCCTGGTTTCAGTCCGCGCAATGCTGCTCGATCTGCGCGATGAGGTCGCGCGTGACGCGGTCGAGTCCCGCCTGGTGCGCGGCGACGATGTCCGCCAGGTGCTCCACGCCGACCGGCACCGATTCCACCGCCCCCACTTCGTGCCGGCTGCCGCCACATTCAATCTGCCCCACCAGTTCCACTTGCACCGCGGAAGTGCCTTCTGCGGCGCTACGCAGGCCGTAGAACTGGCGTGCCTCGATGGCCAGGGCCCAGGCATCGTCGCTGCCGGATTCGAAGCGCTCGTGCACTGAAAAACGCCCGGTCGCCGCCATTGAGCGGGCCATCACCGAGGTCAGTACTTCCGGCAGGTGGTCGGGCCAGCAGGCGTTGGCGTAGCGCTGCAGTCGCGCGTCCGGACCGAGTGCCAGGATCCGGTCGGTATCGAGGCCGGGCACCGCGCCGACCGACAGCCGCAGCACGGGCCGCTCGGCGTCGGTGCTCGCGCGCGGCGCAGTTTCCAGCGGCTTGAGCAGGTAATACTGCCTGGCCGGTTGATCGCTGGTGAGGATGCCGCTGCAGCCGCTTGCCAGCGACGTGCAGAGGATCAGGCTTGCCAGTGCGTTGATGTTTTTCATGTCAGGGCTCTATCTCCAGCGACTCGGAGTCGGGACGATGGATTAACCGGGAGGGGTCTTCCTGCAGTTCCTGCAACAGTTTCTGCAGCTCCCGCAGGCCTTGTCGGGTTTCTTTCATCAGCGCCGGAGCCTCGGCCAGGCCGCGATCCAGGAAACGCTCCAGGTCCTGCTCGTGGTTCGCCAGCAGCGTATCCAGGCGGCCGGTCAGGGCGGCGAGTTTCTCGCTGGCAAGGCGCAGGTTCCCGACGCTGGAATCGAGGTCCGGCCGCAGGCCTTCCAGCAGGGTCCGGACCTGTTGCAGGGTTTTGTCCGCCTCGCTCAGTGTGCGCGCAAGTTCCTCCGGCAGCGCGGCGAGGGTGTCGCGGTTCTGTGCCAGGCTGTCGCTGACGCTGGCCACATGTTCGAGCATGTCGGCGATGGTTGCTCGGTTCTCCGCGCTCAGCAGGTCATTGGCCTGGTCGACCAGGCGATTTATTTTGACCATCAGTTCGGGCGCGCTGGACATCAGTGCCGCAAGTCCGACATCGCGCACGGGAATTACCGGATATTCCTGCCCCGGACCGGCTTTCAGCGGTGGATGTTTGCCGGGCGAGCCGGCCAGGTTGATCACCGCGACGCCGGTGATCCCCTGCATGGCGATGCTGGCGTAGGTGCCCGCGTCCACCGGTGTGGATTCGAGTACCTCGATGTCGACCCGCACGACGATGCCGTCCTGGCGCTCGAGGTTCATCTGCACGACGCTGCCGACCTTGACGCCCATGTAATTGACCGGCCCGCCCATGGCCAGCCCGCTGATGTCGCGGTTGAACAGCAGCGTGTAACGGTCCATTTCCTCGACGCCCGCGCGCCCGGTCAGCCAGATCACGAAGGCCACGAAGCCCGCGATCGCGCCACTGACGAACAAGCCGACAACTAAATTCCGGTTACCTTTGAACATGGCGTTTCACCGCTCTTCTTGCGCGCATGGCGCGTGCATCGCCGAAGTATTTCTGAATCCACGGGTCGGGATGCGTGACGATATTTTCCAGTGTATCAACGATTATGGACTTGTTGACCAGCACCGCGACCCGGTTGCACACCCCGAACAGGGTATCGACGTCGTGCGTGACGATGACGATGGTCAGGTCCAGGGTCTCGCGCAGGTAGGCGATCAGTTCATCGAATTCGGTGGCTGCCAGCGGATCCAGACCCGCCGTGGGTTCATCCAGGAACAGGACTTTCGGCTCCAGCGCCAGTGCGCGCGCCAGCGCCGCGCGCTTGCGCATGCCGCCGGACAGCTCGGAGGGATACTTGGCCGCGGCGGTCAGGTCGAGACCGACCATGAACAGTTTCAGCACCGCCAGTTCGCGGCGCGTCTCGACGGGCAACTCCGAGTGCAGCGCGATCGGCAATTCGACGTTTTCCTGCACCGTCAGGCCGGACAGCAGCGCGCCGCCCTGGAACAGCACGCCCCATTGCTTGTGCGGGCCCGGCTGCTGGTAGCGGATCGGCGTGCCGAGCACCTCGATGGAGCCTTCGCTGGGTTGGTGCAGGCCCAGCAGGCTGCGCAGCAGCACGGATTTTCCGGCCCCGGAACCACCGATGATGGCCAGGATCTCGTCGCGCCGCACGTCCAGGTCGAGACCGTCATGGACGGTCTGCGTCCCGAAACGGTTGACCAGTCCGCGCACGGTGATCGCCGACTCGGTGCGGCCGGGCATCAGAATCCGATCCTCGCGTAGACCACCGTGAAGATCGCGTCGGCGACGATGATCAGGAAAATCGACTGCACCACCGCCATGGTGGTCAGGCGCCCCAGTTCCTCGGCCGAGCCTTCCACCTGCATGCCGCGCAGGGTGCCGGTGACGGCGATCAGGAAAGCGAATGCCGGTGCTTTGCTCAGGCCCACCAGCACGTCGTCCAAATCGATCACCAGCAGCAGGCGCTCGGTGAACATCAGCCAGTTGATGTCCAGCGCAATGGCGCCGATGAACGCGCCGCCCAGCAGGCCGGCCGCGTCGGCGTAGACGGTCAGGAAGGGCAGGGCGATCATCAGGCCGAGCACCCGGGGAATGATCAGGATCTGGTTGGGGTTCAGGCCCATGACACGCAGCGCATCGACTTCTTCGTTGAGTTTCATGGTGCCCAGCGCGGCCGCGAACGCCGAACCGGAACGTCCGGCGACCATGATGGCCGCCAGCAGCACGCCCAGTTCCCGCAGGATCGAATTGGCGACCAGGTCGACCATGTAAATGTTGGCGCCGAACTGTTCCAGTTGGCGGGCGCTCTGGTATGCCAGCACAATCCCCATCAGGAAGCAGACCATGCCGACGATGGGTATCGCCTTGCCGCCGCAGGCATGCACCTGGCGGATCGTCTCCCCGATCACCAGCCGCGAGGGGCGCTTGACGCCATCCAGCACCGCGCCGGCGATGTAACCCACCGATTCCACGGCCTCGATGGTATTGCGGCCGACCTTTTCCATTCCGCTGCGCCAGAAGCCGGCCGGCTTATGCGCCCCGAGGTCGTGGATGTATTCTTTCTGCGCGGCAATGTCGATGATGTGCTGCAGGAACTTGAAGTGTGAATCCCGGAAGCCGCTGAATGCGGTCTCGAGGCCGAGTTCCTCGTAATCCATCGAGCGCTCGTAAAGTATCCAGGCCGCGGCGAGGTCCAGGCTTTGCAGGTCGCCGCAGACGAAGTTCACCCGTCGCTCCTCCGCCAGTCCGGTTGCATCCAGTTCTTTTTGCAGCCTGCCGAGGTTGGCGAACACCCAGTCGCCATGCAGCTGAAGCTCCAGCACGCCGGGTTTTCTTTCCGTTGTGAGGAAGTCGCTCAATCCAGGTCGATCGTGATTTCAGTGGGGGCTTCGACCGTAAACTTCGCGTCTTCGAAGGAGGGCCAGCCGAACCAGGTATCGGCGCCGTTCGAAAAACCATAGGGTTCCGAGCCCATTCCCAGGAAACCGCTGTCGAGCCGGCCGTTGTCGTTTTCATCGTGCACTACGACCGCGGCGTATTCGCCGAGTGGCAGGTCATCGAAGAAGGCGACGAATTCGCCTGCCTCGCTGACCTGGCCGGACTGCTGTCGAAACGGCTCGCGCATGAACGATTCGGCCGAATCGAACAGCGTCACTTCCAGTGGCCCGGCGGCCGGCTGTGCGCCGATCACCATCACCCGCAGGGAGGGGAACTGCGCCTGCGCGGCCGCAGCTGGGCTGAGGCTGCAAAAGAACGCGAAAAAAAGGCAAAATTTCAGCATCGGGGAACTCATATTCCGCTTGCGATTGCGTGCCTTGAAAAGAGAGCCCGGTCCGGCGGCGGATTACCAGTAACGCACTCTTCCGGTATCGACGTGCACGAAGTTCGATGACGCGTAATAACCCACGCCGCCGCGTTGCAGCGCCTTGGCGGTGTCGCGCAGCCGCTCGAGTTCCAGCCCGCGCAGCCGCACGTCGATGCCCTTGCCCAGGAGGTGCTGACTTTTTTTCGCCACGCCGCTGCTTCGTTGCCGCAGCATCTCGTTGGTGGCCTCCGAACGATAGGCCGAGATGACCTCGAAGGTGGACCAGGTGCCGCTTTCGCGCTGGATGTCCCACAAAAGGTCGAACAGTTCCGGGTCGAGGTCGGTCTGCTCGCCGTTGCGCCAATCCGCCAGGAAGGCGCACAATTCGTCGAGGGCACCGGGCAGGTAATCGCCGTCACGGAAATAGGTGACTTCGAGTTTCTGCCGGGTGTGGGTATGATAAAAGCGCAGCGTCCGCTCCTGCGCGGACATGCCTGCCATCTCGGAGGTCGAAATGAACAGCGCCAGTCCGGTCAGTAAGCCAAGTAATCGTCGCATCGCGGCATTATCCCCAATTCGTCGCCGTTTGTCAGCCCGCCGATCCCGTCCGCCCAGCGCCCGGCCCGGCGCCTGCGGCTCTGCACCGATTACCTGGGTGAGATGCTGGTTTACAGCAGTTTCGCGCTGATGGTCTGGCACTGGCTGCTGCCCGGCCTGTAAGCCGCGGCTGATGCCGTTGGCAGTCACCTCCACCAAAGGCATGACAGAAGGAGACGACATGAAAGTACTGCGCACTCCGGACGAACGTTTCGAGGGACTCGCGGATTTCCCCTGGCAGCCGCATTACGCGCAAGTCGACGACCCGGAACTCGGGCCTTTGCGCGTGCATTACCTCGACGAAGGCCCGGCCGACGGTCCGGTGCTGCTCTGCCTGCACGGCGAACCGACCTGGAGTTACCTGTATCGCAAGATGGTCCCGGTCTTCACGGCAGCCGGCCTGCGCGTGCTGGTGCCCGACCTGGTGGGCTTCGGCCGTTCCGACAAGCCGGCCGCGCGCAGCGATTACAGCTACCGCCGGCACGTGCGGTGGATGAGCGACTGGTTCCACGGCCTCGGCCTGCGCGAGGTTACTTTGCTGGGTCAGGATTGGGGCGGCCTGATCGGCCTGCGGATGGTGGCTGAAAAACCGCAGTGCTTCGCCGCGTTCTCACTGTCCAACACCGGCCTGCCGACCGGCGACCGCGAATTGCCGGAAGCTTTCCGTCGCTGGCGCCGCTTCAGCCAGGAAGACCCGCATTTCGACACCGGTTTCATCGTCAACCTGTTCGGGCACGGCGATCTTTCCGAAGCCGAAATGGAGGCTTACCGGGCGCCGTTTCCAACGGACGAATACAAAGCCGGTGCGCGCCAGTTTCCGCTGTTGGTGCCGGCGTCCCCGGACGATCCGGCCAGCGAGGCCAACCGCCGGGCCTGGGAGGTTCTCAGGCTGTGGGAAAAGCCCGTCCTGCTGTGTTTTTCCGACAACGACCCGATCATGCGCGGCGGCGACAGGCCGTTTCTCAAACTCGTGCCCGGAACCCGCGGACAGCCGCACATCACCCTGCACGGCCGGCATTTCATCCAGGAAGAGGACGGTGAGACCTGGGCCCGGGCCGTGGTCGAGTGGATGAATCAGGGCCGGCTGACGGGCTGCGGGTAGCGGTTTATAAAGCGTCGTTTCTGCGGGTAGGGAAAGACGTCGGCCAGGCGGCCCGCGAGGATGTTCTGCTTGACCTGCTGCCACCATTTTGGATCCAGCAGTTCGGCATGGTGCTTCATGAAAATCTTCCGGTCCGGCTCGAAGGCGAAAAAGAACGGGCCGAAGGTTTCCGGAAATACATCGTTTTCCTGCACCGAGTACCAGGGCACATCGGACATCATGTCTTCGTAATCGCGGGCCGGCGGCACCTTGCGGAAATTGCATTCGGTGATGTAGCAGATCTCGTCGTAGTCGTAGAATACGACCCGGCCATTGCGGGTGACGCCGAAATTTTTCTTCAGCATGTCGCCGGGGAAAATATTGGCTCCGGCCAGATCGCGGATGGCGTCGCCGTAATCCTTGATGGCGCGCCGTTTCTCGGCCTCAGAAACCTGCGCCAGGTAATTGTCCAGCGGTTCCATGCGCCGCTCGATGTAGATGTGCCGGATGACCAGCATGCCGTTGTCCTCCTCGATGGACCCGGCAGCGCGGCCGCGCAGTTCCCGTAGCAGTTCGGGGTCGATGCGGCTGATTGGCAGCGCGACGTTGGAGTACTCGAGCGTATCGGCGAGGCGGCCGACGCGGTCGTGATTCTTGACCAGCTGGTACTTGTCCATGACCTGCTGGCGGCTGGCGTTTTTCGGCGGGTCGAAGCGGTCCTTGATCAGCTTGAACACGAACTGGAAAGAGGGCAGCGTAAACACCAGCATGACCATGCCCTTGACGCCCGGCGCGATCTGGAAATTGTCGCGCGAGTGCCGCAGGTGGTGCTGCAGTTCCCGGTAGAACAGGGTTTTGGCTTGCTTTTGCAATCCGAGCATGGCGTACAGGTCGACCACGGACTTTTTGGGCATGATCGACAGCAGAAAAGAGACGTAGGCGGACGGCACCTCCATGTCTACCAGGAAGTAGGCCCGCGAGAAGCTGAACAGGATGGCGACGTCTTTCTGGCGTGTCAGTAATGCGTCCACGATCAGTTCGCCGCACTCGTTTTGCAGCAGCGGGATGACGAGGGGCTCGCGGCTGTCGCCATTGATGACCCGCCCGACGATGTAGGCGGCCTTGTTGCGGCAGAACAGGCCGTCGAGAGTCTGGATCTGGTAATTGGGTTGTGCCTTCCAGGTCGGCGAGCGTTCCTGCAGCAGGGCGCGCTCCAGCAGGCGCAGGTCGCGGCGCAGGTTTTCGAAGCGGTTGCTCAGATCGTAGCGTCTGAGGATCTCGAGCAGGCTGCGCCGCAGTCCGTCGCTGGCGGGGTAATGGCTGCGGTAGGTGGGCTTGCTGCCTTCGAGGTGCTCGGTGCTGATCGTCGGCCGCCAGAAGATGTATTCGCTGTTGTAATACTCCCGGTGAAGGACTCGGCAAGCTACGGAATTATAGAAAGTTTCCGCGCATTCGGGTTGCAGGTGCCCCATCAGCTTGCCGATGAAGGCGATCTTGATGCCGGGCCAGAGTTCGTAGCGTGTGGCGGCTTCGGGTTGCCGCTTTTGCAGCGCAGCAACGGTTTCCCGGATGCGTTCCTCGTAACCGTTGATGCGCCGTTTGCTGACCTCGGCGGAGCGTGACCATTCGCCGCGCTCGAAGCAGAGCTTGCCTTGCCGGGCGTACTCGCGGAACAGCGCATAGTGCCGGTTGAAACCATCAAGTATCGCCTGCGCCACCTGGTCCGTCAGTCCGTCGGCCTGGCGGTTGCCGGCTGCGGTCAACCGGGGCGTGTTGTGTTCCGTTGCACTCATGTTTGTGGCGCGGTTAACACTCGGGGCTCAGTCTTCGTGCGCGCTTTCGAAGAGGCCGATCCCGGCCGCGGTCACTGACTCGCTGAAGCGAACCAGTTCCCCGCTCATGAATGCATCAACGGCCTGCGACGCTTCGCTCAAAGCCTTTTGGGCCGTTTCGACATAGGCCATCGCCGTGACCGTCGGCGCCGCGTAGCTGCTGTCGACGTACGACCGGGCCAGGCCGATGCGGTTCATGACGCGATCGTCGTCATGGACGATCCCCCGGGTTTCTGGCGGCACCCGGAAGCGCTGCTCGAGTTCGTCCAGCCCGGCGTGGATTTCCTGCGCCTGCTCGCGCAGGCTCTGCCCGGTTTCGTCGTCGTCTGCGCGATCTGCGAGCAATTCGAGTACCGTGTCGGTATCCTGGCGCGCAGCGACGATGCGCTCGAGCGCGGTTACCGCCGACTCCTCCATCGCCAGGATTTCGAGCAACACCTCGTGATTCCGGCGCCGCTCCTCGGCCGTCACCGTGGAGCGGGGATCCGCCAGGATTTTGGCCGGCACCGATCGTTCTTCCGTCGTTCCGTCGGGCGAGGGCAGGACCAGGCTGATTTCGTAGCTTCCGGGCGGCACTTCCGGGCCGGCGGGCAAGCTGTTCCCGATGTCCGCAGCGTCCGGGCCGGGCATGGGCCTGACGCCGTCGCGGGTCAGGTCCCAGGTCAGGCGGTTGATGCCCTTGTGCACGGGTTGTTTCAGGCTGCGCACGACCTCGCCACCGGCATCGCGTACCGTGAGTTCGACCTGGACCGGGTCTTTTTCCTGGCGGGGACTTGCGGACTCACCGGCCGCGGCGCGCTTGCGGATGCTGCGCTCGCGTTCAACGTGGGGATCGGGATGCGGCAGGTCATCGCCGCCGGCCATGAAAGTGACCATCACGCCATAGGGTTCGTTGTCGCCGCGGAATTCTCCGGAACCGGTGAAGCGCGTGGATGGCGTCCGGCTCGCAACGTACTGCTGGCCCGGTGTCACGGCGAGTATTTCCAGTCGTGCCTCGAAGTCTTCCGCCCGCAAGCCCCGCAGCGCACTGTAATCGTCGATTAAGTAAAGCGAACGGCCGTGGGTGCCGAGCACCAGATCGTTTTCGCGTTGCTGGATCGCCATGTCCATCACGGAGACGGTGGGCACTCCGGCGGTGAATTTGAACCAGCTCTGGCCGCCGTCCGTCGAGATGAAGAGCCCGAACTCGGTGCCGAGAAACAGCAGTTGGCGGTTGACGGGATCCTGCAGGATTGAGAGGGCGTAGCCGCGGATCGGTTCGTCCACGAGGCTTTCCCAGCTGCGGCCGTAATCCTCGACACGCCAGACGTATGGGCGCATGTCGGAACGGCGGTGGTTGTCGAAAACCACGAACGCCGTGCCGGCCTCGTGCGGGGAGGGCTCGATCATCGGCACCCAGCTGCCGCTCGGCACGTTGCGGGCGCGCACATCGACGCGGCTCCAGCTCCCGCCGCCGTCGCGCGTCACATGAACGCGGCCGTCGTCGGTTCCGACCCACAGTGTCCCGGGCTCGATGGGGCTGGGCGCGATGGCGACGATGGTCGTGAAGTTCTCGGCCGCGGTCACGTCCGGCGTCAATCCGCCACTGTGCCGGAAGGTTTGCCGGTCGGGGTCGTTAGACGTCAGGTCGTCGCTGATCACGGTCCAGGTGGCGCCGCGGTCAGTGGACTTGTGCACGAATTGGCTGCCGTAGTAGATCGTGGCCGGGTCGAATGGGTCCTGTGCCAATGCCGCGTTCCAGTTGAAACGCAGTTCGGTCTCCGCCTCGCCGGGCGCCGGGCGGATCAGCCGAAGCTCCCCGGTATCGAGATTCCAGCGCGACAGGAAACCGCCTTGCGACATGACGTAACCGCGGCGCGAATTTTCGGGGTCGGGCAGGGTGTCGAAGCCGTCGCCGAAACCGACTTCCTGCCAGTGCAGGTTACGGATTCCGCCGTTTTCCCAGACCTCGGACGGGCCGCGCCAGGAACCGTTGTCCTGCAGGCCGCCGTAGATGTTGTAGGGCCGGTCGTCGTCAACCCGCACATGGTAGAACTGGGACAGCGGCAGGTTGCGCACGTAGCGCCAGGTTACGCCGCGGTCGCGGCTGATCGCGATGCCGCCGTCGTTGCCGATGATCAGGTGCCGGGCGTCCTCCGGGTTGATCCAGAAGGCGTGGTTGTCGATATGAATGGTGTTGCCGCCGGCGCAGCAATCGATCACCGGGTTGAGTTCGAAGGTCTTGCCGGCATCAATCGAGACGCTCAGGCGCGTGAAGATGTTGTATACCCGTTCCGGGTTCTCCGGGTCTGCGGTGACCTCGGTGTAGTAGAACGGGCGCTCGGCGATGTTGTAATCCTCGTTGGTCCGGATCCAGCTTGCGCCGCCGTCATCCGAACGCAGCATAGCGCTTTTTTCCGCCTCGACCAGCGCATACACGCGCCCGCGCTGCGCCGGTGAGGGTGCGATGGTGATGCGCCCCAGTTCGCCGGCGGGCAGACCGTCCTCCTCGGTTTTTCGTTGCCAGGTCTGACCGCCGTTCCAGGAAACGTACATACCCGAGCCCGGGCC
The DNA here is from genome assembly GCA_032250585.1 of Lysobacterales bacterium. GTDB lineage: Bacteria > Pseudomonadota > Gammaproteobacteria > Xanthomonadales > SZUA-36 > JAVVFH01. Next base: position 10,187 of record JAVVFH010000065.1, read on the forward strand.
GCCTGACTTGAAGAAGTACGGCCAGCGGCGGTGCTGCCACACACTGGCGTAGATTTTCTGTGGATTGAAGGGGTCGATCTTGACGTCGGTGCCGCCGGTTTTCTGGTCGACGAAAAGGATTTTTTCCCAGGACTTGCCGCCGTCGGTGGTCTTGTAGATACCCCGCTCACTGTTTTCGCCCCACAGAGTCCCCAGCGCCGCCGCATAGGCGATGTCCGGGTTGTCCGGGTGCAGCGCGATCCGGTTGATGCGTTCGGTTCCCTCCAGTCCGGCCGCCTGCCAGGACTCGCCGCCGTCGATCGACTTGAACATGCCGCCGCCGATCGAGGTCGAGTTGCGCACCGCGCCCTCGCCGGTGCCCACCCAGATAATGTCCGGGTTGGACTGGTTGACGGCCACCGCTCCGACCGAGGCGAAAGGCTGGTCGTCGAACACGGCGCGCCAGGTCAGGCCGCCGTTTTTCGAGATCCAGACGCCGCCGGTGGCCGCGCCCATCACGATGTAATTGGGGTCGGCGGCCAGCGCGTCAATGGAACTGATTCTGCCGCTGACTGCCGCCGGGCCGATCGCCCGGGCGGACAGGCCCTTCAGCAGCGCGGGATCCGGTGCCGCCAGCACAGCTGCGGTGTGGCTCAACAGGACGGCGAAAAGAAATGTTGAGAGCGGTCCGGCTGGGTCGGGAACACGCATTGCTGACTCCTGGCATGGTTCTTGGCTGCTTGGCCGGAATGGGCGGCTGAAGCCGCGATCCGGTTCACTGGTTGTTCGCGACCCGGTGCCGAGCCGCTACGGTCCTGCACGCTCATTCGGCCTGTGGGTGCAAAGTCGGGGATAGACTCTTCGCTCCGTGAGCGCTTGTCAACAAGCCGGATTATTTCGGATATAATCGCCCCTCGGTCAACCAAGGAGTTCTGATGTGAGAAAATTATTGATTCTAGGTTCAGCCGTGTTGCTGCTGAACACCGCAATGGCCCAGGATGATGCCGCGGAACTTGAGGTCGTATTGCCCAAGGACGCACAGAAATGCGTGCTGCCGGCCTCGCCGAATGCGATTCCGGAAGACGCCGATTATGACCAACTGGTCGAGGCCAAGAAGCAGGTCGACCTCTTCCAGGAAAAACTCATGGAGTTCCGCGACTGCCTGTCGGCGGCGGAGGATGACGAAAAGAACACGGTCGGCAACAAGCAGGCCATCGTCGCTTCCTACAACTATTCCGTCGAGATGGAAGAGCGGGTGGCGGAACGCTTCAACGAAGCAATTCGCGGTTACAAGGAAAGGCAGGCTGCTGAAGGCTGAGCCGGTCCTGAAGACTGGCTCCTGATGTCCCGGGCTTAGTCGAGTCGTGTGCGCAGCCCCTGCGCCCAGCGCACCATCATCCGGCGCAATTCATGGTTGTTGGATCAGCCCCTGATGGGTTCTGGTCCGGGCAAAAAACGGGCCCGCCCCCGTGCCGGGACGGGCCGTGTCGGACGGTGTTCGATTTACGCGCCGCGCAGATAGCGCAGCATGGTCTCTGCGTCGCTGACCTCGAAGGGGTCGGTCGGGCAGTTGTCGCACTTGCCGGGCTCGGAGAACAGCTTCACGATCTTGCCGTCGTCCACCAGCATGGAGTAACGCCAGGAGCGCTCGCCAAAGCCGAGGTTGTCCTTGCGCACCAGCATGCCCATCAGGCGCGTGAATTCGCCGCTGCCGTCCGGCAGCATCTTCACCTTTTCGGCGCCCTGGTGCCTGGCCCACTGGAACATCGTGAAGGCGTCGTTTACGCTCAGGCAGTAAATCTCGTCGATGCCCAGTTCTTTGAACTCCTCGTAATGTTCCTCATAACCGGGCAGGTGCGTGCTCGAGCAGGTCGGCGTGAACGCTCCGGGCAGTGCGAAAACCACCACTTTCTTGCCGGCGAACACGTTTTCCGAGCTGACGTCCTGCCAGCGGTAGGGGTTCGGGCCGTCGATGCTTTCATCGCGCACGCGCGTTTTGAATACGACATCGGGTACCCGTACTTCGTTTGCATCTGACATGTTATCTCCTCCTTATGAATTCGGGACGGCGCGCTGGCGCCGGATCATTGTTACCGCTACAGGATAAAAGCTTACGGACTATTGGTAAAATCGATTAAACGAATTGTTATGATAGCTTTATCAAATTAACGTTTGGCGGCACTGTGTCTTTTGCGGCGAAGTTGAAATCCGCAAGCCCGCTTTGTCTTACCTGAATATGTGGGCTGGTCTGCCCGGTATAAACCCGGGCGGTTTTCATGACAGAATAAGCCGCTGTTCATCACGGTATTTTCCATGGAGCACTCCAGCTACATCGACCCCCGCCTGCCACTGATCGACCTGCATCGCCACCTCGACGGCAGTATCCGTCTCGCAACCATCATCGAGCTGGCTGCAAAGCAGGGCATCGACTTGCCGGCCGGGGACGTGGAATCGTTGCGCCCGCATGTGGTGGTCGACGGCAAAGCCGACGGGTTGATGGATTTCATCGGCCGCTTCCGCTACCTCACCGCGGTGCTGCACGACCTCGACGCCTGCCGCCGCGTGGCCTACGAAAACGTCGAGGACGCGCGAGATGAGGGCATCGACTACATCGAACTACGCTTCAGCCCCTGGTTTATGAGCGAAACCCATGCGCTGGATCCGGCGGCGGTGGTCGAGGCCGTGGCCGACGGCATCCGTGCCGGCGAGCGCGACACGGGCGTGCGCGCACAGATGATCGGCATCATGAGCCGCACCTACGACACCGAGACCTGCCACCGTGAACTCGACGCGCTGCTGGCTCATCGCGATCACCTGGTCGGGATCGACCTGGCCGGGGACGAACTGCGTTTTCCGGCGAGCCGCTTCGTCACCCATTTCAAGCGCGCGCGTGACGCCGGGCTGGAGGTGACGGTGCACGCCGGCGAGGTCGGCGGCCCGGACAGCGTCTGGTCGGCGATACGCCAACTGGGTGCAACCCGTATTGGCCACGGCATCCGCTCGCTGGAAGACCCGGCCCTCGTCGACTATCTCGGCGAGCACCGCATCGGCCTGGAGGTGAGCCTGACCTCCAACGTCCACACCGATGTCGTGGCCGATTACGCGAGCCACCCGCTCGGGCGCATCCTCGAGCTGGGCCTGCTGGCGAATCTGAACACCGACGATCCCGCGATCAGCGGCATCGACCTGCGCCACGAGTTCGAAATCGCGGCGCCCGCCGCCGGCCTCGGGCCGCGCCAGACTCGCCAGGCGCAGGCCAACGCGCTGGAGATGGCGTTTTTGACCGCCGCGGAAAAGAACGCGCTGCTGGAGCGGCGGGTCGTCGCCGACCGCTGACGGGCGACGGCGGGCTTTCAGACGAAGAAAGGGTCGAGCTTTGGACGCTGCAGCCAGTTGCTTTCCAGCCACCGCGAGCGGGGGTCGGCGAAATGCATGGTGAAGGCGTGCCGTGAGCGGCTCGAGTGATTGTGCGAGCTGTAATGCGGCATGCGGTCATTGAAAATCACCAGGCTGCCGGCCTCGACTTCGACCGGCTGGCCCTCGCCGGCCCCCGGCCAGGGCGTTTCGTCGAGCGTTCTGAGTTCGCCGCGGCGGGTGCGCGGGTCGACCTCGTAGATTTCACGCAGCGGGCCGCGATGGCCGCCGGGCTGCACCCACAGGCAGCCGTTGTCACGCGTCGCGTCCTCGATCGCGACCCAGAAACCCACCACCGAGGCCGGTTCGCTGATCAGGTAGGCGGCGTCCTGGTGCCAGCGAACCTCGCCGCCGATGCGGGGTTGCTTGAAGATGTACATGGTTTGCCACAGCAGCGCCTCAGGGTAGCCGATCGCCCGCAGGCTCTCGGCGATCGCATCCTGGCGGCAAAATGCCGAAAATTCCGGCACCAGGTCGTGCAGCGCATGGCCGATCTTGTTGACCGCCTGTTCCTTCGGGCAGGTCAGGCCGCCCCGTTCGTCCAGCGCGTGTTCTTCCAGGAAGCAGTGCACCGCCTCGGCCGAGTCCATGAAATAGGCGTCACGGCCGCGGTCGCGGTCGCCGGTGCTGAAAACGCTGCGCTGTCGGTCGACGTCGAATTCGTGCACGATGCGCAGCGCGGCATCGCGGATGCGCTGCAATTGCGCGGGAGGGATCGCACCGGCCACGACCGTGTAGCCTTGTTCGCGGTAATCGGTTTCCAGTGTCTTCATGTCAGGCTGCCCGTAGCACGCTGATGGGGGGATGGGTGATCACGCGCCAGGTCGCCGCCATGCCGCTGAGGCCGACCAGGGCCATGCCCAGCAAGGGGCCGGCCAGCCACAGCGCGGGACTGAAGCGGTAGTCGAGATCGAACAGGTTCGCCGCCAGCAGGTAGCCGGCCAGGCTGGCGCCGGCAGCCGCCAGCACGCCGGCCAGCAGTCCGATGGCCAGAAATTCGGTGGCCACACCGCTGAGCACGCGCCGCCGCGAGGCGCCGAAGGTGCGCAACATGGCGCTTTCGTAGCGGCGTTCGTCGCGGGTCGACTGCACCGCCGCCCACAGCACCATCAGCCCGGCCAGCAGCGTGAACACGAACACCGACTGCACCGCCAGTGCGGCCTTGTCCATCATGTCGCGAACCTGGTTCAATACGGCCTCCATATCGATGGCGGTGACGCTCGGGAACTCGCGCATCAATTCTAGCAGTTCCCCGCGTTCCGATGCATCGATATGGATGCTGCTGACGAACGTCTTGGGGAAGGGATCGAGCACCCCGGGTGAGAACAGGACAAAGAAATTCGGGCTGAAGGAGTCCCACTCCACGGTTCGCAGGCTGGTCACGCGTGCCGTGATGCGCTCGCCGGCGATGTCGAACGAAACCCGGTCGCCCAATTTCAGACCCAGCTCCCGGGCGAAGTCCTGTTCGACCGAGATCTCGGGCTGTGCGGGGCGGCCTGCCCATAACTCGCCAGCGACGACCTGGTTGTCGGACTGCAGTTGCCCGGCCCAGCTCAGGTTGGCGTCGCGGCTCGCCCAGCGCGCCCCCTGCGGGTCTTCGAAGCGGATCTGGGTTACCGGCTCGCC
>JAVVFH010000066.1:0-15087 GCA_032250585.1 Lysobacterales bacterium
ATGGTTTTCATTGTATTCAGGCTATCAAAAGACCGGGGCGATTTGAATGCGACGGCGCGCAGGCGGACATCACGGCGCCGCGGGCGGTTCGAAGCTCGTTGCGACCTGAGGCGGAATGCGTTGCGGCTTTTGAGTCTCGTAACGGATGAAGGCCCAATTCGTCTCCGCTTTCGCGAGCAGGTCGCCGCGCGGGTTGCGGATCTCGTAACGGCGCAGGGAAAGCACCGGCTTCATATTGGCCACCCAGGTTCGGATCTGCAGCTGGTCGCCGGCCAGCGCCGGCTTGAGATAGGTGATCTGGTGCGAACGCACGACCCAGCCGGCGCCCAGCTGGCGGTAGCGCTCAGAGGGCCAGCCGACAGCCGCTGAATGGGCCACCGCGGCGTCCTGCAGCCAGCGCACATAATGATAATTGGCAGCGTGCCCGAGTTCGTCGATCTCCTCAGGCATTACGCGGTGCGGATGGTCAAAAAAGGCCGTCATCAGGCGCCCGCCCTGTTCGTGGTGAGCCCGGCATTATCCGCCAGCACCCCGCGTTCATCAAATCGGCGTTGCTGCGCGACGAACGCCGAGCCGGTTGACAGGGAAGTCGGCAACAGCCGATTATTCTGATTCAACAGCCTGACAAGGCTCGCGCATCCCAAAAAGGCGGTAACGCCGAAACATGATTTCGCCCATGAACACGATGACGAACCCGCCTTTCGCCACCAAGAGCACGCTGTTCGAAGCCGTCGAGCTGATCAACTCGGGGCAGATCGACAAGGCCGAGGCGATCTGCCGCGCGGCGGCCGAGCGCAACGACCAGGACGTCAACATGACGGCCTTGCTGGGCGCGACCCTGTTCAAGGCCCGGCGCATGGATGAGGCCGAACAATGGCTGCGGCACACGATGGAAACCGCGCCCCGTTTCGCCAAGCCCTGGTCGGACCTCGGCCAATTGCTGCTGGAAACCCGGCGGCCGGAAGAAGCCGTGCAGGTTCTGGAAACGGCGGTCGAGCTGGACCCCACAGACGGCGACGCCTGGTTCAACCTGGGCAAAGCGCGTGCCCTCATCGGGCGAGGCCCGGAGGCCGACCAGGCCTTCGAAAAATCCTTCGATCTGGACCCCACGCGCAAGGCGCTGGCGCTGGCCGCGGAACACCAGCAAGCCGGCCGCCAGGCGGAAGCCGAGAAAATCTGCCGCGAAATCCTGCGTACCGAGGGGACGAACGTGAACGCCTTGCGCCTGCTCGGCACGATTTCGGTCCAGGCGGGCCGGCTGCAGGAGGCCGAGCGCCTGCTGCGCCGCGCGATTGCCCAGGCCCCGGATTACGCGGAGGCGCGGCGCGACCTGGGCCGGCTGCTGAAAGAGCAGCACCGCCTCGAAGAAGCCATCGAGCAATTCGAAGTGGCCATCGAACTCGAGCCCGACAGTTACCAGGCGCATTTCCTGCTCGCCTCGGTACTGGCGCCGGCCGCGCGGACGGATGATGCCCTCGGCGCCTACCGCCGGGTGCTGGAGCTTCGCCCCCGCCACCCGGGTGCCTGGCTGGGCCTGGGTCACATGCTCAAGACCGTCGGCCAGCAGGACGAAGCGGTGCGGGCCTACCGGGAGTGCATCCGCCTCAAGCCCGGCAACGGCGAAACCTACTGGAGCCTCGCCAACCTAAAGACTTATACCCTGAGCGACGATGACATCGCCGCCATGGAGGAGCAGATCGCCCGCACCGACGTTGATGCCGAAGGGGGCACCGAAGTCGATGCCCAGTCCCGCGTCAATTTCCTGTTCGCACTGGCCAAGGCCTGGGAAGACCGCGGCCGCTTTGACCGTGCCTGGACCTGCTACGAGGAAGGGAACTCAACCCAGCGGATGGAGGAAAACTACGATCCCGTGCGCACCGAGGTGCTGAACGACGCGATCGTGCAGGTGTTCAGCCGCGAATTCCTGGCAGCCCAGGCCGGGCGGGGTAATCCGTCCGGTGAGCCGATTTTCGTCATCGGCCTGCCGCGCTCCGGTTCCACGCTGCTGGAGCAGATACTGGCCAGCCACAGCATGGTGGAAGGCACCGCGGAGCTGCCGTACGTGGGCATGGTGGCGAACTCCATCGGCCGCAACCGGGCAGACGGCGTGAATTATCCGCAGGCCATGCGCGATCTGCAGCCGAAACAGCTGCAGCAGCTGGGGCAGGATTATCTCGATCTCGCGCGCATTCACCGCAGCGAGGGCCGGCCGCGTTTTGTCGACAAGATGCCCAACAACTTTCCCAGCGTCGGTTTCCTGCACCTGGCGCTGCCCAACTGCAAGATCATCGACGCGCGGCGCTACCCGCTGGATTCCTGCCTGAGCTGCTACCGCCAGCTGTTCGCGCGCGGCCAGAGCTTCACCTACGACCTGACCGACATCGGTGAGTATTTCCTGCAATACCAGCGCATGATGGATTACTGGCACGAGGTGCTGCCCGGCCGCGTGCTGACCGTGCAATACGAAGACATGGTGACGGATTTCGACCACCAGGTGCGGCGCCTGCTCGAATACTGCGGCCTGCCCTTCGAGAAAAACTGCGTGCGTTTCTGGGAGACGGACCGGCCGGTGCGCACGGCCAGCTCCGAGCAGGTCCGCCAACCGATCTACAGCCATTCGGTGCATCGCTGGCGCCAGTACGAAGACCGGCTGGGCGAGCTGATCGAGGTGCTCGAGCCGGTGCTGCCGCGCTACGCGCAGTACGAATCGATCAACCGCTGACAGGCTGAATCACGAAGCCGGTCGTCCGCGCTCAGGTCGCGAATGGCCAGGCCGCCAGCGTATGGACCGCGTGGCGCGCGTCCGTTTCGAGGGTGATGCTGAGCTCGGTTTTCATCGCTTCCAGGTCGTGCACGGTGACCGTCAACGGCGACGAGCCGGAAGCGAAACGCTGGCCGTCGATCACGCACAGGCCTCGCGCATAGCCCTGCAGCGCGCATTCGGGGTTTTCGAAACTGCCCGGCTCCAGCACCTCCTCGGGATAGCGCGGCACCTGGAACACGCGATTGGCCTGCGGGGTCAGAAAGCGCACGGCGCCCGCGCCGGTATCGTTGAACAACACGCCGTCGCGCCAGGGACGCGCATCGTGAACACGCTCCGGAAGGGTCACCAAGCGCGTGATCCGGCGGCCATCGAAATGCAGCAGACCGGCCGTCCGCGAGCCGCTCACGAACAGGCCCCGGCTGTCGCAATGCAGGCTGTTGAGCCGCAGGTGGCTTCCGGGCGACGGCCCGACGGTGCCCTGCGGATCGAAAGGCATGCCGCGCAAACCGCCTTCGTCGTCGCTGATCTGCAGACCCCAGTCGAAGCGGCCACCGGCGATGTTCAGCGACAACAAAGCGTCGAACTGTCGCGAAACCACGTAAACGCGACCATCGAAATACGCCACGGCCTGTGCGCCGCCGAGGTATGGCGAACGATACACGTTTTGCAGATGGAAACCGGGGTCGAAACAGAACAGTTCGTCGCTGCCGGCTACGTAGACATGCTGCTCGTGCACCGCCAGGCCGCGCAAGCCCCGGCCGGCGCCGTAGCCGCTCCAATCGATGGTCGGCCGGGTCCAGTCCAGCAACTGGGCGCCGCGCCCGCCGTCGATGTCCACCAGATAGAGCCCACCGTGGCTCTGCCCTTTTGAACTGCCCCGGACCACGGTCGTCAACGCGAGAACGGTCATCCTTCGTTGACCCGGATATTCCGGCATGGATCGCAATTCATGTTCATCAAGCACCTGTAATTGATACGAATCATCGGAGCTGCCCGCGGGTGGCTCATGGCTGGCGAGATGGGCAGGGGCGTTAAAATTCCACCTTCCAATCTGCCTGAACTATGGCATTATAATGACCAAACGCGCGACGACTTGAAGCGACGCGTCATTAAAATGAACTTGCTGGAGGGCACAACGCATGGTCAAAGCCGGATATTCACCGTATTCGTTTCCCCGCAAAACGCTCAGCACGGCAATTTCCGCGTTTTGCGCGGGCGTTCCCATGGCCCACGCGCAGGATCAGGCCACCGGCGAAGAAACGCGCTTGCTCGAAGAGGTCATCGTCACCGGCACCAAACGCGGTGCGCTGAACCTGCAGGACGTCGCGCTGTCGATCACGGCGTTGACCGGCGAAACCATCCGCATGCAGGGTTTCAAAACGCTCGACGATTATTTCGGTCAGATTCCCAGCCTGACCTTCGGCCGGGTCGAACCGGGCGGGACCAACGTGATCATGCGCGGCTGCGCGATCTCGGGCTTCGCTTTCGGCGATAACCCGACCACCGGCGTTTACCTCGACGAGCAGCCGATCACGACCGCCGGCTTTAACCCGGATCCACGCCTGATCGACATCGAACGCGTCGAGGCGCTGGCCGGCCCGCAGGGCACCACGTTCGGGGACGCCTCGCAGTGCGGCACGCTGCGCATCATCACCAACAAGCCGGTGATCGGCGAAAGCAGCGCCTGGGTGGACATTACCGGCAACGCGGTGGAAGGCGGCGACCAGGGCTACGACGTCAGCGCGATGATGAATCTGCCGCTCGGCGACAGCCTGGCCCTGCGCCTGGTCGGTTTTTCGTCGCACGATGCCGGTTTCATTGACAACGTGCTCAGCGACAGCCCGCGCGGCACCTTCGACAACGCCGGCCAGGTCGAAAACGACGTCAACGGAATCGACATTTACGGCGGCCGCCTGGCACTGCGCTGGCAGCCCAGCGACGTGTGGACCATCGACGCGCAGGCCATCTACCAGAAAACCGAGCAGGACGGCTTCAGCGATGCCGATTTGAATGAGCGTTACTTTGCCGATCGCGGACTCGGCGAGTGGGAGCAAATCCGCTTCAACCCCGAGACTTTCGATGACGAATGGACACAACTGGCGCTGACCGCAGAAGCCGACCTCGGCTGGGCGGTGTTCACGGCCACTGGTTCCTACTTCGATCGCGAAGCTCTGGAACGAACCGACGCCACCACCTACCTGCAGGGCTTCCAGGAATTCAACGATTACCTGCGCGCCTATTACAACCCTGAGGCGACCGTCTACGACTGGGGCGGAGATCCCAACGGCCAGATTTACAGCCCGTCGGAAAGCGACCGCACGACCTTCGAAATGCGCCTCTCCACCACCGACGAACTGTCCAGCCGCTGGTCGCTGCTAGTCGGCGCTTTCTACAACAAGGACGAGTCACCAAAAACACCGTTCAAATCGACCGTTTTTGGCCAGGGTGACAATTGCACCGACTACTATGCGGCCGCGCCCGGCTGCTCGGGCGCGTTCAGCTATCTGAGTTACCTGCACTACTACTATTTCGGGACCTTCAGCAAGCCTTCCGACAACTGGTGGACCGGGATTTACGAGAGCGAGCTGACGTCCAGAGCGCTTTTTGGCGAGGCCACCTTCAACCTGACCGAAACCTTCTCGATCACCGTCGGCGGGCGCTGGTACGACATCGAAACCGATCGCACGCTGGTCCAGGGCGCCCTGATCGACCCCCTGAACAACATCAGCCCGAACTGCGGGACCGACGCAGACCGAGCCGCGTGGCAGGAGGACGGCATTCCGCAGGACGGCTTCGATCTGTGTTTCACGGATATCCAGGCGGAATCTTCGGAATCGGGCTTCGTGCCCAAACTGAACGCGACCTGGTTCTGGGCTGAAGACAAGATGCTGTACGCGACCTACTCGGAAGGGTTCCGGCGCGGCGGCGCCAACGGCGGCCGGCGCGGCTCGGTTTTTGCCGCCGACGGTCCCTTTGGAACCTACGAATCGGACCAACTCGAAAACTGGGAAATCGGCAGCAAGAATACCTTGCTGGGTGGCCGGCTGGTACTGAACGCGACCTTCTACCACATGGTATGGGACGAGATCCAGATCCAGACCTCCGACCCGCAGCCGGCTTTCTTCGCGGTGGGAATCCTCAACTTCCCGGAAGCCGAAATCAACGGTGTCGAGGCGGATTTCAATTTCGCCGTGAGTCAGAATTTCAACCTCAGCGGCACGCTGGGCTACAACGACGCCGAGCTGTCCGAAGACGCGACGCTCTGGCCGGGAACGGATGTCGAACTCACCGCCCCCAAGGGAACGCGCCTGCCGCTGATGCCCGAGTGGAAGTACAGCCTGACCGGCCGCTACGACTTCAACGGCACGCTGCTGAACGCCAGGCCCTACGTGCTGGGTACGTGGACCTATAACGGCGACTCGCTGAATTCACTGGCGGGCATTCAGGTCAGCGTCAACCAGGCCGACGTGCGCGTGACACCTTCCTACGACATTCTGAATCTCCGCTTCGGCCTGGAAGGCGACAACTGGAGCGCATCCCTGTTCGTCGACAACCTGCTCGACGAATTCGCGCCGCTGTTCTTCAGCGAACGTTACACGCAGACCCGCGCCACCGTTCTGCCACCGCGAACCTTCGGCATCAACTTCCGAAAGAACTTCGACTGGTAAAAAAAACCGGGGTCAGAGTACCTTTTTTCTGGCCACGATACGGTGCTTAAAATTTGCAGAAAAAAGGTACTCTGACCCCGGTTTTTTACTTATGAACATTGGTGACCGCATCCGCGAACTGGGTCCCGTCGACAGCGCTGCGCTGGGCGAGGCGGTGCTCGCGCAGGAATCATCTGCCTGGCATGAACAAACCTACCGCCAGCAGGAATACGATGTGCACCGCCAGACCGAGTCGATCGTGCTGGTTTTCGCCAACCTGGAAGTCTGGCCGCAAATCGAAATCTGCAAGGAACCCGGCTGGGATCGACTGTCAGCGCTTGCGATACCGGTGATGCACGACATCATCGCCCGCCACTATCCGCCTGGCGGCACGATCATTCGCGCGATGGCCGCCAAACTGTTGGCGGGCGGCAAGATCGCCCCGCACGTCGACTCACATCCGTCGTTTCACCGCGGCCACCGCATCCACGTGCCGATCACCACCAACCCTCGCGTGCGTTTCATGATCGACGGCCGCCCCCATCGGCTGCAGGTGGGCCAGGCCTACGAAATCAACAACCAGATGAACCACAGCGTCATGAATAAAGGCACAGCTGACCGCATCACTTTCATTTTCGATTACGTTCCGCCACAAGAACTTGGCCGGATCCAGACTGCGGCCTAACAGGCGCGCGAATCGGCCTGATACGGCATCCGATCGTGCAGTGGCAGGGCAAGCACCGCGCAACAGTGTCGCACATTGAACCCGTCGTGATCCCGCCACGGTGTGGAGTGGCGGGTGGCACTTTCAAGGCGTTTCGAAAAGCCCCGGCGCCGACTGGAATACCACCCGGCCGCCAACCACCGTCAGCAAGGGCTCTATATCCCGGACCTCTGCCTCCGGGACCGTCAAATAATCGTCTGACAGAACAAGCAGGTCAGCCAACTTGCCGGCCTCGAGCGAGCCTTTGAGCTTCTCTTCGAATGTGATGTATGCATTGTTGATGGTCATGACCCGCAGCGCCTCTTCCCGGCTGATGCGCTGATCCAGGCCGACAAAACCACCCAAGCGCGTATCTCGCGATATCCAGAAATAGAGAATCCAGAACGGATTGGCGGGCATCAGACTCCAGTCGCTGCCGCCGCCGACGATCAAGCCGGCGTCAAGCCAGTCACGCAAGCGCATCGTCTGTGCGGCGCGCTCTTCGCCCCAGAAATGAATCATGTTTTGTGCCGACATGTAGGGGTGGAACTGTGTCGAAATAACCAGTCCGAGGGACTTTATACGCGCGAATTGATCGGGACGCGTATAGTGCGCGTGCTCAACGACCCAGCGTTTTGCTGCGATGGCGTTGGCCTTATCGGCTTTCTCGTAGGCATCCAGCGCGACATCGAGCGCCGCATCCCCGACGACGTGAAAAGTGGCGCGCCAGCCGAGTTCGCTCATGGCCGCGGTTGTTCGTTCAATCTTCTCCGTGGAAATTCTCTGCATGCCGAAATAGTTTTCCGGCTGCAGGTCGCCGGGGGCATGGCGGTAAGGCTCGGACATCAGGCCCGCCTCGAAGCCCCCGTCGATTCCAAACTCGCCGATACCGTCCAGGCGAAGCCAGGTATTTCCAAAGCCCGTACTGACGCCCCAGGTCTGAAGCTCTGCGACCAGCTCCGCGGTGTCTTTCGAAGGATCCAGGCTATAGCCCATGCTCACTCGCAAGCTGAGTTCACCGTCATCATGCAATTGCTGGTACAGCCTCATATCCTCGGCCGCAAGGCCCGGTTCGCGCACACTTGTAATCCCGGCGGCATTCAGGATCTTCTGCGCCCCACGCAGCGCATCGAGTTTCTGCTGCGGTGACACGGCACCGAATTCGGATCGTTTCGGCGCCAGGTACATCGCATTTTCGATGAGTTGCCCGGTCGGCTCGCCGGTATCAGGATCCTTGACGATGGTCCCGCCATCAGGCGAAACGGTTTCGCGGGTGATGCCCGCCAATTTCAATGCCTGTGAATTCAGGTAAACCGAATGTCCACCCATCACAATGACCGGGTGGTCCGGCGACACCGGATCGAGGTCGTCCCGCGTCGGCATCCGCCCTTCCTTCAACTGCTGGGGAAGCCAGCCCGAAGTGGTATAAATCCATTGACCCGGCGGCGTCGTTGCAATTCGCTCCTGAATGCGCCGCACCATTTCCTCGATTGAATCGGCAAGCGCCACATCCACACCGAATTGAAAGTTAACTGCCTTTTCCAGCAAGTGATAATGGCCGTCGATCAAACCCGGGATGACCGTTCGCCCTCCCAGATCCAGGACCCGGGTTTCCGGGCCTTGCCGCCTGGCGATTTCTTCATCACTGCCAACCGCGAGAATCGAGTCTCCGCGGATGGCTATGGCTTCTTCGACGTCGAAAGCGGAATTGACGGTTACGATCTTGCCGTTTAACAGGATGAGATCTGCGCTGCTGCCGCCCCACAGGTCAACACAGGCCATACACAGTGCGAACAGGAGCCAGCAGCGGCCAGGCATTCGTCGCAGACCATTTCGCTGCAAGCTGTCGCGTTGAGTATTGTTTATCGGCATCATACAGACCTCCCTGGTTAAAGGCGGGCCCCGAACATCCGGCTATCTGGCGGTCATCAGCTCATTAGTCATCACTGGCCGCCCCGGTTGCGGAATCCCGAAGACCCACTTCGAGCAGCTTTTTGATCAACAGGATTTCGGTCTCGTGAACCGTGCACAGCTGCCGCCAGCGCTCATCATCCATCTGCGAATCCCGCCAGGCCGTGAGCGTGACGAGGCAGCGCCCCGGCTCGCCGCGGTAGTGTTCGGCCGGTACGATTCGGGCCGAGATGCGGGGAAGTTGGGCAGACTCGCTGCCGACATGATAATCGATCAGCCGCTGCGTCCTGTCGGCTTCAATCCGAAACCAACTCTGTTCACCGCTGAGCAGCGACGTTCCCACGTAAACACAACCGGTATTGGCAGCAGCCGAGTTCCAGCTACCCAGCGCCCATTCACCGACCTTGAGCGGATCACTCAGGAGTTCGAACGCCTCGCGCCACGAGGCTCGCATCTCTGCAGTCACCGAATGCGCCAATTGGCTGGAATAAAAAGCGTATGTCATCTCACCTTATCCTACAGAAGTCCCATCTGGCCGGGCAGCCAAAGGCTCAAAGCGGGAAAATACGTGACCAACACCAGAGCCGCCAGCGACACCAGCAGGAACGGCAGCGTTTCCCGGAACAACGGGCCCAGACCGCAACCGGCGATCTCTTCGGTCGCGAACAGACAGATGCCCAGGGGCGGTGTCAGCAGACCGATGTTCAGGTTCAGGATCATCAAGACGCCAAAATGCACCGGATCGATGCCAACCTCGGCGGCCACGCCAGCCAGAATGGGCGCAAAAAGTATAATCGCCGCCGTCGGGTCCAGGAACATGCCGATCAGCAGTAAAAGCAGGTTGGCCACCAACAGTGTCGATGCCTGCGACAGGTCGGATCCATGGATGGCCGATTGCAGCAGCGCCGGTACGTTTTCAATCGCCAGCACAAGGGAAAAAACTGCCCCACAACCGACGATGATCAACAGCTTCGCGGAGAATCCCATGGTCCGGGAAAACACGCCGAACAGATCCGAAACCTTGAGCGTCCGGTAAAAAAACAGCGCAATCACGAGCGCATACAAGGCGGCGACCGAACCCGCCTCGGTGGGCGTCATCAGCCCGCCCAGGATGCCCGCCAGTATGATCACGGGGATCATCAACGGCACCGCGGCCGCGCCCGCTGATCCCATCAGAGCCCGCGGCGAGCGGTCTGCCCTGACGGGATGGAAGCCGCGACGCGAAGCCTGCAGGCGCACCAGCGCCAACTGGCACGCACCCACGAATAGACCCGGCAGGATACAGGCAGCGAACAGGGCACCGATGGACACACCGGTCGTTGCTCCGTAAATGATGACGATCAAAGACGGCGGCACCATCGGCCCGATGATCGACGACGAGGCGGTAACCGCTGCCGCATAGGCGGAAGGATAACCGTGCTTCACCATACTGGGAATAAAGATCCGCCCCAATGCGGCGATATCACCAAGCGCCACCCCCGTAATCCCGGAAAACAGGATCGAGGAGCCAATGTTTACCTGAGCCAAGCCGCCCCTGGCCCAGCCGAAGAACTGGTTGGCCACGTGCACCAGACGTTCCGTTATGCGCCCGGTGTTCAGCAGTTCGCCAACCAGTATGAACAAGGGGATGGCCATCAGGATGAAAACGTCGATCCCCTGAAAGATCCGGTCGGGGAGGATGGCCAGGAACACGACTTCACCGCTGGCCAGCATCCAGATGACCGTGGCGCCGATCATCGCCCACGCGATCGGCATACCGCCCAGCATCAGCAGCAGAAAGACGCCGAGGAAAACGGCCAGCGTGAAACTCATGGGCCGCGGTGACGCCGACGCAGCCTTTCCACGACGAACACCGCCGACAGCGCGAAGAACAGTGGAATTGCGGCAAAAGGAATCGACAACGGCATCTGCATGCCGGAACTTTCCTGCCCATGGTTGAAAATCATGGATTTGACGCCCAGCCAAGCCAGCAGGACGAACAGCACCAACACGAACACATCCAGCAGCCTGATCCATATCATCCGGATTCCACGCGGCAGGCGTTCCAGAATGATCGGGATGCGGATGTGGCCGTTGCGGCGCGTTTCAACCGCCGTGCCGGCGAGCGTTGCCCAGACCAGGAAGTAGCGGGCGAGCTCTTCGGTAAAAAAATACGTCTTGCCAAAACCGTAACGCATGATGACCTGCATTGCGGTCAGAGTGAAAATCGCGATAATGAATGCAACCCCGAAGCCAACGATCCACCGTTCGAGCTTCGCCCCCATCAATCCGGTCTCCCCGCGACCCGCGCCGTCTCTTCGAGGACCGCTTCGATCAGCGACGGATGATCGATATTGCCGCGCAGCCATTCAATCGTCGCCGGCTGCGCTGTTTCCGCGAGCCGCGTGCGTTGCTGTTCGGACAGCTCGATAAAACGGACGCCTTTCGAGCGGGCCAGCGCGATGGCCGCCTCGTCAATTTGACGCGACATCCGCCGGTTCCAGGCGATCGCCCGCTGCGCGGCTGCAAGCACGATGTGTTTTTTCTCCTCGCTTAAAGAGCGAAAGAACGCATCGTTGATGCCAAGCGGTCCGAAACTGTAGGCATGGGCATCCAGGCTGATATGCGATTGCACTTCGTGGAGCTTTTGCATGTTGAATACGGCGACCGCATTGTTCTGGCCATCGACCACTCCGGTCTTCAACGAAAGATAAAGTTCGTTCATCGGCAGCGAGATGGCGATGCCGCCCATGGCCGTGATAGGGATGGAGAAGACCGCCGACATCACGCGGAATTTGCGTCCGCGAAAATCCGCCAGATTCTGGAGAGGCGCATTCGCGCTGTAATGTTTGAAGCCGGCAGACTCCCACCAGCCGAGCACCCGGATACCGGTCTTGATACGCAGACCCTCGGCTACCTGTTCACCAACGGGACCATCGAGCACGGCGAGCGCGGCGTCCCGATCCTGGAACAGATAGGGTATCGAGAAAACCTGGATGTCCCGGTAAATGGTCGCATAATTCCCTTCCGAGGCATCGCTCATCTGGATGACGTTACGACGCATCTGGTTGAGTCGGTCGTCGGGCTTACCCAGCACACCGCCGTAGTAAAGCTGCACCTTCAGCGCGCCATCACTCGACGATTCGACTTCGTGCTTGAAGCGCTCGAACATACCATTCAGATAAGCAATTTCCTCCATCCCCTGCGGCATCGCCAGCCCGACGCGCAAAACTTCCGCCTGCGCGGGTGCCATGAGCATCCCGAAGCCGAGCAGCGCAAAGAGCATTCTTTTTGGAACTGAGATGAGATTGGCAGGTTGGATCATATCTGATAAGTGGCGGCTTTCATCCGCCAGGGCCGGCGGTTCTGTTGCCGCGATCAGGTACCGCGCCCCCCATGTACGTGCACGGCAAGTGAGAAAGTGACACCCGCCGATGGGCGGGTGTCACTTGGTCAGGATCACGGGCAACATCAGCGGCCATCAAGCCATGCTACCAGACGGCTGGCGGCCAAAGCCGTCAACCGGTCAGAATCGCATTCCGAATTCAACCCCGACCGTTCGCCGCCATACGGGAAAGACTTGATCCGGACGCCGGGGCAGGCCGATACCGGTGACAATCGCCTTTTCATCAAAAACGTTGTCTCCATATATCCTGAAGCGGTAATTTCCGAAATCGAGCGATGCGCTCAGATCGACCAGCGAATAATCGCCCTGCTCGATCAGAAGCCCGTCTTCATCGTTGAAAGTTGAAAACGAATCCCCCGTGTACGAATAATCGATTCGAGTCGAGAGCTCATGGTTCGCGCCGATGAACGTGACGTACTCGGCGAACAGGTTGGTCGTGAACTCGGGCACGTCCGGTATGCGCTCGCCCTCGTTTCCACCGCCGGTCGCGAGTGGGTCCGCTTCAACAAGCTCGGCATCCAGGACCGTGAAATTGCCACCGAAGCTGAAGTTGTCCCACTGCGCCGGCGCAACCGTAAATCCCACTTCCAGGCCGTCAATTTCAGCTTCCCCGACATTTTTAATAATCAGGAAGTTGGTGTCAGGCGAAGCGAGTCCGCGCGCCTGGATATCGGACCACTCCATGCGGTAGGCGGCAACGTCAAAAGTGAATTGTCCGCCGAACAGTATCCCCTTTGAGCCAATCTCATAACTGTCAAGCGAGTCGGAGCCAAAGCCTGGAAAGGTCTCGTTGTTGTTGAAATCCGGCTCATTGTTTCCGCCGCTTCTAAAGCCCTGCGCAAAGGTGCCGTAGAACATCAGGTCTTCGCTGGCTTTATAACTGATGTTAGCCTTGTAAAGCGTATCGCTCTCGCTGGAGGACGTCGGCACGGGATCCGCCGCCACGGGCCGGAACACGGTCTCGAGGTTCTGACCCACTTCGTCGATGCTGATATCGAAAACCCGGGCACCGACGGTCAACGTCAATTGCTCCGTCAGGTCAAAACTCAACTCACCGAATCCGGCGTACTGCTCAACTTCGTTGTTTACGCGCCTGTTGACAAAAATACTCTCTCTTTGATGAATGGGACGCCCCAGGCGATCCGTTGCAATGACCAGGCTTTCGAAATCGTTTTCTTCAAGCTGATAGAAGAGCCCGGCAACCAATTGGAAGCGGCTGTCCCAATTCGATGAATAGCGCGCTTCTACCGCCGTGATGCTGCGGTCCTGGGGCTGCTCCAGCGTTCCCTGATTGTCATACAGAGTTTCGTTTTGAGGCTCGAAACACGCCGCACCACCACCGAACAGCGAGCACAGTTCCCTGGTGGCGGGAAAGCCGAAAAATATGTCCCGGGTAAAATAGGAAGCCGCGATATTGAAGGTTCCGTGCGAGACCGTCGACTGCACGGACAGGTTGAACGCCTCGGTTGTTTCGTCCCAGGGCGAGATGGTGAAATTCCGCTGCACGAAATCACCAAAACTCGGCTGCATCCAGGACGGACCGTCGCTGGAAGTGCTCTGCTTCAACCAAAGTGCGTCGACGATCGTCGCATCCGACGGTGTCCAGCGGACCGCGACGCGCCCACCCGACACATCGTGATTATTGACATCATCCTGCGCGAGGCTTCCGTCGTCTCCGCCAAAGACATCGTCGATGAAGCCTGCCCGGTCGTTCGTGTAGGCGACAGCCCGGATCGCCAACTCATCCTGGATGATGGGAACGTTCAACATTCCGTCGAGAAGCCAATTCTGGTCATCTGAACCGCTCGTCCAGCCAAACCCTGCGTTGAAGGCGCCGGACACCTCCGTCGCGTCGGGTTTGTTGCTGATCATGCGCACGGTACCGCCCATGGAACTCGCACCGTACAGGGTCGCTTGCGGACCCTTCAGAACCTCGATGCGCTCCACATCCACCAAATGGATGTCGGGCTGCCTCCCGCCACCATCCTGCCGGTTCGAGGCGGTGATAACGATGTCGTCAAAGTAGACGCCCACCGTCGAGGCCCCCGTGGACTGCAGTCCTCGCAGGACGATTTTTTTGTCTCCGGGGCCCTGATCCTCGAAGGAAAGCCCGGAAATCGAACGCGCATAGTCCGCAAACTGCCTGATACCGCGCTTTTCGAGTTCTTCCTCACCGATTGCCTGGATGGTCATGGGGATGTCCATGATCCGCATATCGCCGCGTTTGGACGCGGTGACCATCACTTCTTCAAGTACGCCTTCACCCGACTTTTCGCTGCTGGTCTGCGCTCCGAGGCCAAAAGAAAGGCCGACGCAAACAACTGCCGTGCCCATCCGAAAACCGTTTGAACTAAAACTATTCATGAAGATCCTCCGCCAACAAAATCATTTTTTGTATGTGCCACCGCGGCTAAATGCCAGCAAAAATTCTCACTTCCATTCGAACACCTCAACGGTATAACCGCCGGGGTCTTCGACCAGAAAGCCATGGACAAAACCCTGGCTCTTCGACTTATCGAGGTGCTTGATGAATTTCACTTCTTTCTGCTTGAGATGGTCGTACCAGCTTTCGACATCGTCAGTAACGACGCTCAACATGACGGGCTTATCATCGCTTGTCTTGTGGAACCCCCGCGATTCGTCTACCAGCCCAACCGAGGACGTGGACGTGATGGCG
>JAVVFH010000067.1:0-14972 GCA_032250585.1 Lysobacterales bacterium
GGCGGCGAGCAGCGCTTCCTGGCCGCGGTCCTGCAGCAGGTAGATGGGGCCTTTGCCTTGAATCGTACCGGTCGGCGCCGCGTCTTCAGTCAGCGGCGTGGTGGGCGCTGATTGGACCCGCCGGTCTTCGATCCGCACCGCATGCACGTCGAAGCCGACGGGGTAGGCCCAGGACACGTCGTCGTAGGGCAGGTGTTCCTGATCTTTCGGAAAGTGCTGCGGCTCGAGGACGTCCAGCGCGAAGTTGCGATAGGGCTGATCGAGCTTGACGATGTAGTCGCCGCTGGAAAACGACCCCTCGGACAGGGCGAGGTCGGAGGACAAGACGGCTACTTCAATCTGCTGATCACGCAGGCGGTTGATCATCTGCGCGACGCGCAGGCGGTCGGCCTGTTCCGCCGGCACAATGTAGGCATAGGGTTTTTCCTCGACGCCCTTGCGCCAGGAGTTATAGCCGGTCTGATAGAAGTCGCGCAGCATCTGCCGGGCGTGCCGCGCCGCCCAGTCGAGGATCGCCAGGGCTCCGGTCTGCTGGTAGTTGACGTTGTCACGCATCGACCAGAGGAAGGTTTCGTCCGGCGGCCAGGGCCGGTACCACTCCCGGGTCAGGCTGTCCGCGTCGGCATGGCGGCTGACGGTTTCCGCGGTGGCGTTCCCGAAGGTCTCGTAGCCGCGGCCGATGGCGTTGTGATTGATCGCCACCGAGTCCAGGTAATGGTGGCCGAAACCGTCGCCGAAATTCCAGGTCCACACGCCCGGCATGCCCATGGAACTCATGGTGGTCATTTCGTGGAAGCTCATCTCCAGCCAGCGCGAGGTCACGATGGGATCGATATGCGGGTTGTACGGGCCGGTTCCATTCCAACTCAGCATCAGCGAAATGGCTTCGTGCAGGTCGTGCACCACTACCGGGAAGTAATCGAAGTACATGTCGTGCACGGCGCGCGTGGCGGCGAAGGCTTTCTGGTGTGCGTCGCGGTTGATGTCGACGAACACGTAGCGGCTCCAGTAAGGCGGGCTTTGACGCGGCAGCGAGTCGAAATCCTCCTTGTCCTTGAGGTAGCGGTAGAACCAGTCGGTCACCTTGTCCCGCCCGTCGGGTTCGGAAACCGGGTTGATCAGCACCAGCAGATTTTCGCGAATCGCCCTGATCATCGGCTGCTCGGAAACGGCGAGGCGGTAGATTAATTCCATGCACATCTCGCCGCTGCCGGTTTCGTCGGCGTGCAGGTTGCAGTTGAAGTAGTACGCTGGGCGGCTCTCGGCAATGAGTTCAGCGGCCTGCGCCGGATCGGTTCGACGCGGGTCGGCCAGCGCCGCGTTGGCGGCCTTGATGCGGTCCAGGTCGCGAATGCCTTGCGCGTCAGCGATCACAGCCAGCACGATGTCGCGTCCCTCCTCCGATACGCCGATCGTTTCGACAAAAACGCGGGGAGAGCTTTTCCCGACTTGGCGCGTGTAGTCGACGATTTTGGCTGAGCGCGTCAATTCGCCGGCCGCCCCGACTACGTGTCCGAGAGAGGCGGTGGGCGAAGGCACCGTGTCCGAGGCCGGTACGTAGGCGACCCAGGGACTCATGAATCGTGCTTCAGTCGTGTAATTTGCAATCGCTTCGGTCGAGCCGGGCTCGATCTTATCGAGGGATGGGTCGAAGAGGTGTTCGGCCGAAAAGACGGAATGCGTTGTGGCTATAAGTATCAAGAAGAGCGGGATAGCGGGGTTCATGATAGGGCCTGCGAAAGAGCTACAGGAGAATCTATCACAGGCTATCGATGTTTACTGAAAGGTGTTTGCTGGACACCTACTGGGACACCTACTGGACACCCACAAAACTCATTAAGCGATTTTTCCAGCGTTTTCCGGACACCCATAAATAGAAAGCGTTTTCCGGACACCCATAAATAGGGGTCGAAGAGGATATTTTCGGGCCCGCCATGGCTTAAGGCCTGGCTCAAGGGACAGCCCCCTTCGCGCATTGGGCTCTGCCGAAGCGCTCCGATCTATGGTCAAATCAGTTGGACTGCGTCGACTTTCGGCGGTGCTTATTCGGCCTGAAGCGCTACAATGAAATACTGGACATTTACAGACACCGGAAACGCGTATCCGGTCCCTGCAGGAGACAGAAAAAATGGCTGGAAAGATTGATTCCCGTTTGATTGAAAAAAACATCGAGATTCCCGAGGCGGCGTCGCCGGTGGCCAATTATCTCCCCTACGTCAAGGCAGGCAATCTGGTCTTTGTCTCCGGGCAGATCACGCTGGAGAACGGCACCCTGAGATATCAGGGCAAAGTGGGCGACGACATTTCCCTGGAAGATGCTCAGGATGCCGCCCGGCTGTGCGGCCTGAATCTGATTTCCCAGGTCAAAAACGCCTGCGACGGCGACCTGGACCGCGTCAAACGCGTGTTGAAACTGGGCGGTTTCGTCAACGGAGCGCCTGATTTCGTATCGCAGCCACAAGTGCTCAATGGCGCGTCCGACCTGATGGTGGAAGTATTCGGCGACGCCGGCCGGCATGCCCGGAGCGCGGTTGGCGTAACCTCGCTGCCGCTTGGGGTGGCCGTTGAAATCGACGGCATTTTCGAGATCGAAACCTGAGCCGCCGCATTTGCCGGCTCCAAATTCGGTTTGACGCTTCATCCTGGCGCGGTCTGCCCGCTGCGTGTCACAGCCTGCCGGCGAGCGCCGCTGCGGAACCTGCGCCCGTCTTGATCCAGACCCGTGACGAAGCCAATTCCTGCTGTTACCCTCAAAGGCAACATGAAATGGCTGCCCTGGCGTTCCATCCTGCGACGCGTGGCCCTCGGCCACGGCTTTCTGGACCCGTTTGCCCTGATGGCACGGTTGCAGCGTTTCTCGCAGCCGTCTGAAGTCTCCGAACCGATCGAATTGCTGCGCGCCGGCGTGGCGATGCACTCGCGCGGGTTGATCAACAGCCGTGTGATCCAGAACAACCTCGACTGGATCTGGCCGTATTGGGTGTCGCGCCAGGTCGATCCGGCCGACCGCTCATTTTTGCCGCGGGCCTTTTCACTGACGCAAATCAACCTGACCCACCGCAACTGGACGGCGGTCGGGCTGCCCGACAGCGAGGAAATGCCCATCATCGACCCTTGCGGTCTGGTGACGCCGTTTCTCGATGGCTGGTCGCTGGACGCATGGCTGCTGACGGACGACGGCCGCTGGCTGTTTCCATCGCGAACGCGCAGCGCCCGACAGCGACTGGAACTGGAACCGCTGGCCATCGTGACCGAATGCGACGGTGACGGCTTGTCGCTGAGGTCACGGGCAGACGTCTTCATGCGCGAGCAGCAGTTGCGTTGTCGGATCGACTACCAGGCGTCCAGCGACGTGTCCGGCTGGCTGGTCATTGCGCTGCGCCCGTTCAACACCGAGGGTGTCAGCTTCATCGATCGCATCGCGCTGGCGGCAGACGGTTTGAGCTGGGCCGTCGACGACCAGCGGAACGCAATCGAGTTGAGCCGGAAGGTCGACCGCCACCACGTTTCGCACTACCGCCACGGCGACATCACCAGCCGCTTGATGCAGGCCGGGAAGGGCGAACAGGAGGAAGTGGAATGCGAGGCCGGCATGGCCACGGCCGCCGTCAGTTACCGCCTGGCCGCGAAGGAAGGCCTGACCGTGGACGTCGAAGTGCCGCTCGGCGAAGCCGGCAGGCATCCGCTGGTCCACGACTGGCCGGCGGCGCTGGAATCACGGGCTCAGTTGAAGATTCCGGACCAGCGATTCCGCTTTTTGTACGATGCCGCCCTGCGCACGCTGGTCCTGTTGTCGCCCGGCGATGTTTATCCGGGGCCGGCCACCTACCGTCGATTCTGGTTCCGGGACGCCGCCTTCATGATCAATGCCTTATTGTGCTGCGGACTGAAAAATCGTGCGCGGCGCGCGCTGGACAGTTTTCCCGGCCGGCAAAACCTGAGCGGATATTTTCTGTCCCAGGACGGCGAGTGGGATTCCAATGGCGAGGCACTCTGGACTCTGCAGCGTTACTGCAGCTTGACCGGTGAGGCGCCGGCCGCTGAATGGCGGCATGCGGTGCTCAAAGGTGCCCGCTGGATTGCGCGCAAACGAGTGGACCGCGGCGGCGAGGTCGCCCATGCCGGGCTGCTGCCGGCCGGCTTCAGCGCCGAGCACCTCGGCCCGAACGATTATTATTACTGGGACGATTTCTGGGCCGTGGCCGGATTGCGGTCCGCCGCGGCGCTGGCGACCGCCCTCAACGAGAACAAGGCAGCGACCGAATTCGAGGCCGAAGCGGCCGACATGGCGCGCGCCATCGACGCCAGCCTGGCGGGCGCACAGGCGCGAATCGGCCGCAGCGCAATGCCGGCCTCGCCGTACCGGCGCCTCGACGCAGGGACCATCGGCAGCATCGTGGCGGGCTATCCGCTGCAGCTTTTCTTCACGCGGGATCCGCGCCTGCTGGACAGCCTGGAGTTTCTGCTCAGTGATTGCCTGGTCCACGGTGGTTTTTTCCAGGACATCATCCACTCCGGCATCAATGCCTATCTGACGTTGCACATGGCGCAGTTGTTGCTGCGCGCCGGCGATGCCCGCGGCCATGGCCTGATCGAGGTGGTCGCAAGGCTGGCGTCCCCGACCGGGCAGTGGCCGGAAGCCATTCATCCGCAGACTTTCGGCGGCTGCATGGGCGACGGGCAGCACGGTTGGGCGGCGGCGGAATGGGTGATGATGATGCGCAACTGCTTTTTACGCGAGGAATCCGATCGCCTGGTGCTCGGTGCCGGTATCGCGCCGGAGTGGCTGGAGCCGGGCGAACCGCTGGCCTATGGTCCGGCTCCGACACCGTTCGGCGACGTCACGGTCCGCATCGAGCCGGCCCGGGACGGAGTGAATGTGCAATGGGATGGCGAGTGGCGGCTGCGGCCGCGCGTCGTCGAATTCGCCCTGCCGGGCTGCCAGGCGTTTGACGTCGGTCCGGACGAGCGCTCGGTGTTTCTTGCGCGGCGAAATTGAGCGCATGCAGCCACTTTTGATGAGGAGCAATGTCCGGTGAGCGCAGGCCTGAGCGGTTGGTCCTTCGTCAAGGGCGTGGCGGCCAGCACCGTTTTCGTCGCGCTGGTGGTCGCCTTGCTGCTGTATTTGGACTTGCAGACGGACGTGGTCCGTTTCCTCAGCTGGCTGGACGGCATGGGCCTGTGGGCGCCGCTGCTGTTCAGCCTGGTGATGGCGGCGGTGGTGGTTTTCCTGCTCCCGGGCGTGCTGCTGACGACCGGCGCGGGTTTCGTCTTCGGGGTGGTCAGCGGCACGCTGACGGTCGTAATCGGAACCACGCTGGGCGCGGTGATCGCCTTCCTCACGGCGCGGAAGTTTTTCGGCAAACGGGCGGCGCGCTTCATTCTGGAGCGCCCGAACCTGCATATGCTGAACGCAGAAATGCCGGCGCACGCCTGGAAAATCGTGCTGGTCACGCGCCTGGTACCGTTTTTTCCGGCCAAGCTGGCGAATTACTTTTTCGGCCTGACGTCCGTGTCACTGCCTGCCTTCACGGGCGGCAGCCTGATCGGATTCGTGCCGTTTTCCCTGCACAACGTCTACCTGGGCGCCATCGCCGCCGAACTGACCACCGCGGGTTTGCGCAGCAGCGAACTGGGCGAACAGGGCTGGCTTTTCTACGCCGTGGGCTTCCTGCTGGTGGTCGGCGCGGTGCTGTACCTGAGTCGCTGGGCCTGGCACGTCCTTTCCGAACAGGGCAGCGCGCGGGATTCTGAACATAGCTGAGCGGAGCCGATACCATGCGCATTGTCATGTTCACCAACACCTATGCGCCGCACGTCGGCGGCGTGGCCCGTTCGGTCGAGGCCTTCACGCGGGAGTTCCGCCGCCGCGGACACCGCGTGCTGGTGGTTGCGCCGGAATTCGAGAACATGCCGGCGCAGGAGCGCGACGTGATCCGCATCTCGGCCCTGCAGCATTTCAACGGCAGCGATTTTTCTGTCGTGCTCGCCACGCCCGCCAGGCTGCGTGCGCGCCTGGAGGCGTTCCAGCCGCAAATCGTGCATTCCCATCACCCCTTCCTGCTTGGCAACGAAGCGGCGCGCGTGGCTCACACCCACGGCCTGCCCCTGGTTTTCACGCACCACACGCTGTACGAGCAGTACACGCATTACGTGCCGGCCGATTCCTCGTTGCTGCGACGCTTCGTGATCGAACTGGCGACCTGTTACGCCAATATGTGCCAGCAGGTATTCGCGCCCAGCGAGAGCATTGCCGAATTGCTCCAGGAGCGCGAAGTCGAGGTGCCGATCGCGGTCGTGCCGACCGGCGTGAATTACCCGTTTTTCGAGCAGGCGGATGGCAAAGGTTTTCGCGACCGGCATTCGATCCGCGCAGACCGTTTCCTGATTGGCCACGTTGGCCGGCTGGCGCCCGAAAAGAACCTTTCGTTTCTCAGCGAGGCGGTGATCGGTTTTCTCGAAGACAATCCCCGGGGTCGTTTCCTGCTGGTCGGCAAGGGACCTTCACGTGCGAAAATCATCGAGGCGTTCGAGCGCCAGAATCTGGGCAGTTCGCTGCTGGTGCTGGGCGAACTCGATCACGATGAGCTGCGCCATGCGTACGCGGCGATGGACCTGTTCGCTTTCAGTTCCAAGAGCGAAACCCAGGGCATGGTGCTCACCGAGGCGATGGCGACCGGCACGCCGGTGGTCGCACTCGACGCCAGCGGTGTGCGCGAGGTTGTGTCCGACACAGTCAACGGCCGACTGGTGGCGCGCGAGGACCGGGCTGAGTTCATTGCCGCCATGCAATGGGTGGCGGACCTGGATTCCGAGCGCTACCGGGAATTGCGCCGGGGGGCGGACCGGACTGGTCAGGCGTATTCGATGGAGCGTTCCGCCGACCGTGCGCTGGGCCTTTATGAAGACTTGCTGGATAAGGGCGAGAGCCCGCCGAAAGAAAGGGACGCATGGCAACGCATCAGTCGTCAAATTGCGGTGGAATGGGACATTCTGAGCGGTGAGGCCCGCGCGCTCGGTCTGGCGATGAAAGACCAGTTGGGGGGCTCGGACCGGGAGCAAGGACCCGGCCGCGAGCGATGACAGCACACTTCTTGCGCAGATTGCGGATCGCGGTGAGCCGCAGTGAGTGGTTGGCGCGCTTGCTGGGCCTGGAAAAGTTCGTGGGCACCCGCGAACAGCCGGGCCTGGTGATGGTGCAGATCGACGGACTGTCGCATGGGCAGATGGAACGCGCGATCGCCAACGGGGAGCTGCCTTTTCTCAAGCGGCTGATGCAGCGTGAAGACTACGACTTGCAGCTCATGTATGCGGGTGTGCCGGCCACCACCTCGGCGGTGCAGGCCGAACTCTTTTACGGTGTCGGGCAGGCCGTTCCCGGCTTCAGTTACTTCGATCGGGACAGCGACCGGCTGGTGCGGATGATCGAGCCTGACATCGCCGCCGCGGTCGAGAGCGAACTGCGGGAAAAATCCGTTCAGTCTTTGCTCGAAGGCGGCAGTTCCTATGCCAATAACTACACCGGGGGCGCTGCTGAAATGCACTTCTGTCCGGCCGCGGAAGGTTGGGGAACCGCTTTGCGCGACGCCTCGCCGCTGGTCGTGGCGATTCTCATCGTCAGCAATCTATACAGTTTCCTGCGCACCTTCGCTCTGCTCCTTCTGGAAACGGTGATTGCCTTCGTCGATTTCCTGCGGGGCATCGCGGTCGGCAACAACTTCATCAAGGAATTGAAATTCATCCCGACAAGGGTGGCCATCACGATCCTGCTGCGGGAGTTGGTGGTTATCGGTGCCAAGATCGATTTCGCGCGAGGCCTCCCGATCGTTCATATGAACCTGCTTGGTTACGATGAGCAGGCACACCGGCGCGGGCCGGATTCGCGCTTTGCGCACTGGACGCTGCAGGGTATCGACGATGCGATTGCACGGCTGTGGCGGGCGGCGCAGCGTTCGCAGCGCCGCCGCTATCAGCTTTGGGTTTATTCCGATCACGGGCAGGAAGCGGTAATGCCCTACCCGAAGCTGTATCAGCGTGATTTCGCGGAGGCCGTCGCGGAGGTATTTTCCGCTCACGTCGGCGAGCAGGTTTCCTACCGCGTCGGCGGCCCCTGGGGTGCGCAGTTGCACCGCGCCGGGCAGTTGGGCGGCGGCGTGATTCAGCGCCTGCTCGCCGATTATGGCTGGACGGATGCGGATACGGAGCAACCCCGGCTGGCGGTCGCGGCCCTGGGTCCGGTGGCGATGATTTACTGGGACGAGCCGCTGCCGCCGACGGACCGGGCGTCGCTGGCGCGGCGCATCGCGCTGGAGGTAAAGGTGCCGCTGGTGCTGTACCGCGACGAAGCCGGCCAGGTCCGGGGCTGGGTCGGTGAACGGGGTTTGTGCTTGCCGGAAGACGCAGAGCTTGCCTGTGGCGCGGCTCACCCTTTTCGCCGGCAGGCCGCCGAGGGCCTGGCACGCCTGTGCGGACAGAAAAACGCCGGTGATTTCGTGGTGTGTGGCCGCAACGGAGTCAGTGAGCTGTCCTTGAGTTTCGCGCTGGAAAACGGCGCGCACGGCGGCGCCGGCCCCCACGAGACCTCGGCCTTCGCCTTGACACCGCGATCAGCGCGATTGCGGTCCGCGAGCGGCGGCGTCATCGGCATTGGGGACTTACGCGAGGCGGCGCTGCGCGCACGTCGCGGCGGCTGAATTCGCCTGCCCGGGCTTCCGGTTCGGGAAATCAAGGATTGCCGCTCGGGTACGATCCGGCGGCGCTTTCCACCAGGGCCATTTTTCGATCGCGGCTCATTTTCTTGATCTCGCTTTCACGGCGGCAGGCGCTGGCGCGGCTGTGACCGCCTTCGGTATAGATCACTTCCAACGGCCGGCGGCCGTTAAAGTAGCGCGCGCCGCGGGAGCCGTTCCGATGCTCGGCAAAGCGACGCGCGACGTCGGTGCTCACGCCGGTGTACAGTGAGCCGTCGTCTGCGCGGATGATGTAGACGAACCAGTTCGTTCCAGTCGCGACCGCGATTCCCACGCTTACAGGTACCAGCTGTAAGCGGGCGTGGGCAGTCTGGATGTGCATTCCGGCAACGTTTTTTACGCCTGTGGGTCAATGCCCCGCCGACGCCGTCGCCGGGATCCCTGTTTTATCTGGCTATGGTGCCCAAGGGAGCGGCTATTGGGAAGCTTCTCATGCGCTTGGCTGGCTTGCGAGGCTGGTGAAGACGGCGGGAAGGGGAATTGCGGGTGCCGGAATAAAAAAGGGGTCCAGGCCCCCGGTCATTGGCGGGAAGCCAGGACCCCTCAGCGTGATGGGTCGGGTAATGGTGGTGTGCAGTTCTCCGGGTGGCCCATCACCACATCCGTACCGTCCAGCCGTTGATGCCGTGGTGAACGCTTCGTTCCATCCTGCGCAGCCGGCGTTGGCGGCGGGCGCGTGAGGTTTCCTCATCCAGGCGGTCCGTGTTTGCGGGTGCCGGACGATCGGCGATGGTGGTCAGCTCGTACGGAGGGGAATTTCCGCCCCCATCCAGTGTTCCATCCGGTCGTTTTTTAAGTAACATTTGCTTATCTCCTCTTCGGCATTTGTTTGCCGTTTCCGTTTCGAAAATGAAACAATTCAAATTTTCCTTGTTGCTCTGTAAATCCTAAACTATAGCCATTTAGGACTTGACAAGTTTAGTGCCAGACCGGAATAATGACCAACTGTATTTCCTTGCTTCAGGTTAAGAAAAACTTAAGTGAAAACGCCCTCGATACCGCTCAATGCCCTGCGTACTTTCGAAGCCGTCGCCAGCCACCTGAGCTTTGCCAGGGGGGCTGAGGCGCTGAGCGTCAGTCCGGCGGCCGTGAGCTCGCAGATACGGGCGCTGGAAGATCGGTTGAACCAGCCCTTGTTCCTGCGCCACGGTCGCCACATTTCTTTGACCGAAGCCGGGCGCAAGCTGCTGCCGGGCGTGCAACGGGGGCTGGCGGAATTGCGCCAGGCCGTGCAGGCCATCAGCCAGGAGGCCGCAACCGGCGTCCTGAACGTCAGCATGATGCCGACCTTCCTGCAGAAGTGGCTGATGCCGCGGCTGGCGGAGTTCTACAGCGCCGAGCCGCAGATCGACCTGCGCATCAGCGCCGATGTTGCGCCGGCGAATTTCGAGCAGACCGACCTGCATGCCGACATCCGCTTCGGTCCGGGCAGCTGGCGCGGGCTGAAGACACTGAAGTTGATGGACGACTGGATCGTGCCGGTCTGCAGCCCGCGCATGTTGCGTGAAATCGGGCCCATAGAAAGCGTCGGGCAACTGCAGCAGCACGACCTGCTGTTCGTGGAGAGCGAGGTCTGGGATGCCTGGTTCCGCCTGCTGGGCGAAAGTGGGCGGGACAGTCGCTGGCCGCTGCTGAACGATTCGGTCAGCATCCTGATGGCGGCCGAGCAGGGCGAGGGAATTGCGCTCAGCCGTTGGTCACTGGTGGCCCGGGACATCTCCGCCGGACGGCTGGTGCGGCCCATCGACACGGTGGTCAAGACCGACTGGTCGCATTATTTCGTGGCGCCGCCGCACTATTTCGACTTGCCGAAAGTGGTGGCTTACCGCGACTGGCTGCTCGGTCACTGCATGCGCTTCGACCCACCCCGGTAAGTTCGCCGCCGCGACGGATGTTTTATACTGGCATTTTGCCGTGCGCGCGGTGCCGACACCCGGCTTCAGTGGCATCGGCGGAGGATCGGACTCGCTTCATGGACTTCATCGCAGACAGCTTGCGCAGCGACTGGCAGGCATTTCTCGCTTTTTCTCCCCGGCTGTTCTATGCCGTGATCCTGCTGGTCGTTTTCGCGGTCGCGGCGAACCTGATCGCACATCTGGTCGGGCGGGTCTTCGGGCGCAGTGCGAGTTTGCGGACCAACGAACGTTATGTGCGCCGCCTGGTGGCGTGGACCGTCCGAACGGTGGG
Organism: Lysobacterales bacterium; assembly: GCA_032250585.1. Lineage (GTDB taxonomy): Bacteria > Pseudomonadota > Gammaproteobacteria > Xanthomonadales > SZUA-36 > JAVVFH01. The sequence goes on from JAVVFH010000067.1 coordinate 10,938, forward strand.
CGTTTTGCTCGCCCTGGGTGTGATGGGCTTCCAGGGCCTGGCCGCAAGCGTGCTGGCCACCGGCGGTGTGCTGGCGATCGTACTCGGTTTCGCGTTCCGGGAAATCGGTGAAAACCTGCTGGCGGGCATTTTCCTGACCTTCAGCCGGCCTTTCGAGATCGGTGACCTGATCAGGACCGGCGACCTGACCGGAACGGTGCGCTCGCTCGACCTGCGCAGCGTGCACATCCGCACCTTCGATGCCTGCGACGTATTCGTTCCCAGTGCGCAGATTTTTCGTCGGGAACTCTACAACTACACGCGGGACGGTTGGCGCCGGCCCGGTTTCAGTATCGGCATTGCCTACCACGACGCCCCCGAGGCCGTGGTCGAACTGCTCGAGCGCACGACCCGTGGCGTGCCGGACGTGCTCGCGGATCCACGGGCCTTCGTATCGATCAAGGGCTTCACCGCGAGTTTCATCGAGTACGAGGTGTTTTTCTGGATGGATACGACTCGCAGCCGGCGCGACCTCGTGGCGGTGACCAATGACGCCAAGGTCCGGTGCTGGCGCGCGCTGCGCGATGCCGGCATGACCTTCAGCACCGACGTGACGACGGCGCTGGACATCCAGAGCATTCCCCGCCTGAACATTGGGGACGGGTCGTGAACGGCGGTATGAACAACGGGAGCGCCGGGGACATCATCGGCTTCCGCCGCCGGCTGCATGCGCGGCCGGAACTCTCCGAGCGCGAGAACGGGACCGCGGCCGCGATCGTGGAGCGCTTGTCGCCCGGGCGCCCCGAACGCATCGTTGAAGGTTTGGGCGCGATGCGCACCGGGGTCTGCTCGGTTTACGACAGCGGCGTGCCCGGCCCCACCGTGCTGCTGCGCTGCGAACTCGACGCGCTGCCGATCCAGGAGCGCAACGACTTCGCGCACCGTTCGGTGCATGACGGCGTTTCCCACAAGTGCGGGCACGACGGACACATGGCGACCCTGGTTGCGGTGGGCGATGGTCTCGCGGCCCAACCGCCCCGGCGCGGCCGGCTCTACCTGCTGTTTCAGCCGGCCGAGGAAACCGGCACCGGCGCGCAGGCGGTGCTCGACGATCCGGCCTTTCGTGCCCTGCCGCCGCCCGATTACGTTTACGCCTTTCACAACGTGCCGAAATTTCCGCTCGGCCAGGTGTTGCTGCGCCGCGGGCCCTTCGCGCAGGGATCGGTCGGCTTTGTGGTCGAATTCAGGGGCGTCACTTCGCATTCCAGTTATCCCGAGCACGGCGTGAATCCGTCGAGCGCGGTGACGGCACTGATCGCGCAGGTCAATGGTCTCGACACACTCATGACGGATAAGACGAACGCGCCGGTGCTCGGCACGGTCACCTACGCGGAGATCGGAGCGGCCGGCAACGGCCCCAATTTTGGCATCAGCCCCGGCCAGGCGCGGGTGTGCGGCGTGCTGCGGGCTCAGAACAACGCGGACCTGGCACTGCTGCGGGCGGAGCTGGCGGGCCACGCCGCGGACCTGGCCGCGCAGGCCGGCCTGACCCATCAGCTGAGCTGGCACGAAGAGTTTGCCGTCACGGAATCGCATGACGAGTGCGTCGCGGTGGTGGCCGCCGCGGCCAAGCGCTTGGGCCTGTCGGTTTCGATGCTCGAGCAGCCGTTTCGCTGGTCGGAGGACTTCGGCTATTTCACCAGCCGCTACACGGGCGCTTTTTTTGGCCTGGGTTCAGGCAGCGATCAACCGCAACTGCACGACGATGGCTACGATTATCCCGATGAGTTGATCGCACATGGCGCGAGCTTGTATCGTGCGATCATCGATGCACATTTGAACGACGGGGAGAATGCGGATCATGGATAAGCACATGATATTGAAAGGCAGTTGCCTGTGTGGCGCCGTGCGTTACACGGCCGCCGGCGAGGCCAGACATTTTTATCACTGCCACTGTTCACGCTGCCGCAAGGTCAGCGGCACCGGTCACGCCAGCAACCTGTTCCTCGCCGGAACCCTGACCTGGGAGCAGGGCGAGGACCGAGTCACGAGGTACCGGCTGCCGGAGGCGAAACGCTTCGGCAACAGCTTCTGCGGGACCTGTGGTTCTCGGGTGCCGGTTTTTGTCGCGAAATCCGGGATGGTCTTCATTCCGGCGGGTTCGCTGGATGACGAACCCGGGATCGACCCGCAGGCCAGGATCTTCGCCGCTTCACGCAGTCGGTGGTCCTGCGCGGATGGCGGTTTGCCCGAATTTCCCGACTACCCGGCCTGAGCGGCGGGGTACACTACGATTGACGCAGGTCCGACACGCGGCCGCCGCGTTGTTCTAAACTGTTTCTGTAATCGAAACGAGGGTTTTTTGGATGTTCACGCTGGACGCAATCATGAGCACCGAAGTGATCACCGCGCCGCCGACGGCGACGCTGGCGGAGGCCCGGACGCTGATGCAGGAGCATCGCATCCGCCACCTGCCGATCCTCAACGAGGATGGTGAACTCATCGGCCTGCTCACTCAAAGTGATGTGCTGGCCGCATCGGATTCCTTCCTGCGCGACGAGGCGAATCGCATCGCGGCGCGTGAGATCACCGTCGCGAACGTCATGGTGACCAAAATCGTCACGGTCAGCGAGCAGGCCAGCCTGAGGCGCGCGGCGCTGTTCCTGGAACAACACCGTATCGGCTGCCTGCCGGTCATCAGTGACAACCGCCTGGTCGGCATCATCACCGACACCGATTTTGTCGGCGTTGCGATCAATTTGCTGGAACAGCTCGAGGAATTCGAGCCCGACGGGGAGATATTCGGCGCCGAAGACGACGATATCGGGGCCGAAACGCTGGATCGATAAAGCCACCAGGCTCCGCGGTCACAGGTTCCGGAACACGCCCAGGGGGTGGTGGGCCAGCGCGATGGAGACGATGAACAGGTAGGTGGCCACGGCGGCGACGAAGAAAACGGCCCGCGCGGCCCGGCTGCGCGCCCTCTTCAGCGCCAGACTGCCGAGCACGATGTACACGAACAGGAGCAGGATTTTCGCCATCAGCCAGCTTTGCTCGAAAGGGTGGAGCTTCAGCACGACTGCCAGCGTGACCGCCGCGGCCAGCAGAACGGTGTCGATCGTGTAGCTCAGGTAACGCAGCGGCGCGGCCATCGCCAGGCCTTGCGCACCCGCCAGGACCAGGCTCCCGCGCAGCAGAAACAGTGCACCGCTGGCGACGACTGCGGCGACGTGAACCCAGTGAATCTGCGGATACAGCGCCGCCACGGTTTAATCCGAAACCCGCGCGATCGCCTTCAGGAAGGCCTCGCCGTGGCGCTCGAGCTTGACCTGACCGACGCCATTGATCTCCAGAAACTCTTCTTCGCTGGCCGGACGTTTGCGACTCATTTCCAACAGGCTGGCGTCGCCGAAGATCACGTAGGGCGGCACGCCACGCTCCTCGGCCAGGTTTTTGCGCAGCTCGCGCAAGCGCTCGAACAGGCGCTGCTCGCCGGCGTCCAGTTCCACGGGCGCCGTACCCGTTCTTTTTTTCGCCTGGGCGCGGGTGCGCGGGCGCGCGAGCTCGACCTCTTCCTCGTTTCGCAATACCGCCAGGGCCTGCGGAGTCAGCTTCAGCACCGAGAAGGCTTCGATATCCTGCCGCAGGTAGGCGCGGTGGATCAGTTGGCGGGTGATGGACAGCCACTCCGCCTGCGAGAATTCCTGGCCGATGCCGTAGGTCGAAAGCCGGTCGTGGCCGAATTTGCGGATGCGCTCGTTGTCGGCGCCGCGCAGCACGTCGACCACGTGCTTGATGCCGAAGGACTGGCCGACGCGGTAAACGCAGGACAGGACCTTGCGGGCGGCCTCGGAGGCGTCAAAGCGCTCGGGCGGATCCAGGCAGATGTCGCAGTTGCCGCAGTCGCCGCGCAGAACCTCACCGAGGTAGCCCAGCAGCACGCGACGACGGCAGGTCAGGCTTTCGGCAAAGCCGACCATCGCGTTGAGCTTGTGGCCCTCGATGCGCCGCTGGGTCTCGTTGGCGCCCTGTTCCAACTGATAGCGCGCGGTGGCC
>JAVVFH010000068.1:0-14431 GCA_032250585.1 Lysobacterales bacterium
TTGTGCGGTTCGAAAATTTCCGACGCCCAGGCGGCCTACGAATCGGCGAACACGCTGCAAACTTCAGCGCTGGCCGGCGTCAATTTCATGCTGCACACGGCCGGCTGGCTGGAAGGCGGACTGGTGATGGGCTACGAGAAGTTCATCATGGACGCTGACCAGGCCGGCATTCTGGGAGTGCTGCTGCAGGGCGTGGACCTGTCTGAAAACGGGCAGGCCATGGACGCTTTGCGGGAGGTCGGGCCGGGAGCGCACTTTCTGGGTGCGGCTCATACCTATGCCAATTTCGAACGCGCGTTCTACCGGTCGGTGGTCGCGGACAACAACAGTTACGAGCAATGGGCCGGCGACGGTTCGCTCGACGCCACCCAGCGCTCGAATGCGATATGGAAAAAGATGCTTCACGAATACGAGGCGCCGCCGCTGGACAAGGGGATCGACGAAGCCCTGCAGGACTACATGGCCCGCCGGAAACCGGAACTCGAAGGCGGGGACTACTGAGCATCGAGGAGTTGATTGAATGAAGTCGCAGGCAAAAGTGGTTGTTATTGGCGGTGGCGTGGTCGGCGTCAGCGCGCTGTATCACCTCGCCCGCAAGGGTTGGGGCGAGGATTCACTGCTGCTCGAGAAAGGCGAACTGACTTCCGGCTCGACCTGGCACGCGGCCGGCCTGCTGCCGCTGTTCAACATGAGCTACAGCGTCGGGCAAATCCACAAGTACTCGGTAAAGCTCTACCAGGAACTGGAACAGGAGACCGGGCAGGCGGTCGGCTTCAGCCAGGTCGGCAACCTGCGCCTGGCCATGACGCAGGACCGCATGGACGAGTACCATCAGTACGCTGCGACCGCCAAAACCATCGGCGTGGAGGTCCGCTTTCTGACGCCCGACGAAATCCAAAAGCTGTGGCCGCTGTGCAGCATCGACGGCCTGGTCGGCGGAATTTATCACCCGGAGGACGGCTACATCCAGCCGGCCGATCTGACCCAGGCGCTGGCCAGGGGCGCCCGTGCCCGCGGCGCGACGATTCACCGCAACACCACGGTACTGGCCATCGAGCAGGCGCCCTCAGGCGCCTGGCTGATTCGTACCGACCAGGGAGACATCGAGTGCGAACATGTGATCTCGGCCACCGGCAACTACGCACGCCAAACCGGCGCGATGGTTGGCCTCGACCTGCCCGTCATGCCGGTAGAACACCAGTACATCGTCACCGAGGCGCACCCGGCTTTGCAGCAGCGCAGGCGCGAGGGCCTGCCGGAGATGGCGGTGCTGCGCGAATCGGACGGCTCCTGGTACCTGCGTGAGGAGGCCGGCGGCTTTATCCTCGGCCCCTATGAGAAAGGCGCGCCCGCCTGTTACGTGGACGGCCCGAATCCGCGCGCCGAGTACGAACTGTTCCAGGAGGACATCGAACGCCTGGTGCCACACATCGAGGCAGCGATCGCGCGCGTGCCGGCCTTCGGCGAGGTCGGCATCAAACGCGTCTACAACGGCGCGATCGCCTACACGCCGGACGGCAGCCCGATCATCGGCCCGGCCTGGGGGCTGGACAATTTCTGGCTCAACGAGGGGCACAGCTTCGGCATCACGGCGGCCGGCGGCGCCGGCTGGCAACTGGCCGAGTGGATCATCGAGGGCGAGCCGACCATCGACATGCTTGGCGTCGAGCCGCGGCGCTTCGGCGACTACGCTACCAAGCCCTACCTGATCGAGAAAAACGAAGAAGCCTACGCGCACGTGTTCAGGGTCCACTACCCCGACGAGGAACGCCCGGCCGGCCGGCCGCTGCGCATGGCACCGTGCTACGGGCGCATGAAAAAACTCGGCGCCGTGTTCGGACAGAAATTCGGCTGGGAGCGACCCAACTTTTTCGCCACCGGCGGCATGGCGCAGGAAGACGACTGGTCGTTCCGGCGCTCGAAGTGGTTCGAGGCGATCGGCCGGGAAATCGACAACGTCACGCGCCACGTCGGCTTACTGGACATGACCGCCTTCGCCAAGTGCCGGGTTTCGGGGCCGGGGGCCGAGGCGTTTCTGGACGGTTTCGTCGCCAACAGCCTGCCCGCAGCGGTGGGCGGCATTGCCCTTGCCCACGCGCTCAACAACAACGGCGGCGTGCATTCCGAGTTCACGATCCAGCGCGAAAGCGCTGATTCTTTCTACCTGGTGTCGGCCGGTGCCTGGCAGCGGCTGGATCACGATTATTTGCAAAAATATATGCCGAGAGACGGCTCGGTGCAGTTCACGCAGTTGACGGGCTCGCAGGGCGTGCTGGTGGTGACGGGCCCGAAGTCCCGGCAGCTTCTGCAGCGCGTCACGGACGCGGACCTTTCCAACCAGGCCTTCCCGTGGCTCAACGCCCGGCACATCGTGGTCGCGATGGCGCCGGTCAACGCCATGCGCGTCAGCTATGTCGGCGAACTGGGCTGGGAGCTGCACCATCCGATCGAATACCAGAACCGCATCTTTGACGCGCTGTTCGCGGCAGGCGTTGATCTCGGCCTGCAGCCCTTTGGCATCCGCGCCATGGACTCGATGCGGCTGGAAAAATCCTACCGGATGATCGGCACTGAGTTGTCGATCGAATACTCGGCCTACGAATCGGCAATGGAGCGCTTCGTCAAGCCGGACAAGGGCGACTTTATCGGCCGCGAGGCGCTGTTGAAGCGCCAGCGGGACGGCAGCGGCCACCGCCTGGTAACGCTCGAGGTCGGCCCAGTCGACGACGCCGATGTGCTGGGCAACAATGCCCTGTTCCGGGACGGTGAGATCGTCGGCCGGGCGACCAGCGGCGGCTTTGGTTTCCGGGTCGGCAAATCGCTGGCGCTCGCGATGGTCGAACCCGCGCTGGCGGAGCACGGCAGCGAACTGGAGATCGAAATCCTCGGCAAAAAATACCCGGCGACCGTGGTGCCGGACAGTCCGTTCGATCCGCGCAACGAGCGCTTGCGGGACGTCAATGACGCCAACGCGTGACAGCAGCGCGGACCGTGACCTGAGATGACCCGCTATTCCGCCTTCAGCCTGCTGCGCAACGCGCTGAGCCACAATCGCGACTGGCAGCCCGCGTGGCGTGACCCGGACCCGAAACCGGAATACGATGCCGTCATCGTGGGCGGCGGCGGTCACGGGCTGGCGACAGCCTACTACCTGGCGAAAGAGCACGGCATGAAGAACATCGCTGTGCTGGAGAAAAGCTGGATCGGCGGCGGCAACACCGGCCGCAACACGACAATCGTGCGCTCCAATTACCTCTGGACCGAGGCTTCGCTGCTGTACGAACACGCGCTGAAGCTCTGGGAAGGCTTGAGCCAGGAGCTGAACTACAACGTCATGTTCAGCCAGCGCGGCGTCTATAACCTCGGCCACAGCTTGCAGGACATGCGCGACATCGAGCGGCGCGTCAACGCCAACCGGCTCAACGGCATCGACGCCGAGATCGTCGGACGGGAACAGATCAAGCGCGCGATTCCGGCGCTCAATACGGCCACTAGCGCCCGCTACCCGATCCTTGGCGCCTCGTTGCAACCCCGCGCGGGCGTCGCGCGCCACGATGCCGTGGCATGGGGCTACGCCCGGGCCGCGGACGCCCTGGGCGTCGACATCATCCAGCAGTGCGAGGTCACGGGCATCCGCCGCGAAGCGGGCCGGGTATCCGGCGTCGACACGACGCGGGGCTTCATCAAAAGCCCCAAGGTCGGGGTGGTGGTGGCGGGTAACGCCAGCGTGCTGGCGACGATGGCCGAACTGCGCTTGCCGGTCGAGAGCCACCCCCTGCAAGCTTTTGTTTCAGAGCCCCTGAAGCCCCTGCTGGACACGGTGGTCATGTCCAATGCGGTGCACGGCTACATCAGCCAGTCGGACAAGGGCGAGCTGGTGGTTGGTGCCGGCATCGACGCTTACCTCGGCTATGGCCAGCGCGGCAGCTTTCCGACTATTGAACACGCCGCGCAGGCCATCATCGAATTGTTCCCGGTGTTCAGCCGGGTGCGCCTGATGCGAACCTGGGGCGGTACCGTCGACATCTGCCCGGACGCCTGCCCGATCATCTCCAAGACCCCGGTCAACGGTCTCTATTTCAACTGTGGCTGGGGCACCGGCGGATTCAAGGCTACCCCTGGCTCGGGCTGGGTTTTTGCACACACGATGGCGCAGAACCGGCCACACGACCTGAACGCGCCTTTCGATCTGCAACGCTTCACGACCGGCGCACTGATCGACGAACACGGCGCTGCGGCCGTCGCCCACTGAACATGGAGGTTCGCCTGTCATGCTGTTGATCGAATGCCCCTGGTGCGGCGAACGCGCTGAAACCGAGTTCAGCTATGGCGGCGAGGCCGGGATTTCGCGTCCCGAAGACCCGCAGGCGCTGAGCGACGAAGCCTGGGCCGATTACCTGTTCAACCGCAGCAACCCGCGCGGCGCGCACCGCGAATTATGGAACCACAGCCAGGGCTGCCGGCGCTGGTTCGGTGTGCAGCGCGATACGGTCAGTTACGCGATCGAAGGCAGTTACCCCCTGCCCTTCGACGGCAAGAATTATGCGGGTTAGCGCCATGCAGCGGCGGCGACTCGAAAAAGGCGGACGCATTGACCGCTCCAGGCCCCTGAACTTCCGTTTCGACGGCAAGGCCTTGCAGGGCTTTGCTGGCGATACACTGGCCTCTGCGCTGCTGGCCAACGACGTGCAGGTGGTCGGCCGGAGCTTCAAGTTGCGCCGCCCCCGCGGGATCGTCGGCTGCGGCAGCGAAGAGCCGAACGCCATCGTCCAGCTTGGCGACGGGGCCACGGCGGAGCCCAACCTGAGGGCGACGCAGGTCGAACTTTACGAGGGCTTGAGCGCCCGGTCGACGCGCGGCTGGCCGAGCCCGGACTTCGATCTCGGCGCCGTCAGCGGCTTGCTGGGGCGCTTCCTCGGCGCCGGCTTCTACTACAAGACCTTCATGAGGCCGCAGTTCATGTGGCCGCATTACGAGAAAATTCTGCGCGCCTCGGCCGGCTTCGGTACGACCCCGGACGGCCCCGATCCCGACCGCTACGAGCACCGCAACGCCCACTGCGACGTGCTGGTCGCCGGCGCCGGCCCGGCCGGCCTGATGGCCGCGCTGACCGCCGCCGAGTCGGGCGCGCGAGTCATCATCGCCGACGAGCAGGGCGAGTTCGGCGGCAGCCTGCTGGGTTCCGCCGTAGAAATAGATGACCAGCCGGCGACCGACTGGCTGCGCGAAACGGTTTCCAGGCTGACCAGCGCCGATGAGGTCCTCATGCTGCCGCGCAGCACGGTGTTCGGCTACCACGACCACAATTTCCTGACTGTCGCCGAACGCTGCACGGATCACCTGCCGGAATCGGAGCGCGGCGGCCCCCGCCAACGACTGTGGCGGGTGCGCGCGAAACAGGTGGTGCTGGCGCAGGGTGCCTTCGAGCGCCCGCTGGTTTTCTGCGACAACGACCGGCCAGGCGTGATGCTCGCTTCTGCCGTCAGCAGTTACATACACCGTTACGCCGTCTGCCCGGGCGAGCGGGCACTGGTCTTCACCAACAACGACTCGGCCTACCGGGCGGCGCTCGATCTGAACGCCGTCGGCGCCCGGGTGCTGGTCGTCGACAGCCGGGCCGCCGGCGCCGGCGAATGGGGCGAACAAGCCACGGCGGCAGGCATCACCGTGCTCAAGGGTCACATCGTCACCGGCACGGCCGGCGGCAAGCGCGTCAGCAGCGCGAAGATCGCCCGCTGGGACGGCGATCCGACGAAAACCGTGGACAGCGATATCAGCGTCAAATGCGACCTGCTGGCGATGTCCGGCGGCTGGAGCCCCGCGGTGCACCTGCATTCGCAATCCGGAGGCAAAAACCGCTGGGACGAAGAGCAGCACTGTTTCGTTCCCGGCGAGCGGACGCAGGCGCAGTGCTCTGCCGGCGCCGGCAATGGCAAGTGGTCCACCGCTGAGTGCCTTCAGGACGGGCTCGATGCCGGCCGCCAGGCAGTCGAAGCCTGCGGTCTGCAGGCGGGCAAGCTGTCGGTGCCGCCAACCAGCGAGCCTGAAACCAATCCGCCCGAGCCCCTGTGGCGCGTGCCCGCCGAGCAGGACCCGGATCACTGCCCCAAGCAATTTCTCGATTACCAGAACGACACCAGCGTCGCCGATATCCGCCTGGCCGTGCGCGAGGGTTACCGAAATGTCGAGCACGTCAAGCGCTACACGGCGCTGGGTTTTGGCACCGACCAGGGCAAGCTGGGCAACATCAACGGCATGGCGGTGCTCGCCGAAATCCTGGGCAAGACCATTCCCGAGGTCGGCACCACCACCTTCCGCCCGGCCTACACGCCGGTGTCGTTGGGCGTGCTTGCCGGCGAAAGCGTCGGGGACCTTTACGAACCGGTCCGCAAGACCGCGATCCACGACTGGCACGAAGCCGCCGGGGCGCCGATGGAAATCGTCGGCCAGTGGCACCGGCCGCACTACTTTCCGCGCGCCAGCGAGGACCTGCACCAGGCGGTGGAACGCGAATGCCTGGCGGTCCGCAAAGGCGTCGGCGTCATGGATGCCTCGACGCTGGGCAAGATCGACGTGCGCGGCCCCGACGCGGTGACGTTCCTGGAGCGGATATACACCCACGACGTCGGGCGCATGAAGGTCGGGCGCTGCGCCTACGGTATCCTGCTCGGCGAAGACGGCATGGTCATGGACGACGGCGTGATGGCGCGCCTCGGCGAACAGCATTTCTACCTGACCACTACCACAGGCGGTGCGGCCGCGGTGCTGGCCTGGCTGGAATCCTGGCTGCAGACCGAGTGGCCGGAGCTAAAGGTGTATCTCACCTCGCTGACCGACCACTGCTCCACCATCGCGGTCGCCGGGCCCAACAGCCGCGAGGTCCTGCAGAACCTGGGCTGCAGCGTCGACCTGGCACCGGAGCACTTTCCATTCATGAGCGTCCGGCCGGCGGAACTGACGGGCCTGACCGTGCAGCTGTTCCGGGTCAGCTTCAGCGGTGAACTCGCTTTCGAGATCAACATCGACAGCCGCCATGCGCTGTCGATGTGGGAACGGGTCATGACGGCCGGCAAATCCTTCGGTATCACTCCATACGGTACGGAAACCATGCACGTGCTGCGCGCCGAAAAAGGCTTCATCATCGTCGGCCAGGACACCGACGGCTCGGTGACGCCGGTCGATCTGGGCATGAACTGGCTGCTGTCGAAAGACAAGGACTTTATCGGCAAACGGTCCCTTTCCCGCCCCGACTGCCTGCGCGAGAACCGCAAGCAACTGGTCGGCCTGCGATCATTCGACGGCCGCACGGTATTGCCCGAAGGCACCCAGTTGCTGGACCGCCCGGACACGACTGCGCCGGCGCCGATGTGCGGCCACATCACCTCCAGTTACATGAGCCCCGTCCTGGGCCACCCGATCGCGCTGGCGCTGCTTGCCGGCGGCCGGGCGCGCCGGGGCGAAAGCGTTTACGCGGCCCTGCCCGCCCGCGAGCCGCTGGCGGTCGAGGTGGTTTCGCCGCCGTTTTACGATCCGCAGGGGGAGCGGCAGCATGTCTGAGACCTTGTCGCGCCGGCACGGGCTGGAGAGTTTTGTCGCCACGACGGGCCAGGCGAGCGGGCAGGCCGCGCTGAAAATCGAAATCATGACGTCGCTCACGCACATCAATCTGCGCGGGGATCCTGCGGATCCGGAGTTCGCCGATGCCGTGCAGGCGGTCCTTGGGCAGAAGCTGCCGACAGCGCCCAACACCGTAACGACAGGCGCCCACCGCGCGCTGTGGCTGGGACCGGACGAGTGGCTGATTTTGACCAATGAACCGGCGGGCGATCTGGCCGGGCAACTGGCTGCCGCACTGAACGGTCAATACGCAGCGGTGAACGAAGTCAGCGGCGGCCAGATCCTGCTGCGCCTGCGCGGGCCCTTGGTCCGCGAACTGTTGTCCGCTGGCTGCACGCTGGATTTCCACCCGCGGGCGTTCAGAACTGACAGCTGTGCGCAAAGCGGCCTGGCAAAAGCGAACGTGCTGATCTGCGCGGTCGACGAATTACCGACTTTCGACATCGTCGTGCGGCGCAGCTTCGCGGAGTACCTGCTGCGCTGGATAAGGTCCCTCGCAGGCGAGCAGGGCAGTTCCATCGCCGTCAGCTGAACCCGCAGTGCCTGGTGAAACACCCTGTAGGCGCGAGCGCCTTCGATTGCCTGCTACTCCGGGTACAACATTCAGCCCAAGCTCTGGTAGCATGATACGGTCACGGCAGAATGAAGATGCCGCAAAAAAGAGAGCTCTCATGAATTTGAATGACGACGATGCAGCCATCAAGGCCATGGAATTATTGGGCGAACGCATTGCCATCGCGCGCGAAGCGCAAGGCTTCTCCGCCGCTCAGTTGGCGCGCCGGCTAGGCGTCAAAACCAACACCATGCACGCCTGGGAATCCGGCCGCTCGCAACCCCGTTCGAACCGCCTGTTGATGCTGGCCGGTATGCTGAACGTGAGCCCGACCTGGCTGCTCACCGGCACGGGCGACAGCCCGGCGGAAGTTCAGGCGTCGACCGAGATGATGCACATCCGCTCGACGGTCGAGCGCTTGCGCGAATCGCTGCAGGAAGTCACCGAAGAGCTGCAGCAGCTGGAAAAACGCCTCGAAACCTATCAGAGTTTCCAGGACTAGCTCGCGCGCGCCGACCCATACCCCGCTCCAGGCGCTTCCCTTACGCCATAAAAAAACCCCGCGACAGCCTGGCTGCCGCGGGGTTGTATTACGCCTTTTTCAGCGTGTCGTCAGGATACTCAGACGAAACGCCTGATGCCGATCGCACCGACACCCAACATCAGCAAGGCCAGCAAGGCCATGCCGTACTGATTGAGGGTCGGGATACCCTCGAAGAACAGCGTATTGGTGAACGCGCAGGTGTGCGAACCACCCGGGGACAGCGGCGTGTTACCACAGCCTTCAGAGGATGGCTCGACACCACTCTGGGTGAAGTCTTCGGTGGCTGAGCAGCTCGCAGGGCCTGCCGTCGTGTCGATCGTGAGTACAGCCGAATCGCCGTCGCCCAGTATGACATCCACCATCATCGTATCCTCGAGCGGAGCCTCACCGTCCACTTCAAGAATGAAGGCGGAACATTCGACCGTCACGGTGACTTCGTCGCTGAACGACAGGTCACCGCCATCGTTGAAGAATTCCCAATCCTTCGTCACCGTATAGGTCGCGTCTTCTGCCGTGTTGGTGATCTCACAGGTGAAATTACCGCCACCCACTTCGATGAACTGACAACTGCCGTCGCTGCCGAGCGACGCCGCTTCACCGTCCAGGTCGCCCGGGACGTACTCAACGGTGTGGCCGCTGATTTCTTCCTCGGTGACCGTGCAGTTCATCTCGCCGGGCAGGAACTCCGTGACGATGAAGGTTACGGAACTGTCTTCGTCGATCACCTTGCTTTGCTGCAACGGCAGGCCGGTGTTACACACGATGGACACTTCTACCGGCATCGGGTTGTCCGGTACGAAGTCCTTCGTGACCTCGAAGCGCGCCACCGTTGACTCGATCGCAGGCGTGTTGACGATCGTGCAGCGTCCGCCCGGTGCCACGGCCGCGCAGTCAGATTCGTCGGCCACGTAGCCTTCCGGCACCGTTTCGGTCGCCGTGCAGGTATCACCTTCGTCGAAACCACTCAGCGAGAATACAGCACTGTTGTCCACCCCGCCCGCGGTATCCAGCGGCGTTTGCTCGATGTCGATGTTCTGATTGCTGCAGCTCAAACCCACGCTGACGCTGGAGGTGTTGTCATCCGTAAAGGACTTGGTCACGGTGATCGTATCCTGGTTCAGCGTATTGATGATGGTGCAGCTTGTGGTGTCTTCGACATCAACCGTCATATCAACGCAAGCCGATTGATCCGCGGTATAACCGGAAGGAACCTGTTCGGTGGCGGTGCAAACCGGGTCGCTTTCGGAAGCCGGAACGACATTGAAAACGGCGTCGGTACCGCCGGGCGTCGCCTGCTGGGGACTGTTCAGTACGGTTCCGGTCGCGCCGCAAGCGAGGCTGACGCTTACCGGGCTCGTGTTCGAATCGCTGTAGGTTTTGCTGACAGTCACCTGGCGGCTATCCGGTGTTACTTCATTGTTGGTGTAGGTACAGGTGACGAAAGGTTCGCTGCCGTCAAGGGTCAGCGAAACTTCCCCTGTGGTCACATCGACCGTCGGCGTCAGGGCCGGCGTATCCGTGCCGGTGATCGTGCAGGAGATGCCCAGGAGGTCTTCGATAACGTCCTCCGTCACGGTGATCGTGTCGCCGAGCCCAGCCCGCAGAACCTGCGTGTCGTCCGTGCCGGGTGTGCCGGCAGGGTCCAGTGTGAAAGCGGTGATCTCGGGGCAGTCGCTCAGGCAGTCGTTGGCCCAGCCCCCGGTCGTCGTAAAGTCGAAGGTGCTGTCGATATCTGACGACTTGACGATGGTCAATTCACCCACGACGTCCAGTGCCAGAACGTGAGTGGTGTTCAAAGAACACTGGGAGGACTGGAAATTGGCCAGATCCGCCAGATTTCCCTCCGAACAGGTGGCGCCACCGCCGGACGATTTCCAGGCCACCAGGGCCTCCAGGGGCGCACCGCCGAGGGAGGCGTTGCAATCGACCAGAACCTGATCGAACGGATCAGTGAAAAATACGCCCTTCGTTCCGCTGAGTGTATCGGGGCAAGTGTCGCCGTCAGCAGCCGGGGGTATCGTCGTAACCTGAACCAATTCATCCGGCGGGTCGCCGAAAATACCGGCGTCAATGGGCTTGGAAATACAGCTCTGGGCGCCGGCCGGATCGTCGATCGCACCACCGTCTTGTGCGAACCAGACACTCACGTCGAACACGCTGGAGTTTTTGTTCGACTCGAAATTGACTTCGAGATTGAGCGGAATCGTCGTGCCGGCCAGGCAGGCCGTGCTCTGCCCGGGCACTACGGCGACATCGGCGACCGTGATCGCTGCCGTCGTGCAATTGAGAGAGTTGCCTTGGATGACGGCGGGACAGGTGTCCTGTGCGAACGCCGCAGGCGCCAGGACGCCTTGCGCGGATACCAGCAACAGCGCGGCCAATAATCCGTATATCAGCGAATGAACGCTCCATCTCTTCTGGCGAGACTGTCGTTCGATAGAAAGACGAGGACGCATTTTTTTATCTCCTTGAGAAATTAAGGTTTTCTGTCGGTCAAGTCACGGCCGGCGGTCGTTTGTCACCTTGCTTCCCTGCTGGCGCTTCATCGGCCGATCCGTGGCCAGTTTGGTCAAGCCCCCTTTACCGGACAGATTTCCCAGAAATCGGATGCCCACACCGGGTTAGTGTGCCCTCCGAAAACCCTGTTGTCAACGACAACAAGTTTCCTGAAACTCGTGAAAACATTGGCGTTAATTCCGGACAACCGATACGAAAGAGTAATCAGAAAACACGGCCGGTCCATGCGGGCTTTCCAACTGGATGCGGGGCAGACGATTGCGCAAAGCGTGGTTCACACGCAGGAAAACTTTGCCAATAACCTGGCGGCGGGCGGATTGTCCGGCAGCCAGATCGCCGCGCAGCCTGATAGTACGCCATCCTCCGGAACGCCAATGCCCTGTTCGGGGTGAATTGAATATACTATGAAAAGAGCCGGGCCCGACGGACGCACGAATCGGGCCAGGCCCGGAACAAAGTGAATGCGCGACAGGAGGAACCGAAGGCATGACCGAAGGCATCGACATGCTGCTGCTCGCCCGCCTGCAGTTCGCTTTCACCATCTCCTTTCACATCATTTTTCCCTCTTTCACCATCGGCCTGGCCAGTTACCTGGCCCTGCTCGAAGGCCTGTGGCTGAAAACGGGACAGGACGTGTTCATGCGCCTGTACCGCTTCTGGGTCAAGATTTTCGCCGTATCCTTCGGCATGGGCGTGGTCTCGGGCGTAGTGATGAGCTACCAGTTCGGCACCAACTGGAGCCTGTTCTCCGAAGCCACCGGCAACGTGCTTGGCCCGCTGCTGGGTTACGAGGTGTTCACTGCCTTTTTCCTCGAGGCTTCCTTTCTCGGCATCATGCTGTTCGGGCAGAACAAGGTGAGCCCGGCGCTGCATTTCGCCGCTACCTGTATCGTCGCGGTCGGCACGCTGATCTCGACCTTCTGGATTCTGGCTGCCAACAGCTGGATGCACACGCCGGCCGGTTTCGAATTGCGGGATGGCATTTTTTACGCCACCGACTGGCTGCAGGTGATTTTCAACCCCTCCTTCCCTTACCGGCTGACCCACATGGTGCTGGCCGCCTACCTGACGACCTGCCTGGTGGTGGCTGCGGTCGCCTGCTGGCATCTGCTCAAGGGCACGCACCGCCAGGCGGCCCTGATCATGCTGAAGATGTCGGTGGCCTTCCTGGTGGTCGTGGCGCCGCTGCAGATCATCGCCGGGCACGAACACGGTGTACAGGTGCATCGTGACCAGCCGGCCAAGCTGGCCGCCCTGGAAGGCCACTGGGAAACCTACGAAAGCGACGCGCCACTGATTCTGTTCGCCTGGCCCGACCAGGCGGCGGCCAAAAACCGGGGTGAAATCGCCCTGCCCGGCCTTGGCAGCCTGGTGGTGACCGGCTCATTCGACGGCGGCATCCAGGGCCTGCGCGAATGGCCGGCCGACGAGCGGCCGCCGGTGGCGATCGTATTCTGGGCCTTCCGCTTCATGGTGGGGCTTGGCATGCTGATGCTGCTGCTGGCCGGCTGGGGCACCTGGTTGTGGCGGCGCGGCCGGCTCGGCCGGGCGCGCGCGTTCCAGCGGCTGTGCCTGCTTAGCGGCCCGGCCGGTTTCCTGGCCGTGCTGGCCGGCTGGATCACCGCCGAAGTGGGCCGCCAGCCCTATACCGTATACGGGCTGCTGCGGACCGCGGATTCGGCCTCGCCGGTAACCGCGAAGGCCGTCGGCATGTCCCTGATCGTCTTCGTTTTCGTCTACGGGATCGTGTTCAGTGCCGGCATCACCTACATGGCTCGGCTGGCACGGCGCGGCCCGCCTGAGGACATCGACATTCCATCGCGGCGCAAGACGCCGCTGGCCGGTTGGCTGACGGCCGAGGGGGAGGCTTAGCGCATGGACTTTCTCGACCTGCCGCTTATCTGGGCGGGGCTGCTGGCGCTGGCGGTGATGCTCTACGTCCTGCTGGACGGCTTCGACCTGGGCATCGGCATCCTGTTTCCCTTCGTGGAAAAGGACGAGCAGCGCAACGTGATGATGAACACCGTCGCCCCGGTGTGGGACGGCAACGAAACCTGGCTGGTGCTCGGCGGCGCCGGCCTGTTCGCAGCCTTTCCGAGGGCCTACGCCGCGTTGATGCCGGCGATCTACATGCCGATCGGCTTCATGCTCACCGCGCTGATCTTCCGCGGCGTGGCCTTCGAATTCCGTTTCAGGGCCGAAGGCAGCGCGCGGCGGCTCTGGGATCAGGCCTTCCACTGGGGCTCGGTCGCCGCCACCTTCGCCCAGGGCCTGATCCTCGGCGCGCTGGTGCAGGGCATCCCGCTCGAGGACGGGCGTTTCGCCGGCGGCATGTTCGATTGGCTGACACCGTTTTCTTTCGTCACCGGCTGCGCGTTGCTCTGGGGTTACGCCCTGCTCGGTGCGAGCTGGCTGATCGTCAAGACCGAAGGCGAACTGGAAGCCTGGTGTCGCAGATCGGCAGTCATCGCCGCCGTCGTCGTCGTGGTCATGATCGCCGTCGTCAGCGTCTGGGTGCCGGCGCTGGCGGCTCCGCCCGCCCAGCGCTGGGGCCTGAACTATCCGGACGTGGACTGGTCGCGGCTGCTGGTCTTCAGCCCCGTGCCGATCCTGGTGGCGCTTGCGTTCTGGAGACTGTTGAGGGGCATTCGCGACGGCGCCGTTTACCGCCCCTACTTCTGGTCCGTGGCCCTGTTCGTGATGGGCTACATCGGCCTGCTGATCGGCTTTTACCCCTACCTGATTCCCTACTCACTGACCATCCGGGAAGCGGCGGCGGCGCCCAACGCCCAGGCCCTGCTGTTGGCCGGTGCCGCCGTTATGCTGCCGGTGATCCTCGGCTATACCGGCTACGTGTACTGGGTATTCCGCGGCAAAGTCAGCAGCGCGTCCGGCTATCACTGAGGGCTATCAGCAGACCACCCGCGCGGCGCCCCGGCGGGATCAGCCAGCCGGCACCGCCAGGCGGTAACCGACCCCCTGCACGGTGACGATAAAGCGGGGGCGGGCCGGCTCGTCGCCCAGCTTGTGGCGAAGCTGGCCCACCAGCACGCGCAGGTAGTGCGTCTCGTTCTGCTGAGCCGCACCCCAGACCTCACGCAGTATGTGCTGATGAGTAAGCACCTTGCCGCGGTGGACAATCAGCAGGCGCAGCAAGTCGTACTCCTTGCGCGACAGACGCACCGCCTGGCCATCCACCC
>JAVVFH010000069.1:0-14162 GCA_032250585.1 Lysobacterales bacterium
CGAAGTGCGCACACTGGAAACGGGCGCCTGTCAAGCGCAGGTCTATTGGAAGTTTGGCTCTCTATTGGATTGCGCCGTACGTTCTTGAGGGTGAAGGAGTTATTGTGATACATGGGGTGACTCTCCTGCTTTGGTTGCATACAGTCTGCAAATCGATCTCGGCGGGCATCCCTCTGGAAGTCTGCTTATTCGGCTTTGCTTCTCTTCCGTCTCGGTCAGTTGGCGAATTACTTTTCATCGGACGGTAACATAGGAGTTGCACGGCAAAACCGCATCGGTCAAACCGGAATAGCAAATAGTGCAGATCGCAAAGGCGCGGATTAGCAGCCGGCTGGGAAACAGGTGGACCGCGAGTAACAAATACCGTTCGAGTTGCAAAAGATTGGCGACCCGCTGAAAGAAACTGCACCAAATCGAAAAGGCAGTAGCGTGCGCAAGAATTTATCGGTTCCGTCAGGCAACCCGGGCAACGCCGAAACAACACGCGCACCTTATTGCTCAGCGAGTCAATAGAACAAAGCATTTACATTTCAGCCTCCATGCTTTTCCTGTTAGGCGGCACCCAGTCTCGCTTTGCTTTTTCCTGGACGCGACGGGCGGTACAATGAGCGCTTTTGAGTTCCCCTCCGCCCGGGTGGCGAAATTGGTAGACGCAAGGGACTTAAAATCCCTCGGCCGCAAGGCTGTGCCGGTTCGAGTCCGGCCCCGGGCACCAATCAATCCGCCAAACCTTTTTCTGTCATGAAATACCAAAAAATTATAGTTGACTTTTTCAACTATATCTGGCTATCGTGCGCTCAATGAAAGAAAGATCAAACGCAGGGACTTCACAAATCCAAGAGGATGGTTCGTGAAAAAACTCCAGGCCGGCCGCGAAGCGGAACGGGCAGGTGGCGCGGCCGCGGAACCGTCGGGACTGGCTTTTTATGATGGCGGGTTCAAGGTTGATGACCATCTTCCTTACCGCTTGGCGCAGACCCAATTGCTGGTCCACAGGGCGGTGGCGTCGCATACGCATCCCGACCTGGTCGCCATCCAGCGGCTGACGCAACGGGATGTTCGTATCCTCGGCATGGTCGGTCAGCACGGCAGGATTTCACCATCGCGACTGGCCCAGCGAACCGGGCTGGACCGGGCGACCGTGACCCGAACGCTGGCGCTGCTGATGAAAAGAAACATGATCGTCGAGATGCGCAATGCCGAGGACGGGCGCAGCAAATTGGTCGGCCTGAGCGAACTGGGCGTCACTTATTGCGGGGCATTGTTTCCCATCATGCAGGATTATGGAGAATTTCTCGAAGAGGTGCTGGCGCCAGGTGAAAAAGAACTCCTGCTGAAGGCTTTGAAGAAATTGAGAGAACAGGCGGCCCGCCGTATCGAATCGTGACTTCCCTCTATCAACTCTGCACACTTTATCAATAGCACACACAAGGAACTGAAAAATGTCATTTTTCCCCTCCATCCCCAACCTGGAACTGTACGGTCTTTTTAAAAAATATTCAGAAAAAGGCATTCTGCCGCTGCTGGAATATCACGACGCGATTTTACGCAGTGAGTCCGAACTCACCGAAGGCGAGCGCGAGCTGATCGCCGCCTATGTCTCATCGCTCAATGACTGTCATTACTGCTTTCATGCGCATCGGGATCATGCCAAAGCCTGGGGGATCGATGCGGAAGTTTTCGGCAACATGATGATCGATGTGGACCACGCCTCGCTGCCCGCTAAGCTCAAACCGGTGTTGAGCTATGTCCGGCGCCTTACCAGGGATCCGGCGGGCATGACCCACGCCGACGCGGACGCGATCTACGCGGCGGGGTACTCGGAAGAAGGGCTGTACGACATCATCTCCGTCACCGCGCTTTACAATTTCATGAACCGAATCCTCGAAGGGGCAGGCATAAAGAAACACGTTCGCGTGAATGAAATGAGCGACGAGATGCGGCGGCGGTTCAAATACACCCACCTCTGGAAGATGATCTCGAAATAAGATGCCCGGTTCATTCTACGAATTCACCACCCAAATACTGTTTCCCACGGTCATTTTCCTGGTGACCTTCGGTATGGGGCTGGCGCTCACGCCCCGGGCGTTCCTGGACATTTCGAAACGGCCAAAGGTGGTCCTGACCGGCCTGGCCGGACAACTCATTCTGCTGCCGGCGGTGGTGTTTTTCTTCACCATGGCGCTGAATGTCCCGGCGCCCATCGCCATGGGCCTGATCCTGATCGCCGCCTGCCCGGGGGGCAGTTCCTCCAATGCCATCGTGTTCGCGATCCGCGGCGAACTCGCGCTGTCCGTGACCCTGACGGCCATATCCAGCCTCTGTCTGCTCGTCACGCTGCCCTTCTGGGTGAAACTCGGTTTGCTCAGTTACACCCCGGAAGACCGCGAAGTGATCGTTTCCGCCATGGAAATCGTCAAGCGACTGCTGATGGTGATGGCAACGCCCATCGCACTGGGCATGCTGATCCGACATTTCCGTACGGACTTCGCGATCAGGCTGCACACCCCCATGCGCCGGCTTTCGCTTTTTCTGCTGCTGATGATCATTTCCGTCAGCATTTACAATGTTCGGGATTTTCTGACCGCCGCGATCTATCCCATCATGCTGTACAGCCTGGCGGTGGCGTCGATATTGATCGCCAGCGCCTATCTGCTGCCGCGGTTTTTGTCTTTCCGGAAGGGCGAGCGGCTGGCGCTGGCGATTGAAATCGGCGTCCAGAACACGGTGCTCGCCATATTCGTCGGCGCCTCGGTACTGGGTTGGGACGAACTGACCGTTACGGCGATTGTCTACGGGTTGATCAACTATGCACTGATCGCCGGGCTGATCTATCTGGTAAAACGCCAACCGCAGCCGCTGGTGGTTCCGGCGAAATAGGCAGCACGAGGCGGCCAGAGCCGCAAGATGCAGCTTGCATCAACGCGGGCCTATAATGGCAGCTACTCCGTCGAAATCGACCGGTAGGAGACCGCCATGGCGCACGACGAAGACCCGGAAAGCCGGGCAAACGACCAGCACTCTGACGATCACGCCGCTCACAGCCCGGAGCGATTCCGCAACAAATTCCTGCTCTCCCTGGCGTTCACCCTGCCGGTGGTGTTCTGGTCGGAGCACGTTCAGGAACTGTTGAACTACTCAGCACCCCAATTCACGGGTTCGCAATGGATTCCGGCCGCCTTCGGCAGCGTCGTTTTTCTGTACGGCGGCATGGTCTTTCTGAAGGGCGCCTGGGATGAATTGAAACAGCGCCTGCCCGGGATGATGACGCTGATCGCGCTGGCCATCACGGTGGCGTTCGTGTTCAGCCTGGCCGTCACGCTGGGTTTCGAGGCGACCGCGCTGTGGTGGGAACTGGCTACCCTGGTGACGATCATGCTGCTGGGTCACTGGATCGAGATGCACTCGATTTCCCAGGCCCAGGGCGCGCTGCAGGAGCTCGCGAAGTTAATGCCGGACAAGGCCACGCGCATCACCGACGAGGGCAGTGAGGAAGTGACCGTCGATAAGTTGTCCGAAGGCGACCTGGTGCTGGTCCGCCCGGGCGAGAGCGTGCCGGTGGACGGCGTGATCCGCAAGGGCGAAAGCGATCTCGACGAAGCCATGATCACGGGTGAGTCGGAGCCGGTCTCGAAAGGCGAGGGTGACGAGGTGATCGCCGGCACCATCAACGGCGAAGGTTCGCTGCGCGTCGAGGTGAAGGGTGTCGGCGAAGACACCAAGCTGTCGGGAATCATGCGGCTGGTGTCGGAGGCGCAGGAGTCGAAGTCCCGTTCGCAGCACCTGGCTGACCGCGCGGCGCGACTGCTCACTGCCGTTGCCGTTGCTTCCGGCATCATCACCTTTGTCAGCTGGCAGATGCTGGGCGCGACTATCGATTTTTCGATCGTCCGCACGGTCACGGTGCTGGTGATCGCCTGCCCCCACGCGCTGGGCCTGGCCGTACCGCTGGTGGTGTCGATCTCCACGACCCAGGGTGCCCGGGGCGGGCTGCTGGTGCGTGACCGCAGAGGCCTGGAACAGGCGCGCAAGCTGGACGCGGTGATCTTCGACAAAACGGGAACCCTCACGCTCGGCGAGTTCCGCGTGGTCGACATCGTCGCAGGCGAAGGCCCCGGCGAGGACGAGGCCCTGCGCATCGCGGCCGGCATCGAGGCCGAGTCCGAGCACGCGATCGCCCGCGGCATCGTTTCGACCGCGCAGGAACGCGAACTCGAGATCCCGTCCGTCGAAGATTTTCGCGCCATCACAGGCAAGGGCGTCGCGGGCACCGTCGATGGCGTGGAATACCTGCTGGGCGGTCCGGCATTGCTCGAGTCCGAGAACGCCGAAGTGGCGACGAAACTGCAGCAGGGGGCCGGGCAGGCTGCCGACCGCGGGCAGGCGGCGATCTACCTCCTTCGCGAGGGCCACGCGCTCGCAGTTTTTGCCGTCGCCGACGCGATCCGCGAGGAGAGCTACGAAGCGGTGCAGGCGCTGCACGAGGCCGGCATCGAGGTGGCCATGCTGACCGGCGACGCGCAGGCCGTGGCGGACGCCGTGGCAGAAGAACTGAACATCGATGCGGTGTTCGCCGAAGTATTGCCCGAGGACAAGGCCTCGAAAGTCGAAGAGATGCAGCAGCAGGGCAAGATCGTCGCGATGGTCGGCGACGGCGTCAACGACGCGCCTGCGCTGGCCACCGCCGATGTCGGAATCGCCATCGGCGCCGGCACGGACGTGGCCGTCGAGGCGGGCGATATCGTGTTGGTGCGATCGGATCCGCGCGACATCCCGCGCATCGTCAAGCTGTCGCGCGCGACGCGCCGCAAAATGCTGCAGAATCTGTGGTGGGCTGCCGGCTACAACATCGTGGCGATTCCGCTGGCGGCGGGTGTCGCCCAGCCCTGGGGCATACTGCTGTCACCGGCGGTGGGTGCGGTACTGATGTCGGCCAGCACCGTCATCGTTGCGCTTAACGCCCAACTGCTGAGACGGGTCGATCTGGGCGCCGGGAGCTAGCATCCTGTGGACTCAACAGGGATCAAAAGGAGACAACATCTTGAAAACCGATTCGCCGGAAATTGAACACCGGGAAACCGCAAGGGGCGGTGAGTTCACCATCGGCCGTGAAGCCATCATGACCTACCACAAGGAGGGCGATGACCACATCGTCGTCGATCACACGAAAGTCGCCCGGGAAAGCGAGGGCAGGGGCCTGGCGCGCGCGCTCTACCGCGCCATGGTCGAACATGCCCGGGCCGAAAGCCTGAAGGTGACGCCGGCCTGCAGTTACGTGGCCGCGATGTTCGAGCGCTTTCCCGAGGACCGCGACGTAATGAAGTAAAACCGAAGGATAATGCACTATGTCTATGGAAAATAAACGGATCCTACTCGCTTCCTACCCGATCGGTCGGCCTGCACTCGACAACTGGACGATGGAAATGGTGCCCACCGAGACACCCTCGGAGGGTGAATTCCTGGCAGAGGTACTCTACATCTCGCTGGACCCCGCGATGCGCGGCTGGATCAGGGAAGGCAAGTCCTACATCGAGCCGGTGGCGATTGGTGCGGTCATGCGGGCCGGCGGTGTCGCGCGGGTCATCGACTCGAAACACCCGAAGTTCGCGGCGGGCGATTACGTGGTCGGGACCACCGGCGTGCAAAAATACTGGCTTTCGGACGCTGCAGGGGTGCGCAAAGTCGATCCCGGAGCCGCGCCACTGCCAAAATACCTGAGCGCCCTGGGCATGCCGGGCATGACGGCCTACTTCGGCATTCTCGATGTCGCGGCCATCCGCGAAGGCGAGACCGTGCTGGTCAGCGGCGCGGCCGGTGCGGTGGGTTCGCTGGTCGGCCAAATCGCGAAGATCAAGGGTTGCCGGGTGATCGGGATCGCCGGTGGCGAACAGAAATGCCGTTATCTCATTGAGGACATCGGCTTCGACGGCGCGATCGACTACAAGGCGGAAGCGTTGTACCCGGCCATCAAAAAGCACTGCCCGCAGGGCATCGACGTGTACTTCGACAACGTCGGCGGCGAAACACTGGACGCAGCGCTGGCGTTTCTGCGTTTGCGCGGCCGTGTCGCACTGTGCGGCGCCATCTCGCAGTACAACGCCACCGGGCCGATTCGCGGGCCCGAAAATTACCTGTCGTTGCTGGTCAACCGGGCGCGCATGGAAGGCTTTATCGTATTCGACTTCGAGCCCGAATATCCACGTGGAATCAAAGACATGGCGCGCTGGATGGGGGAGGGAAGGCTGCATTCGCGCGAACACATCGTAAAAGGCCTGGAAACGTTCCCGGAAACCCTGCTGATGCTGTTCGACGGCCGTAACGAAGGCAAACTGATCCTCGAGCCCTGACGACGGGACGACATCCGGGCGTTACAGAATGCTTTTTCCCATCGCGCTCAGGATCAGTTGCAGCGCGCGTTCGGCGCTGATGTTGCGCTCATCGAGGAAGGGATTCAATTCGACGATTTCCATCGACGTCAGGCGCCCGTCGTCCGCGCAGTATTCCAGCAAAAGGTGCGCTTCGCGGAAGCTGACGCCGCCCGGCACCAACGTGCCTGATCCCGGAATTACGGTCGGGTCGCAGCCGTCGACATCGAAGCTGATATGGAAGCCGGCCGTGCCGTCGTTGACGACCTCCAGCGCACGGCGCGCCACCCGCGCCATACCGTGCTCATCGATCTCACGCATGGTGAACGCGTGGATCCCGGATTCGCGAATGATTTTTCGTTCACCCGCGTCGATGTCCCGGATGCCGATCAGCGCGACGTGTTCGGGTTTTATTTTCGGGTGGAAGCCGAGAATGTTCTTCAGGTCGAAGTCGCCTTTGCCCAGCAGGTGCGCCAGCGGCATACCATGAATGTTGCCGCTGGGCGACACCCCCGGAATGTTCATGTCGCCATGCGCGTCGAACCAGATCAGTCCGATCTCCTTGTTCTGGTCGCGATAATGTCCGGCCACGCCAGCCACCGTACCCATGGCGATGGAATGGTCGCCGCCGAGCACGAGCGGGAATTCGTCGGCCTGTAACACCGTGGCCACGCGTTGCGCCAGTTGGGTGCAAACCTCCAGTATCTGCGGCTTGAAGCGCGCTTCGCGATCCTCGAGGCTGGCGGTCTCCATTGCCGGCGCCGGAATGTCTTCTTCACGCGGCACCTCGTAACCCAGGCGCCGTAATGCGTCCCCCAGGCCCGCGATGCGCAGCGCCGAGGGGCCCACATCCGTGCCGCGCCTGCTGGCGCCGAGGTCGAGCGGCACGCCGATGATGCGGATACGGCGGTCAATTCGGTGATTCATGGCTTGTCGTCCGGTTCAGGCGCGTTATCAGGCATGCACGGCACATCTTACACAATCGCGGTGAGATGTCGTTGTTTGCTGCATACCTTGCCACTATTTAACATAATATACATTATACGCAGTTAGCATACCCGCTCCAACGGGACGGCGTTGAACCGCCGCTTGCGCAAGCAGCCAGACAGAAAACAGCGAAGCTGTCGTGGACCAAGGGCCCCGCAGCGGCCAGTGCAGCAGAGCCCATCGCGATCAACCCATAGACCAGAAAGACCGCGCGCCGGCCGAATCGCTGCAGCAATTTGCCGGTGGGCAGTGTCGAACAGGCCAGGCCGACCACGGTATGAACCGCTCAGTGCTGCGCATGGCCACCGCCTTGCCCACCCAGCAGCGTCATCGTCATCCATGCCGCCAGCACCAGCAGGCTGAAGCCTACGATGCGCCGCACGACCCGATCTGCCAAAAACTGCGACAGCGCGGGCGCGGCTACCGCAAGCCCCAGCATGGACGGCAAGGTGCCCAGGCCGAACGCGAACATGGTGGCGGCGCCGCCGGCCAGGCTGCCGGTAGCGGCCGAAGTCAACAACACCGTGTAAACCAGCCCACAGGGCAGAAAACCCCAGCAGATACCGAGCCCCAGCCGGCCCAGCCAGTCATGCCGCCGGCTGATACGCGCGGCGAGCGGCGCAATGCGGCGCCAAAGCCCTGCCCCACCCCGCTCGATGAACTCCAGGCCACGCCACTCGAATAAAAAACGCAATCCGATCAGTGCAACCAGCAGCGCGGTCAATCCGCGCAGCCACCTGCCGAGGGGTTTGAGGGCGATGATGTCGCCGGCGGCGCCGAGCATGCCGCCGGCAAGCGCACCAAGCACCGCGTAGCCCAGCAGTCGGCCCAGGTTGAACTGCACCGCAGGCCACACGACGGAACTTTTGCCGGACAGGCCGGAAATTGCGCCAAGGCTGCCAGCGATGCCGCCGCACATGCTGAAGCAGTGCCCGCTGCCCAGCAGCCCGGCCAGAAAGGCGGCGGTCAGCACGGCCGGGTCAACCATCACTTCCGGTCCTTTTGTCGGAGCCCGGATCCGTCGGATCCGTCTCTTCTGGGGCGGGTTCGCCAGGCGGTTTCTGGTCGTCGTCGAGCACTACGCTCCAGCCGTGTGATTCCAGGTCGTCGAACTGGCCCGAGCGTATGGCCCAGATCAGCGCCCACGCCGCGACGCCGAGCAGCATCAGCGCCAGCGGAATCAACAGGTACAACATATTCACAGTGAAGGCACTTCCTGTACCGCAGCCGCTTGCTCGATCCGGACGGGACGTTTTTCGCGCGCCAGCCGCGCTGCGTTCGCCACCACCAGCAGGGAACTCAGCGACATACCGAGCGCCGCCATCCAGGGCTTGAGCAGGCCGGAAACGGCCAGCGGCATGACCGATGCGTTGTAGACAATGGCCCAGCTGAGGTTCTGGATGACCAGCTGCCGGGTCCGCCGCGCGGTGCCGCGTACCCGGTTGACCAGCGCCAGCGATTCCCCGGTCAGAATCATGTCAGCGGCGCTGTTGGCCAGTTCAGCACCGCCTTTTACCGTCATGGACACATCAGCCGCCGCCAGCACCGGGGCATCGTTGACGCCATCGCCGACCATCAGGACGCGCTTGCCGGCTTGCCGTAAAGCTTCCAGATAATGCAGCTTATCCTCCGGCGATTGCCGCGCGTACCAATGTTCCACGCCAAGCCGCCGGGCAAGCGACTGGACGGCCTCCGCACTGTCGCCGGACAGAATGACGGTCTCGATGCCTTCTTCGCGCAGCCGGTCCAGCGCGGCTGCCGCATCCTCGCGCAGGCCATCACGCAGTTCGAAACGCGCCGCCCAGCCCCTCGAATCGGCCAGCCAGACGCCGTCGTCGCTTCCCGGAAACCGCGACGAAGCGGCGAATGCGGCTTGGCCGATCCGCCAGACTTGCCCATCGATATGCCCCTCGAGGCCTTCTGCGGGATGCACCAGGAACTTTTCGACGATTGGCAAAGCTCGCGCTTGGCCGGCCGCCCACCCGGTGTTCGCGGACTGAAAGGCACGCGCGATCGGATGGGACGAGGCGCTTTCGAGCGCAGCCGCAACTTGCAGCAGCGCCGCGCATTCGAGCTCCGGGCGGGCGGGATTGACTTCGATCGCAACGATTTCGGGAACGCCGCAGGTCAGGGTTCCGGTCTTGTCGAACACGGCGGTATCGACAGCGGTGAGCGCATGCAGGCTGTCACCGTCAGTCAGCAATACGCCCTCGTCCAGCAAACGGCGGCTGGCGGCCGCGTGCACGGCCGGCAGCGCCAGCGAAAGCGCACAGGGACAACTGGCCACGAGCACCGCCAGCATGGCTGGGAAGGCTTTCGAGGCATCCACGAGCTGCCAGCCGAACCAGGTCGCAACCGCCAGCGACAGCACGACGATGATGAACGCCGGAACCAGCCAGGACGGTATTCCGCTGCTGGCCGGCCGCCGCGACTGGGCCCGCAGCAACAGCCTTCCCAGCGATGAAATCGTGGTCTCCTGGCCACTGGCCGTCACCTCGATCTCCACCGGCTGCGACAGGTTGATGGTGCCCGCGATGACGGCCTCGCCCGGTCCGCGCGGCAGCGCTCGCGACTCGCCGGTCATCAGGGCCTCGTCGATTTCCGTCCGCCCCGAGCGGATCAGTCCGTCGGCCGGAATGGCCTCGCCAGCGCGCACCAGAATCCGGTCGCCGGCCGCCAAATCCGTCGCCGGTACGGTTTCCCGTCCGCCCTCCAGCAACCGCTCGGCCCATTCGGGCAGCAAACGTGCCAGCGCGGCGCCGGCCTGCAGGTTGCGGTGCCGCAGCATCATTTCGATGTGCCGACCCAGCGAGAGGAAAAAAATGAACATGACCACCGAATCGAACCAGACTTCACCGCTGCCACGGAAAAAGTTGACGCAACTGGCCAAAAACGCCAGGCCAATGGCGAGCGCGACGGGAACGTCCATCCCGGGCCGCCCGGCCCGGATGCTCCGCCAGGCGCCCTCGAAAAACACGCGGCCCGAGTAAAGCAGCACCGGCAGGGTCACCAGCAGACTGACCCATTCGAGAAAACTGCGCACGGCAATGTCGATGCCGAAGGCGTCGCCAGCGTATAGGCCAACCGCATACATCATCACCTGCATCATGCCCAGCCCGGCCACCCCGAGGCGCTTCATGGAATCGCGCCGGGCCTGCTGCCGCCCCTGCTCTTCCTCGCTGGCCAGCGGCAGATGGGGCTTGTAGCCGAGCTCCATCAAAGCACCGGCCAGCCGGCTGAGACGGGTTTCTTCGGGTGACCAGTCGATGCGGGTGTAGCCGGTGGCGGTGTCCACCTGCGCGGAGCGCACCCCTGGCAGCGATTCCAGGTGGCTGCGGATCAGCCAGGCACAGGCGGCGCAGCGGATACCCTCGGTCTGCAGCAGCAGTTCGCGTCTGCCCGCTTCCGACTCGACGCCCCACAGCGATTCGCGCTGGTCGCAGCCGCGCCAGGCTTCCATTTCCCGTTCGATATTCCCGGCGGCCTTGCGGCCGAGCGCCTGGCGGAATTCGTAGTAGCGTCCGAGGCCCGTGCCGAAAATGAGTTCGGCCACCGCCTGGCAGCCGGCACAGCAGACCGGTTTGCGTTGCCGCTGCCTGACGACGAAGAGATCAGTGCCGACCGGTATGGGTTCTCCGCAGTGAAAGCACCGCTGGTCAGCGCCCTGCATCATCCTTTTCCCGCGCGGCGGGCTGCTCCGCAGCCTCGGTGCCGGCGGCAGGCTGGGCCCGGAGCTCGGAATGGAGCTGCTGGTATTGCTCGTCGTCGACCACGAGGTAATCGGGATTGGTGATCGCCAGGTACAGCGTGAACATGCTGGCAACTACCGCGACGGCGGGAATGCCAATCGCGACCCATGGCCAGGGTTCCCGATACCAGGGACGCTGCACAACGGCTCGCGCGGGCATGGGAGGTTCTTGCGTGGTCATCATTCGTTTCCTGCTTCTGTCGGCATCAGCGCACGTGCTTTGAATACTTTGCGTATGCTGGGTTCCTGCTGGGCCTGCAGCTCGATCTCCAACGCCTGCACCCCCTGTGCTTCGGAGCGGGGAATGCGCAGCCGCACCGAAATTCCAGCCACCTCTTCGGCCTGCAGTTGCAGCTCCCGCGAGGTATCGACTTCCACCGCGTCGTTGTTCAGCACGCGCATCGTATAGATGTGCGCTTCGTCGTCCATGTTGGTGATCTTCAGAGTATAAACGTTTTCGATGATGCCCCCGGGCAGTTCACGGTACAAAGCGTTGCGGTCGCGGATCAGGTCGGCTCGCAGCGGCACGCGATGAGTCATCGACCAGAGCGTGCTGCCGAGAATAATCAGCAGCAGCGCGCCGTAGACAAAGATGCGCGGGCGCAGCACACGGGTGCCCTGGTGCTTAAGTGCGTTTTCGGTGGTGTAACGGATCAGCCCGCGCGGATACTCCATTTTGTCCATGACATGGTCGCAGACGTCAATGCAGGCGGCGCAGGCGATGCACTCGTACTGCAGTCCGTCACGGATGTCGATGCCCGTCGGGCAGACCTGCACGCACAGCGTGCAGTCGATGCAGTCACCCAAGCCGAGTTCCTCGCGATCCGCTGTTTTGCGGCGCCCGCCACGCGGTTCCCCCCGTTCCTCGTCGTAGGAGATGATCAGCGTGTCTTTGTCGAACATCGCGCCCTGGAAGCGCGCATAGGGGCACATGTATTTGCACACCTGTTCGCGCAGAAAACCCGCGTTGCCGTAGGTCGCGGCGCCGTAAAAGATCATCCAGAAAGTTTCCCAGGGGCCCATCGAGAGCGTCAGGACGTTTTCCCCGAGCTCACGGATCGGCGTAAAAAAGCCGACGAAGGTAAAGCCGGTCCAGGCCGCGAACAGGATCCACAGGGCCTGCTTGGTGGACTTGCGGAGAATTTTTTCCAGGTTCCAGGGTGTCTTGTCCAGCTTCATTCGCCTCGAGCGATTGCCTTCCACGCGGTTTTCGATCCACATGAACACTTCGGTCCAAACCGTCTGCGGACAGGCAAAACCGCACCAGAGCCGTCCGGCCAACGCCGTGAAGAAAAACAGCGACAAACCGGCGGTGATCAGCAGCAAGGCGAGGTAGATGAAATCCTGTGGCCAGAAGGTGAGACCGAAAATGTAGAATTTGCGCGCCGGCAGGTCGAACAGCATGGCCTGCTTACCGTTGATCTGAATCCACGGCAGCAGGTAAAACAGGCCGAGCAGCACCCACACCGCAACTACCCTCAAACGGGCGAAACGCCCGCTCACCTGTCGCGGATAGATCTTCGGCTCTTTTCGATACAGGGATGTGCCCGGCCCGAGCTCCTGTGTCACTTAAGGTCCCCCAGGTCGAGATCGGGGTTTTCCGCTTCCGGCTCGTGGATTTCCGGCGGTGGTTTTGCGTCTTTACCGGCGGCATGGCCGGGCGGTGGGCCGGTGCGAATCATGAAAGCGGTCAGGGAAGCGGCGATCAGGCTGACCAGGAACAGGAACAAAAAGCCCAGGCTGTAGGCCAGTCGACTGCCCATCTCCCACGGCAGCACCCAGGCGTCGTTGAGCGCCTCCGGGTCGAGCACCGCGAAAATGACGAAGGTGCCGACGCAGGCGGCCAGGAACGCGATCCAGAGCACCGTCGCGATGTCGCGCTTGCGCTGGTTCCAGCGGCCCGGGATTTCTCTCGCCTCGTTGTTCACGCCAACTCCTGCTCAGATCACGGACTTCAGGAATCCGACAGCCCTTTGACGTAGGCGGCGATCAGGCGTCGGTGGTCCTCGCCGAGGCTGTTTTCAAAGGCTGGCATCACGCCGTTGCGGCCTTGGCTGAGGGTTTGTGTAATGGTCGCCGCGTCCCCACCGTATAGCCAGTAGTCATCGGCCAGGCCCGGCGCGCCGAGCTGCTGGTTGCCGCCGCCATCGGGACCGTGACAGGCCACACAGAACATCTGATAGCGCTGTTCGCCGGCCGCAGCCTGTTCCACATCAACTTGTTGTCCGGACAGTTGCCGTACGTAGGCGACGACCTGTGGCAAGCCCTCCTCACCAAGCGCGTCGGCCAGCGCCGGCATGGCGGCCCGCCGACCCTGGGTGATACTGGTCAAAACCGCATCGTAGGAAGATCCCCACTGCCAATGCGCGTCCGTCAGGTTCGGGAAGCCCTGCGCGCCGCGCGCGTCGGAACCGTGGCACATGGCGCAGTTGGTGGCGAACAGGCGCCCGCCGATCTGGCGCGCTTCGGCATCTGCGATCAGCTCGTTCGGCTCCATGTCGCGAAAACGCGAGAACACCGCTTTTTGCATTTCTTCGGCGCGCGCCATCTCCTGCTGGTAGCGCTTTTCCTGCGACCAGTCCTTGAGGCCGCCAAAATTGCCGAGGCCGGGGTAGATCGCCAGGTAGACCAACGCGAAAACGATGGTGATGTTGAACAGATGCAGCCACCAGCGCGGCAGGGGTTTGTTGAGTTCCCGGATGTTTTCATCCCAGATGTGTCCGGTGGAGTCCATTTCATCCGCTCCTTCCCGGTCCGAAACACTCTTGGTCCAGTGCAGCAGCCACCAGCAGGCGAAAATGCTGCCGATGGTGATAATGATCACGAACCCGTTCCAGAATGAATTCAGCATGGGTTACTCCTTGGTCCCCGCTTGAGTCTTGCCGTCGTTCTTGCCGTTGCCCGTTGCGTCGTCGGAAGGCACTTTGCCATCGTCCTCTTCCAGTGGCAGCATGCTCGCGGCGTGGAATTCCGGTTTGCGCTTCTTGCTCCACGCCCAGGCCCAGATGCCCAGGAAGGCGATGATCAGCAGGATCAGCACGATGCCGCGGGCGAGGTTGATG
>JAVVFH010000006.1:0-36036 GCA_032250585.1 Lysobacterales bacterium
AGCACAGATGCGCGCGCTGCTGCAACGGCTTGGGCTCGATTGGGATCCGCGGTGTTTGTCACCGCAGGACAGCGCCAATCTGGTGTCCACCGCCAGCGCGACCCAGCTGCGAGACGGCCTGTCGGCCGTCCCGCTGGGCAGTGCACGGGACTACACCGAATTCCTGCAACCGTTGCGGGATGCCTTAGGGGCGGCAGACTCAACCAAAAACCCGGACCAGAGCGAGGGAGGTCAGGAAAATCGCGGCTGAAGCCACTCCCACAACTTGGCCGAAGCGTTTCTTGTGGGAGACAAATCGCGGCTGAAGCCGCTCCCACAAGAAACGTGGGAGCGGCTTCAGCCGCGATTATTTTCCGTCGCGCCCGAGTGATCTAGAACCGGTAACCGACGCGCACGCCCGCCGTTCGTGGCCGGTTGGTGAAGAAGGCCAGGATATTGGTCACTTCGTTGATCGCGTCGTTCTCGGCACGCTCGTCGGTTACGTTGTCCACGAACAGTTCGAAACGCCACTGTTCACTCTCTAAGCGGGCGCGCAAATCCACGATCGTCGAGCTTTCAAGACGGACGTTGAACGGGTCTCTTTCGGCCGCGATGCGCGTATTGGAATCATCGGTATAGTCCACCGACCCGCCCAGTGACACTGAAAACGTGTCGAACGCCTGCCATGTATAGTCGGCCGACAGACTGGCTTTCCACTCCGGGACGTTCGGGATGTCATCGCCGTCCCGGCCCTCGGTCAGCAGCGGGGGAATGTTCAGCGGCGGCGCGTCTTCTGTCAGGCGCGCGTTCGTATAGCCCAGTGCGGCCATGATATTGAGCCCCGTCACCGGTCGCGCAAAGAGCTCCAGTTCCAGTCCGTCGACGCGTGCCTCGCCGGCATTCGTGAAGAACTCCGCGCCGCCCAGTTCACTGACCGTTTCCAGCTGAATGTCCGACCACTCCAGGGTATAAGCGGTCGCGTTGAAAATGAGCCGGTCCTCCAGGAAGCTGGATTTGAAACCGATTTCATAATTCCACAGTTCGTCGGAACCAAAGGTCTCCGGAATATCGAACAGCTCGCCAAAAGCGTTCAGATTCAGGCCGCCGCGACGAAAACCCTCCGAGGCCGTTGCGTAAACCAGGAAATCATCGGAGATTTGATACGCGGTATTGAATTTCAGGATAAAGCTGTCGTCGCCACCGGCCTTGGTCGGCTCCGGGCCGATCGGCGGTCCGAAAAACGGCACCAGCGCATTTTCATCGGTAACGAAATCGAAGTCGGCAAAACGAGCGCCGGCGGTCACGTCCCAACGGTCGGTGATGCTGAAAGTCGCCTCACCGAATACGGCCGTCTCGTCGAAGCTGCGGTCGCGCACCACCGAAAGCACCGACGGCGACGACTCGTTGATGATGCCGTTGTCATCCACGGTAAACACATTCGACGCCGATTTCAGGTCTTCCTCCTGGTGAAACAGGCCGCCGACGAACTGCAGGCGGCCGTCGAAATTGGAACTGAAACGGATTTCGTTCGACCAGATTTCGCGGTCCTCGGGAAAGGATGAAATCGCTTTGATCGGCACCCCGAAAAACAGCAGGATCGGCGTGGAATCGAAGTTGAACTCAATTTCGCGATCATAGAGGCTGGTGGTCGCGACAATGGACCCGAAGCTCATGTCGTAGTTCGCGACCAGCGATAAAATAGTCGGGTCATCGACACGGCTGTTGCGGCTGAAATCGGTCACCTGCAGGTCGCCGGTAACCGAAAACGGGGTCTCACCCGGAAACACGAGCGCGTCGTCGCCGATGCGGTTGAAGCGTGAACCGTCGCCGATGTCCTGTTCCTGAATCATGGCCGTGGCCGTCAGGGTCAGGTTTTCCGTAGCGTTCAGGGTCGCGATGAGGCGGGCACCCACGGTTTCTTCGTCATTGATGTCCGTGGTTCCCAGGCGAATATTGTCGATGTAGCCGCTGTTGTCGGTCGACCACGCGGCCAGGCGAACGCCGAACACGTCCTCGACGATCGGTATGTTCAGGTGACCGTTGAAAACCCAGTTGTCACCGCCGGAATCGGTATTGCTGTATTCGAATTCAGCCGCTGCGGACCAATCCGTCAGCTCCGGCTTTGCCGAAATGATACGGATGGTACCGCCGAGGGCGCTGGCGCCGTAGAGCGTACCTTGCGGCCCGCGCAAAACTTCGATCCGTTCGATGTCGTGCAATTTGAAATCAACATTTCGTCCGCCACCCTCACCGTCGTTGAAAGCCGTGATGTTGGTCTCGTCAAAATACACGGCAGTGGTCGCCGCACCCGTGGACACGAGGCCGCGCGTGACGATCGTCTTCTCGCCGGGCCCGAGATCCTTGAAGGTTACGCCGGGCACCATGCGGACCCAGTCTTCGAAGGTCTGCACGTTCGCACGGTCGAGATCCTGCGCCGTGAGCGCCCGGATGCTGCTCGGGACATCCTGCAGAAACTGAGCTCCCCGCTTGCTGGCCGTGACGATAACTTCTTCCAGCGCGCCGCTGCCAGACTCGGCATCCTGCTGTCCGAAAGACACGACCGGAAACATGAGCGCGATGGACGATACACCGACCATCAGGGTCGTCGAGCGGCTACGTGCCGATGGCTGCGCGCCGCTGCGGTACAAGGCGTCGCGAATGGCACTGCTGATCCGTTTTTTCATTTGGCTTGATCCTTGGTCCTGCGTTTCCGGAATCGAAATTGATTCCGGGTTTCTGCCGCGGCCGGGCGCACGCTTTGGCGCACGGATTCAGGCCGCATGCTATTGAGCCTTGCGCGGCGCGTCAACGGGACTGATGGGGCTCGGACCCTATTTCCCCGGCGCCTTGTTACGCGCGTGGCGGAGCAGCCGACCGTCGCCCGGTCAGCGGGCCGCCCAGATCTCGTACACGACGACCAGACCGGGAAAGGCCAGGCCGCTGACGAAACGCAGCGTACCGGCGGCCGGTTTCACCTCGACGTCGGCAAAATACCCGGCGAACTGGCCGAGCACGGAATTGAAATCATCATCTGAAATGCCTTCCACCAGCGTGAACTCGATGCGGATGATGTCGTCCCGGGTCAAATCGCTCTCTTCGAGAAACAGGTCGAGTTCATTCAGGATATAGGTCGTCTGCTCGACATAATCGTTCGGCGCCACGATCGCAAAACTATCGTCCTGCGCCGCCACGCCCGCAAACAGGTACAGCTCCTTCAGGTTCTTGATCTTCAGGCCCCAGTTGAAGATATCGCCGAAATTCGGCAGGCGCTCATTGGTCAAAGCCTCTTTCTTCAGATTCTGGCGATTGTCCGCGTTCAGGGGCATGGCCACGGCCAGTGCCAGCAAGGCTGCTGCAGTTACTGTAAAAACCCGGTTCATTTTTTTATCTCCTCATCAAAATGTTTGTCTCAATGCTATCGATCCGCCCGCACGGCTGAGCCAAGCGGCCGGCGTGCCCAAACAGACCCGGCCCGCAGAAACTTTCTTACGCACCGAACGCCGGCCGACCGGATCGGGATGGTACCTGCTTGCGTTTTAGTCACCATGACCTAACAACGGGCTTGCACATCGCGCCTGGTTATGGACTCATAAGAACCAACATGGAGCGAGTGGCCGGCGAAAAAAGCGGCTTTGCCTCGCTTTTTTGCTGTTTTTGTCCAATTCGATACCGACTGCCTTCGGGATGGTGGCCCGGCCGCGACGCATCGGAATCAATGTGCGCTACCGGTACTGAGACAGAATCCATAGGAGACCCTTCATGACGAGATCGCTAATCGCCGCCCTGCTGCTAGGCATCGCTGGAACCGGACACGGCCAGGTGGTGCTGCCCGACTGGGACACGGTGACCGTGAATACCACGAACCTGGGGAACGGCCTGTACGTACTGGAAGGCTTTGGCGGCAACATCGGCGTGCTGACCGGACCGGATGGCGTGCTGCTGGTGGACGATCAATACGACCAGCTTTCCGAAAAAAACCTCGCGGCCATCCGGGAACTCAGTAGTCAACCGATTCATTTTGTGATCAATACGCATTGGCACGGCGATCACGTGGGGGCGAATGCCGCCATGCAGGCGCTCGGCGCCCATATCATCAGCACCGATGAAACGCGGGTTTTTATGGAGCAATACAATGCAACCCTGCAAGAGACTCATGACGAACAGCCCATGGCACTGCCGGTTGCGACATTCCGGGACCAGATGACGTTCCATATGAACGGACAGCAAGTTCGCGTACTGAAAGTCCGATCCGCACACACGGCGGGAGACGCCGTCGTCGAGTTTCAGCCCGCCAACGTGATTCACATGGGCGATGCCTCGTTCAACGGCTTTTATCCTTTTATCGATGTGGCCAACGGCGGCTCCATCGACGGCATGATCGAACTGCACCAGGAAATCCACGATCGCGCGAATGACCGGACGGTGATTGTCTTTGGGCACGGGCCGAATGGCGAGCGGGCCGATTTGCTCCGCTACCGAGCCATGCTGATGACCGTCCGCGATCGGGTAGCGGCCGCACTGGACGCCGGCATAAAGCTTGATAAACTGGTCGCTTCGACACCTCTTGCGGACCTCGACCCGGAGTACGGTGACAACCTGATCAAGGCGCCGGTACTGCTGGAAATGGTCTACAAGGACCTTTCAAAAAACGGGTGGTAGTGAACCCCCCCCCCAAAGATCCATAGGCGATCAACCCGCAAGGGTGAGCGCAGGTGCGATCCCGCAACCGAACATACCGAGGAGATGATTTATCGTGAAATGGCCAGCTGAAAGAATTACCCAATGCTCACCGAAGAGCTTTGGCATGTACGAAAAAGCCCTGACGCTGATGAGCCAGGGCAAGGACCTCATCCACCTGGAAGTGGGACGGCCGAATTTTGACACGCCGCAACACATCAAGGACGCCACCAAGCAAGCGCTGGACGAGGGTATCGTTCACTATGGTGACTTCGCGGGCAACCTCGATCTGCGCACCGCGCTGGCGGAAAAACTGAAGTCTTACAACCGGCTCGAAGCGGCGCCCGGGGAAATCCTCGTCACCAACGGCCTGACGCATGCCGCCTATGCGGTTTTCAGCGCGGCGATCGACCCGGGTGACGAAGTCATTCTGCTTGAGCCCTATTATCCGCAACACGTCAACAAGATCGAGCTTGCCGGCGGCAAGGTGGTCAAGGCGCCGCTGGATGCCGAAAACGGCTATCGCATCGACGGCGACGCGATCGCAGCATGCATTACCGACAGAACGCGGATGATCGCGCTGGTCAACCCGGCCAACCCGACCGGTCGGGTGTTCACTCGCGAGGAACTGCAGGTCGTCGCCGATCTCGCCATCAGGCATGATCTGCTGGTCAGCAGCGACGAGGTCTATGAGCAGATCACCTACGACGACAACCAGCACATCAGCATCGCCTCGCTACCCGGAATGTGGGAGCGGACTTTCAGCATGTTTGCCTTCACCAAGGCTTTCGCAATGGATGGCTGGCGCATGGGTTACGTCGTGTGCCCCGCGAAATTCATGCCGGCGCTGATGATGATCACGGTCAGCGACGTCGCCCATGTGAACGTGTTCATCCAGCACGGCGCGCTCGCGGCCATCACCGGCCCACAGGATTGCCTGGCGGAAATGGTGGCCGAAGACGACCGACGGCGGCAACTGGTCCACAGGCGCATGAACGAGATGAAAGGCGTTGTCTGCCCGCTACCGCAGGGCACGATCTACGCATTCCCGGACGTCAGCGGCTGTGGCAAGCCGTCGCTGCAGATAGCCGATGACCTTCTGGAGGAAGCCCACGTGGTGACCGAGGACGGCGCGTTCTACGGGCCGGCCGGCGAAGGTCACCTGCGCATCTGCTTTGGTTCCGAGCCCTATGAAGTCATCGAGCAGGCCATGGACCGGATGCAGGCCTATTTCGAAAAACAGGGCGGGCGGGGGAACTGAACGCTCGCGCCGCGCGCATCAATTGAAGCGCGCGGCGTAGTCCTGCACGAATTGCCACAGCGGTATGGGGGCCTTGCCCGTGATCTGCGTGTAGTCCCCGGTGATCTTTGCGTTCAGGTTCAAGCGATTGAATTCGAACAATTGCAGGACGGCCGAGACGTACCAGTCGGACAGACCGGCCGCGATCAGCTGCTGCCGAAATTCTTCCTCGGGTACGTCGACGTACTGGATCTCGCGGCCGAGCACTTCGGAAAACACAGCCGCCATGTCAGCGAAGGACAACATCTCTGCGCCGGTTATGAGATACGTTTTGTTCTCATGCCCCGGCTGAGTCAGGGCAGCCAACGCCGCTTCGGCGACGTCGCGAATGTCGATGGGCGCCGTCCTGCCGCTGCCCATGGGCAGATAGAAGCGATCTTCGCGGGCTATGCTGTGCGCGCAAGTGAACATGTTGTCCATGAAAAACCCGGCCTGGACGATGGTATACACCAGGCCCGACTGCCTGAGGTAATCTTCGACCTCGCCGTGGTAACGCTTGAGCACGGCCGTCGAACCGCTGTCCGCCCCGATTGCGGACAGTTTCACCAACTGCGAAACGGCGGCCGCGCGTGCGGCATCGATGAAGTTTTTTTCCAGCAGGCACTGGTTTTCCGTGTTCGCCATCAACAGGAAGGCGCGGTCGACATCCGCCATGGCTTTGGCCAGCGTCGCACCATCCTGCAGATCGCCGACCACCGTTTCCAGCCCGCTGGCGCGCAGCGCGTCCGCCTTTTCCGGATCGCGGACGATCGCCCGCGCGGAAAGGTTGCGCGAACGAATCAGGTCGACGAGTTTTTGCCCGGTTTTGCCGGTGGCACCGCTAAGCAGGATCATGGGACGCTTTCCAGGAATGTATGATTGAACAAACCAACACCGGAGATGATAGCAAATTATGACGGAGACAAATCCCGGCGCCCCTGCGCTATACGACGTTCGAGCCGCCGCCAAGCGGCTGGCACCCTACATCATCCGGACTCCGCTCGTGCGACTGAACCTTGCGGGCGATTTCGGCGAAATTTACCTCAAGCTTGAAAACCTGCAGCCGATCGGCGCTTACAAGGTCCGATCGATGGGCAATGTGATGCTGAGCGCGGATCCCGAAACTTTGCGAAACGGCGTTTATACCGCCAGTTCGGGCAATGCGGGACTCGCGATGGCCTGGATGGCCCGGCATCTTGGCGTCGCAGCGCGCGTGTATGCGCCGCAGGGAAGCCCTGCCGCAAAGCTCGATGCCATCGAGGGTTTTGGGGCCGAGATCTGCCTGCTGGACGCCGACGAATGGTGGCAGATCATCGAGAACCGCGGTCATTCAATGGACCCCGGGGTGTACGTCGATGCGGTCCGGGACGAATTGGCGCTCGCGGGCAACGCCACCATCGGCCTGGAAATCATCGAACAGCTTCCAGATGTCGAGACGGTGATCGTGCCCTTTGGGGGAGGCGGTGTTATCTGCGGCATTGCCGCGGCGGTAGGCGAACTGAAGGCCGGCACGCGCATCATCGCCGCGGAAAGCGAAGCCGCGGCGCCCGTCACCGCGGCCCTGAAGGCCGGGCGGCCCGTCACCGTACCGATGCACGCCTCGTTCATTTCCGGGGTCGGGGCGCCCAGCGTGCTCAGCGAAATGTGGCCTTTGATCAGAAAATTTATCGACGACACGCGGGTGGTTCCGGTGTCCGCGGTAACCGCCGCCATCCGGGCGATCTGCCGACACAACCACGTGATCGCCGAAGGCGCCGGCGCCATTCCGGTCGCAGCCGCGCTGGCCGAACAGGACGTCCGTGGAAAAACCGTGTGCGTCATCACCGGCGGCAACATCGATCTGGACGTGCTGGCGCAGATCCTGCGAGCCGAGATGTGACGCGCGCTGCGCTCCACTTTTTTAAACGGGCACTCCGGAGGGACAGCGCCGGAAGACACTCCGCCGCCATCGTCCGGCGGGCAGTGTGTTCGCAGGCGTTCGCTTGCCGCTCGCTTGCGCGAGCGGTCCGCTGCAGTGCGCGGAGCGACCGGCGGGCGCTCAACTCGCTGCGCTCAGACAGGCGCGCCCTGCTTCCGGCCGCTCCTTGCGCGCTTCGCCTGCGCTCCTTATGCCTGCGAACACACTGCCCGCCGGACGATAGCTGAATCGCATACGTAATCAGGAATATTTTTAGGCACCTGGCGCTAAGAGTTGTCTTGCACGCTGAATGAATATATGAAATTACTGGACGCCACTATCGGGTACGGCCTTATTCGAGGAGGAACTATATGAAGCAGTTATTAGCGACAACGGCGATCGCCCTTGCATTGAGTCTGGGCGCAACGGCGCACGCGGAAACACTGATCATCCATGCCGGCACGCTGCTCGCGACGCCCGGCGAAGCGCCTGTGTCGGAACAAAGCATTTTCGTCGTGGACGGGCAGATACGGGAAATTCGCGATGGCTTCGTCAGTGCGAATTCAAGCCAGGGAGAGCAGCGTATCATCGACCTTTCCGACCGTTTCGTCATGCCGGGTTTTATCGACCTGCACGTGCACCTGTCGGGACAGATGGGCGACGGCAAGCCAACCGATACGGTGACCCAAAGCGACGCCGACACCGCCCTGAACGCGGCCATGTATGCCGAACGCACTTTGATGGCGGGCTTCACCACGCTGCGGGACCTGGGCTCCGATGGCGAACCCCTGTTTGCGCTGCGCGACGCCATCAAGGCGAACAAGGTGCCGGGGCCGCGACTGCTGGTGTCGGGTCCGGCAATCACGCCAACCGGAGGCCACGGCGACGTCCACGGTTATCGGGCGGAAATTCTGGATCTCCTGACGTCACCCGCGGTCTGCGACGGTGCCGACGACTGCCGGCGAGCGGTGCGCCAAATGGTCAAGCTGGGCGCCGACGTCATCAAGGTGACGGCGACCGGGGGTGTCTTGAGCAACACCGCGACCGGCACCGGACAACAGTTTACCGATGCCGAGTTGAAAGCGATCGCTGAAACCGCCCATGCGCTCGGTCGCAAAGTGACGGCACATGCGCACGCCAAGGAAGGCATTGAGGCCGCGGCCCGCGCCGGTTTCGATTCCATCGAGCACGCCATGTGGGCGGACGCCGGTACCATGCAAGCGCTGAAGAAAGCGGGCATCTGGATCATACCGACTGTTTATCCGATCACCTACGTCGGCGACACGCCGGAAAAAATGCGCCAGGGCCCACTGAAGGATCTGCCGCCCGCCAGCATGACGAAACTGCTGGCGCTTGGCAGTCAACCGAAGGACATGACCCGCCTGGCCCACGAAATGGGCGTCAAGATAGCACTCGGCACCGATTCGGCCATTTCGCCGCACGGCGAGAACGCGCATGAATTCATCGAATACGTCAACGCCGGCATGAGCGAAATGGAAGCCCTGCAAGCCGGCACGATCAATGCCGCCGAGGCCGGCGGCATCTCCGAAATCACGGGTTCGATCGCACCCGGCAAGGCAGCCGATTTTGTCGCGCTTGCAGCGAACCCGCTGGACGACATCGCGGCCGTGCTCGACGTTCGGTTTGTCATGCGCGACGGCGTCGTTTTCAGGAACGAGCCATGAAGCTTTCGCGCGCCAACCCTTTCAAACGGAGTAACCCCATGATGCGGTCTTACATTCTTTCGGCCATCGGCGTCTTCGCGCTGCTCTTTTTCACGACAGCCGGGGCGGACCTGTTGATCGAAAACGTCACGCTGATCGACGGTACCGGGCGGCCCGCGCTCAGCGATGCATCCGTTCTGATCGAAGGCGATCGGATCACGCGCGTCGGTCGCGGGTCCGTGACCGCGCCGGCCGGTACGAAGCGGGTGGACGGAACGGGCAAATACCTCATCCCCGGCCTGATGGACGTGCACGTCCACCTGAAGGGCGGCGTCGCCATCTCCAAGGACGCACTGACCGAAACCGAACAGGATGACCGTGAAGGCATACAGGCGCTGCACGGCTACCTGTATTCGGGCGTCACGAGCATCTACGATGCCGGCAACATGCCCGATTACATCCTCGGACTGCGTGAGCGTGAGCGTTCAGGGGACATCGTCGCACCCCGCATCTTCGCAACCGGCGGAATCGTCACTTACCCCGGCAGCCACGGTTCCAGCCCCGGCACCACCTATGTCGACGACTGGCCCGAGGCCATACCGGTCATCGAAGAACACATCGCGCGCGAGCCCGACATGCTCAAACTGACCTTCGAAGAGCGAGGCTGGGGCGCCCGGCCGCTGATACCGCTGCTGCCGGTGGACCTGATGCAACGCGTCATCGAGTTCTATAACGAGCGTGGCATCCGCGCCACCGTGCATGCCTCGAGCGAACTCCGTGCGCGCCAGGCCATCTTTGCCGGCATAGATTCGCTGGCCCACCCGGTCATCCAGGGGCCCATCACCGATTCGTTCGCCAAACTGATGGCCGTCAAACAGATTCCGATGGCCACCACTCTGACCATCGGCGAAAACTACAGTCGGCTGGCGGAACATCCCGAATACCTCGATCAGCCGCTTTACCGTGCCGTGCTGGATGCCGCTGAAATCGACAAACTGCAGTCTGAAACCAGCCCGCAATGGCATTCCGAGACATGGACCTGGTGGATGAAACTGATGACGCCGATTGCGCAACAGAACATCTATCAGATACATGCCGCCGGCGGCGTTGCGGCGCTTGGCACCGATCAATCGAACGGCCCCGCTGTTCATCGCGAAATGGAATTGCTGGCCGGGGCCGGCATCGCGCCCCTTGATGTGATCCGGATCGCCACCCTGAACGCCGCCCGGTACCTGGGGCGCGAACAGGACATGGGTTCGATCGAGGAAGGCAAGCTCGCTGACCTGGTTCTGCTCACGGCCGATCCGACGGTGGACATCGACAATGCGAAGCAGATCGAGCGGGTTATCAAGGCGGGCCGGATCGTAGACCGTTCGAAGCTGGATCTGCCGGTCAACCGGTAGCCGAAGGCGTGCTGGTGCCGTGTGAGAAGCCTCGCCGCCCGGCAGCAACCTTTCGGTAATTCGCATTCAGCTGACCTGGGTTCGGTTCGGCCCCAGTGCCAGCTTGTGAAAATACCGACTGCATTTTTTGCAGCTTTTTAACTACGAAAAGAGATCGCCATGCATACTATTATTGAACCATTCCGCATCAAGTCCGTAGAACCCATGCGCCTGACGACCCGCCCGGAACGCGAGCGCCTGATTCGTGAGGTGAACTACAATCTTTTCGCTCTGCATTCAGACGACGTGCTGATCGATCTGCTGACCGACTCGGGTACCTCGGCGATGAGCACCCGGCAGTGGGCGGGAATCATGCGGGGCGACGAAAGCTACGCCGGCTCGCCTTCGTTCTATCGCTTCGAAGCGGCCGTCAAGGAACTGATGCCCTTTCAGCACGTGATTCCAACCCACCAGGGCCGTGCCGCGGAGAAAATACTTTT
The DNA here is from genome assembly GCA_032250585.1 of Lysobacterales bacterium. GTDB lineage: Bacteria > Pseudomonadota > Gammaproteobacteria > Xanthomonadales > SZUA-36 > JAVVFH01. The sequence goes on from JAVVFH010000006.1 coordinate 11,379, forward strand.
CGAGATTGTCGGCGGCAGCGGGAAAATCGTGCCCAACAACACGCACTTCGACACCACCCGGGCCAACGTCGAAGCCAGTGGCGCCAAGGCGCTCGACCTGGTCCGGAAAGAGGCACTGGACCCTTCGCTGGAGCTGGATTTCAAGGGCGACATGGATCTCGAACGACTCGAGCGCGTTCTGCGCGAAGACGGCGATAATGTGCCGCTGGTCATGCTGACGGTGACCAATAATTCCGGCGGCGGCCAACCGGTGTCGATGGCGAACCTGCGAGCGGTCAAGGAACTCTGCGAGCAGTATCAAAAACCGCTGTTCCTGGACGCCTGCCGCTTTGCCGAGAACGCCTGGTTCATCAAGGTGCGCGAGCCGGGTTTCGCCGACCGCACGGTAAAATCGATCGTCCAGGAAATGTTCTCCCACGCCGACGGGATGACCATGAGCGCCAAGAAAGACCCGCTGGTGAACATTGGCGGCTGGCTGGCGCTGAACGACGATCAGTGGGCGATGCGCGCGCGCGACATGCTGGTGCTGACCGAAGGTTTCCCGACTTACGGCGGCCTGGCCGGCCGCGACCTGGAGGCCATTGCCGTGGGCCTGGAGGAAGCCATCGACGAGGATTACCTGCGCTACCGGATTCGCTCGACGGCGTACCTCGGCGATGCGCTGCTGGCGATGGGCGTGCCGGTCATGCGACCGATCGGCGGGCACGCGGTCTATGTCGACGCGCGTGGCCTGCTGCCGCACATTCCGCCCTTGCAGTATCCGGGCCAGTCGCTGGCGGTCGCCCTGTACGAAATCGGCGGCATCCGCGGCTGCGAGATCGGCACCGTCATGTTCGGCCGCAACAGCGATGGCAGCGAACAGGCCGCCCCGATGGACCTCGTCCGCCTGGCGATTCCCCGCCGCGTCTACACGCAAAGCCATATCGATTACGTGGTGGAGTGTTTCGCGGAGCTTTACGCACAGCGCGAGTCACTGCGCGGGATGCAAATCGTCTGGGAACCGCCGATGCTGCGGCACTTTACCTCGCATTTTGAATACCTGCCGTGACTGAGCGCGGCGCATTGCCACGAGATGAATAACAACATGAACTACATTGACCAGCACATCGATGAGGTACGTTCCGAGTTCAAGATGCTCGATTACTGGGTGTATCTGAACGCCGGCGACCAGATGGTGCCCGGGCGCTACTGGCTGGATGCGGCGCGCGACTTCTACAGTTTCCAGGAATTCGGGCGCATGGAGGACATTCCGCAAGCCGACATCGCCACGCATCCGTTCCTCACCAGCGCCTGGGACGAGTGCATCACGCGCGGGGCGCGACTGATCAACGCCGACAAGGACGAGGTCACCAATATCTATCGCCCGGCGATGATCGCCAACCTCATCCTGTACAACATGTTCGAATGGCATGCCGGCGACAACGTGGTGATCACGGATCTGTCCTACCCGGCGATTCCCTACATTCTGCAGGACATCCGCCGCCGCGACGGTATCGAAATTCGCGTGGTGCGGAATGTCGACGGCGAAATCCCGATGGAAGCGATGGCGCAGGCCATCGACGGCAATACGCGCATGGTCGCAGTGGATCGCACGGCGGCGTTCTCGGGATTCACCTTCGACATGAAGGCACTCTGCGAACTCGCCCATGCCCAGGGTGCGGTGGTGCTGGATGATGCCATGCAGGCGCTGGGTGCGATCGACATCGACGTCAAGGACGACGGAGTCGACATGCTGATTTCCGGGGCCTACAAATGGCAGTGCGGGCCGGAAGGCGCCGGGCTGTTCTATATCCGCCGCGATCTCATGGACCGGATCGATGCCCGTTTCAGAAACTACATCTGGGCCGATGTGCCGGGCGGCATCCCCTTTGCGCACCCTCAGCACGACAATCTGACGAGCTGGGAATATCCCCCGGTAAACACCGCCAACCAGTTTTCGCAGGACACGGTGATCGGGCCGGCCCTGTTTGGCTGGAACGCGACGCTCAAGTTTTACGAGCGCATCGGTATGACCAACGTCGAGGAGCGCGTCAGAAGACTCGGTAGCTACGCGACCGAGCGGCTGGCGGAAATCGGCTGCACGGTGACCAGCCCGCTCAATCCCGCGCGGCGGCACGGGCTCATCACCTACACCAACGGCGACTACGACAAGGATCTCGAATTCTTCCAACGCTGCGCCGCTCCCGGACGCTGCATGCGACCCATCCGGATCTCGATGCGCGCCCTGGGCGGCGTCGGCAATCTTCGTGTGTGCACGCATTTCTTCAACACCGAAGAAGACATCGACTACCTGGTCGACCTGCAGGCTTCCATGCGTTGAACTTCGCTGTCGGCGCAGCTCAACCGCCCGCGCCGGCGGTCTGTAGACCCGCTATCCAAAGGATGCATTATTCGGGTGGGTTTCAGACTTGCGCCGCAACACGGGTATGTCCAGACTTCATCCATGCCACTCAAGAGACAATTCGGACTGTGGACGGCCGCGGCGCTGATCGTCGGGCAGGTGATCGCGGTCGGCATCTTCCTTACCCCCGCCGGCATGGTCAAAGCGGTGCAGTCGCCGACCTGGCTGTTGGCCATATGGCTGCTGATTGGTTCCGCGACCATTTGCGGCGCACTCAGCTACTCGGAGCTTTCCGCGCGCTACCCGGAGTCGGGTGGCACCTACGCCTTCCTGCGCGAGGCATTCGGGCCAAGTGTCGCATTCCTGTATGGCTGGGTCGTGCTGTTGGTGATCGATCCCGGCCTGACGGCCGCCTTCGCGGTTGGTCTCGCCAATTATTTCTCGTACATCACGCCCCTGTCGCCAAGCGGCCAGACCGTTCTGGCCGTCGCGGTCGTGTGGGTGGCCGGTGCGGTCAACATTCGCGGCGCCCGGCTCGGCGCCGGCATCATGCGCGTACTGATCGCGATCAAGATCGGTGTCCTGCTGTTCCTGGTACTGTACGGATTCCTGGCCGGCCGTGGCGACTGGGACAACCTGCGGCCTTTCTTCGCATCTCCGCCGGATTGGTTGGGCGCCCTTATTGCCGGTTCGGTCGGCGCTTACTTCGCGTTCGGGGGCTGGTGGGACGCCACCCGGATTGCAGGAGAAATCAAAAATCCTCAAAAAAACCTGCCGCGGGCTTTGCTGGCCGGAGTCGGCGCCCTGACGGCAATGTACATCCTGATCAGCGCGGTGTTTTATTATCTTGTCCCCGTGAGCGAGGTAACGGACGAAACGACCTTTGCGGCGCAAGCGGGCCAGGCCCTGTTCGGAGCCACCGGTGGCGCGATATTCGCGGCCATCGTGGTCGTTTCCGTGCTCGGCACCCTGTTCGCCTTTTTGATGGCCAGCCCTCGGGTTTATTACGCGATGGCTCGCAACGGCCTGTTCTTCAAGGCCTTCGGCGTGCTGCATCCCAGGTGGGAAACGCCGCATCTGGCGATTCTGATCCAGATCAGCCTGGCGACCCTGCTGATCGCGACCGGCTCATTCGATCAAATCGTTTCCTACTTTTTCATGATCGCCATTGCCTTCCCGGCCCTGGCTGTCGCCGGGTTGTTCCTGATCCGCAGACAACGATCCAACGGATTCCAGGGATTCCGCACGCCGTGGTATCCGTATACGCCTCTGTTTTTCTTGCTGGTCACGCTGTTCGTGGGCACCATGCTGCTGATCAGGGATCCTTGGCAGAGCCTGGCGGGAGTTGCCGTGGTGCTGGCCGGAATTCCGGTTTACTGGCTGGTATTTCGCCGATCGCGGTCAAACTGAATCGTGGCTAAAGCCACTCCCACAAGAGCCTGATGCCTTCGGCCCCAACCCTGTGCGGCTTCTTCAGCTGCGATCGGCGCTGGCGGTCTCTCCCCTGGCATCTTCCCGGGCGAACGCATCGAGCCGCCGTAAGGTCTCGTCGATGTCTGCTTCTGTAGTACCCGGGTGAATCGGGCACAAACGCAGCACGGTGAACCCGAACAGTTCGGTGGTCGTGACGTAGGCAAAGCCCGAGCGATTCAGGGCCCGGGCCAGGCCGGCATTGAGCTGGTCGAGGTCTTCCTCCTCGCCCTGACCCCGGTAACGACAGGTCAGGACCCCCAGCGTGGCCGGGGTGACGACCTCCCAGGCGGCCATGCTGCGAACACGTCGCTCCGCGTAACGGGCCAGGGCCAGTCCACGGTCGACGGCAGTCCGGAAGGTCTCCACCCCGTAGACCTGCAGTGAAAGCCAGAGCTTGAAAGCTTTGAACGAACGGGTGACCTGAAGTCCCATGTCGCGGTAATTGAACGAATCCCCACCGGCGTCGGTATCGCGCATATAAGCGGGCAGACGGCGGAAGGTATCGCGGAACCAGGCCTGTTCGCGCCCGAGTATGCAGGCGCACTCAAAGGGCTGGAACATCCACTTGTGCGGGTCGACCGTAATGGTGTGCGCGCGCTCGATGCCGGCGAAACGCTCCCGCGTCGTGGGTGACAGGATGGCTCCGCCGCCATAGGCGGCATCGACGTGGAACCAGAGATCATGCCGCTCACAGACGTCTGCCAGGTCGTCGAGGGGATCAACCGTCCCGGTGTTGGTGGTTCCGCCGTTACCGATCACGCAAAACGGCCGCAGACCGGCCGCCAGGTCGCTCACGACTGCCTGCTGAAGCACTCCGGCCTCGAGCCGCAGGTCCACATCCGGTTCGAGGAGCCGCAACTGGCGGGGCTTGAACCCCAGCAGATACATCGCACGCTCGATGCTCGAGTGCGTCTGCTCGGAGCAGTAAACCACAGCCCCGTCCATCCTGTTTTCCAGCTGAACCTGCCGGGCGACCGCCAGCGCCGTGAAATTGGCCGCCGAACCGCCACTGACGAACAGACCGCTGCTCGGTTCGCTCCAACCGAATTGGGCTCCGAGCCAGTCGATGGTCTGGCGCTCCACTTCGAAGGCGCTGAAATTGTGCGGCGTCACCCCGGCGAACACATTGAATCCGGAGGCCATGAAATCGGCCAGCGCGCTGATGTAATTGGATGGACCCGGCATGTACGCGAAAAAGCGCGGGTGCATCAGGTTCGTCGTATTGCCAAAGACCGTATCGATCGCCTCTTCGACGGCAGCGGCCGGGTCCCGGGGCGCTTCCGGAAACGGTTGGATCAAGGGCTTGACATCGCCGGGTACCTGATTCCACCGGACTGGCGGAACCTGCTCGGCGGAAAGCATGTGCTCAACGATGCGGTCGACGACCCGGTAGCCGAGCCGGCGCATACTTTCGGCCTCGAACTCAAACGGATTGGCGGAGTTTGCGGGAGGCAGTTCAGACATGGTTTACGGTTCGAAAACTCCGGTGACAGGGTAAAAAACCCGCCGGAGATCCGGCGGGTTTTCCTAAGTGTCCTGTCAGGCCCGTTCGGTCAGAAGTTCCATCTTACGGTGGCGCCGAACGTGCGCGGCTGCGCTGCGACCACGGACTTGGGATCCTGGAAAGTCGCGATGCCGTCGAATATGGCCAGTTCATCACCGATATTGCGGACGTAAAGGCCGACATCCAGGTTTTCGGTCGCCTGCATGACCGCATACAGGTTGAAGATCGTATAGGAATCGAGCTCGATATTGAAGAGGCTGTCGGGCCGGAACTCGGTGTTGGTGTCGTCGCGATAGGTCACGTCGCCAATCAGCGTCAGCGGCCGGCCAAACAGGTTCGCTTCGTAGGTCGCCGAGGCGTACGCCTGGAATTCCGGCACATTGGGAATCTCGTCACCCCTTTGCCCCGTGATGATGAACGAGGATGCACCGGGCAGGGTCGGCTGGTCAGTCGTCAACTGGCTGTCGAAAAAGTAGGTGCCCGTGAAATCGAGCCGCAAACTGTCGACCGGCAGGTAGCGCAGCGCCCACTCGACGCCGTTGAGTTCGGCTTCGCCGCCGTTGGCGGTGAACGGGATGTTGCCCACCGGGTCACGGGGTTCGACCTGGATGTCTTCCCAGTCGATCAGGAACACCGTGGAATTGAATTGCAGACGATTGTTCAGCCAGTCCGACTTGATGCCGAATTCAACATTGGTCAGCTCATCGGATTCGAAGGTAGCCGGAATGCCCGGGGCGAACGGCTGGTTGGCGTTGTTGATGCCGCCGACGCGGAAGCCCTCTGAATACAAGCCATACAGCATGACATCGTCGTTGACGTTGTAGGAAAGCGAGAATTTCGGGCGAATCGTATCGTCGTCCGTTTTGATCAATCCGATCGCGTTGCCTTGCGCGTTGACGCCGATCTGCTCGCCGGCCACCGGGCCGGAAGCACCGCCGAAATTATGCGTCGTTTGCTGAATGGACTCCAGTTCGACATCGAAGGCACGGGCGCCCAGCAACAACTGCCAGCTTTCGTTGAAGTCGATGGTCACCTCGCCAAACAGGGCCTTCTGTTCCACTTCGTCTTCACGAAGCCGGCCGAAAAACGTCGTACCGCCGATAAATGCGTCGTTTTCATTGGAGGGATCCCACGGACGTGCAGGGCCGCCCATGCCATCGGTGGTGGGTACCTGAACCTCGAAGCGGTTATCGTCTTTCTGATAATACGCGCCGGCCACGAAATTGATCGGACCGTCAAGATCCGATGAAAAGCGCGCTTCCAGCATGTCGGTCTCGTAGGTTTGCGGCTGTACCGTTGCTGCCGGTATCGGCACGCCGAAAAAGAGCAGGATGGGCGTGCTGTCGAAGCGGAAATCAATATCGTGCTCGAAATGACTGGCCGACAGGGTCGCGGTTCCGAACCGACTGGCGTACTGGAAGGTGGCGCCGATCAGGTCCACCTCGTCATCACGCGGGTTGCGGGTGATGTCGGTGTTGACGAACGCCTCGGTCGGCGTTAGCGACTGCAGCCCCGGCAGCGGCGCCGGCGGGCCGACATCGGGCGCGGCGATCGCCGCAGCCAGCAGGTCCGGAGGCAGATCGGGCCAGGCTGGTGTTCCGGGAAGCGTGAACCGTGACGTGCCGCCGGTCTCCAGGTCCTGTGACAGCACCATCAGATCCGCGGTCACCTTGTCGTTGGGTGTCCAGCGCAGCATGACCCGCCCGCCGTTGGTTTCCTCATCATTGATGTCTTTCGCATTACCGGTGAAACTCTGCGGACCGTTTTCCAGCCGCGGCTGATCGATCCAGCCGTCGTTGTCGGTGCGCCAGCCGACCACGCGCAGCGCCAACTGGTCGGCGATCAGCGGAATGTTGACCATGCCGCTCACCGTGTAATTGAAGCCGCCTTCCTTGGTGACGGAAAGGTCAGCGTCCCCGAAGGCGTCGAATTCCTGCGTGCCCGGCTTGCGGGCAATGTAGCGAATGTTGCCGGCCATGGAGTTGGCGCCGTAAAGAGTGCCCTGCGGGCCGTTGAGCACCTCCACGCGTTCCAGATCCACGAGTTTGATCGGCGCGTTCTTGCCGCCGCCGTCCTGCTGGTCGCTGGCGGTGATCACGTACTCATCGAAATACGCGCCGACCACCGAGGGGCCGTTGCCGTTGACGCCGCGGATGATGAATTCCTTGTCGCCCGGACCCAGGTCCTGAAACTGCAGGCCCGGAATCTGCCCGGCGAAACCCTCGAAATCCGTGATGCCACGGGCCTCCAGGCTTTCGCCGCCCAACGCGTGCACAGAGCCGGCGATGGATTGGATATCGATGTCGCCACGCTTGGTTGCCGTGACGATCACTTCTTCGATGGTCGTCGCGCCGTAAGCCGGCCCGCAGGCCGCGGCAATAACGAGTGTGCCGAATCGGATTAAGTTTTTCAGTGCCATGAGCTCCTCCAGTACTTTTATAGGTGTAGCCATTCGGATGGCTGGCTTTCTCTTGCTTCAAGTGCCGTCCCGGATAGATCAGCCGCCCGGCAGGCTTGATGTTACTCCTCTCATCCCTGACCGGACAGGCCAGAATCCTATTACAGCAATTGCGAATTCTTCTCCAGCGAACGCAGCAAGCTATCGATATCGTCGTCATTATTGTAAAAATGAGGCGCGATGCGGACATTGCCATCCCGATCCGAGACCACGATGCCATCGTCTGCGAGTTGCCGGACCAGTGCCGGCGCATCGGTCGATGCAAGCGCCATCATGGCGCCATGGCACCCGTCTTCTACCGGCGTGATCAAAGGCCAGCCCCGTGTCGCTGCACCCTCGGCAATGCGCCCGGTGAGGTGATCGACCTGGCGTTGGACATTCTCCAAACCATAGCCGAGCAGCAACTCGACTCCCGCCGTGCAGGCGTATATGCCGCTGATGTTCGGCGTACCGGATTCGAATCGGCGCGCGCTGCTGGCCGGGCGGTTATGGTAAATGTCCATCGCGTTCACGTCTTCCTGGGCGAACCAGCCGGTGCTTGTCGGCGAAATTGGGAATTGTTCGCTGTCGCGTACATACATAAAGGCCATTCCCGCGGTGCCGAGGAGGTACTTGAGACAGCCTCCAACCAGGAAATCCGCCCCAAGCTCCGGGGCCGACAACGGCTGGCTGCCAAGTGCCTGGTAGGCGTCGACCAGTACCAGCGCACCCCGATCATGCGCCAGCCTGATGATCGGCTCGAGGTGGAGTCTAACACCATTCCGGTAACATACATAAGGCACGGAAACCAGCAATGTTCGCTCGTCGATCAACTCGTCAAAGCGCTCGAGCGGAATATGCAGGCCCGATTCATCCGCAGGCGCACGGACGATTCGTACGCCCCGACGCTGCTGCGCCAGCCAGATTTGCGACGTCGTGGGGAAATCGAAATCAGTGACCACGACCGTGTCGCGCGAACCCGAAGGTACGATACTGCCCGCCAGCGAGTTGACCGACTCGGACACCGAACTCGAAACGCTGACGTCCGCCGGCACGCATTGCAGCAGCTCGCCCAGGACGCCGCGCAGTCTTTCGAGGCGGGTGACCCATTGCTCCCAGTGCGAGCCGTACACATGCCGCGAACGCAGGTATTCGTGGAAAGCGCGCTCGACAGTCCGGCTCAATACGCCGTAAGAGCAGTTGTTGAGGTAGATTTTGGACTGGAGCAGCGGAAATTCGTCGCGAATCGCGTTCAGGTCAAGCGGCATGAAATCACCCCTGAGAAATCGGCCAGATTAAGAGTTTGCGTTTTGCGCCCGAGAGTCCTGTCACGCATCAATAATTCACGGCCGGACTGCCTGCCGGGAAGAATACACCGACCAGCCGCAAGCCTTTCTCACTGGTGCATTCGAGGGAATGCAGTTGCCGGCGAGGCAGGAAAATGATGTCCCCGGGTTGCACCTCGGCGCGGCCGTTTTCCGTCCACATATAGCCTTCGCCCGACAGAATGGTCAGGGTCTCTTCGTACAGATGCCGATGCGCGGCCGCGCGCGAGCGCGGGACCTCGCCGATGAACTGCGTCATGTCGGCCGCACCCGTGCGGTCGTCGATCAACACCTGGTAGAAGCGGTCGGCCATGGCATTGCGCCTGGCCGGATCAACCGCAAACACGCGCTCCGGCAGTTCCTGGTTGAAATTGTCCGGCATGGTTTCGGGCCACTCTGGCGCATCGGTTTGCGGACAGATGGTCACGGTCAAACGCAAAGGTTCTGAATCGGCGGCAGGCTCGATGGAAAACGCTTCGCCCGGACCGATGTAGGCGCCCTGCTCCGCCGAGATCGCGAACGGCTGCCCGGAAACGGTCATTCGCCCGTGACCGGACAACACGAACAGTGCGACGTTGCTGTCGGAAAAAGAGAGGACCGCGGCTTCGCCCGCATCAGCCTCCAGATAATAAAGCGAAAGGCAGCGCGCGCCGTCGTCCGGGTGGATCATGGCGGCCAGCGAGAGGTTTCCATGCCGATCGAGTGCCTCGCGATCGACCGTACGGACATAGCAGCCGCCGTCCAGCAGCGCTTTGCCGACCGCACCGCCGTCGCGCGGCGTAATCGGCAGATGCGCGCTGGCGCGAATCTCCTCCTCGCTCGCTTCCTCGTAGGAGTCACTCAGATTGTTGTGGCTGCCGTCGCAGAACGGCGCCTGCCGCGTCTGTTTACAGGCACACAGCAGGTAATCGCCGCCGGCCTCGCAGGTATAGGCGAGGGGCATGAATTCGGTGCCGCGATGCGCCCCATCGCAAAATGGCTGGCGGGCGCTGCGCCCGCACCGGCACCACTGATAGGTCCTGCCCTCTTCCAGGGTGATCAGGCAGGGTTTGCGCGCGGCGATAACGGGGTCTGCCATTAATTCTTTCTCCTGATATTATTCCTGCCAGTATGCATCAGTCCGGCCGGTCGATTACAGTTAACCGGTACGTCAATTTTAGGGAGTTAGCCCCAGCGACAGATGGCGACACGCGAAACACAGAGTTTGATCCTCGACATGGCACTGAAGCTTTTCAACCGCCACGGCAGCAACACCATATCGACCAACCGAATCGCCGCCGAATGCGGTATCTCGCGTGGCAACCTGCATTATCACTTCCGAACCAAGTCGGAAATCGTGCAGTCCATTTTTCAGCAAATCGTCCGCGCGATGAACGATGAATGGCCTGCCGACCACCTCGAGCCGACCCTGGAGCACATGGCGGAAATGTATGTCCGTCAATCCCTGCTGATCCTGGAATTCGAGTTTTTTTACCGGGAAATGCCATCGCTGCTGCGCCAGGACAGTTTGCTGCGCAGGCGTTACAGGGAGCACCGCGAGCGTCGCCTGGACGCCATCGAGCGTTTTTTCCATGCCCTTGGCGATATCGGCATCATGCACTTCAGCGATCCGTCGGCGATTCGCTCACTCGTGATCGCGACCTGGATTATTTCCGACAACTGGCCGAACTTCGTGGAATTCCAGGGCGGGAACCTCGACGCGGAAGCGATTTGCCAGGGCTACGACATGATTCTGCACGTGCTGGGCCCGCACATCACGGTTGACCTGCGCGCGGTGACAAAGACCTCGCACCAGACCATCCACGACATGGTAGCCAATATGCCGTCGCAGCACGTTGCTTCGAACGACTGACCCGGTTGCCGGCCCGCGATCAGTCTGGCTGCTTTTGCTGCCTGCCGCCCGTGCCGGCCGCCAGCAAAAGCCCCACGATGACCAGGATGCCGCCGGTGATGTGATAGCCATATAGTCGTTCGTCGAGAAACGCGATGGCCAAAAGCGTGCCGAACACCGGGATCAGGTTGATAAAAATCGAAGCGCGGCTGGGGCCGATCAGGCGGTTGCCGGTGTACCAGCACAAGTTGCCGAGCACCGTCACGAGCAGGGCCAATGCCAGAATCGCGGCGATGCTGGTGGCCGTGACCGGCACGACACCTACCGACAGCGTTTCCCAGAGATAAAAGGGCGTCAGCATCAGCGTGCCGCTGACGGTGATCGCTAACAAAGCGACAACCACACCAATTTCACGTGGCAGACGGCGAAGGTTCAGCGCATAGCCGGCGAAGCCACACATTGCGAGCAGGGCGATGAAATCGCCGGCCAGAAGATCCATGCCGGCAAGCACGGACAGGTCAGCGCGCGTCACCATCACGACTACACCGCTGATGCCGCAGACGACACCCAGGCTGCGCCAACCGCTCAGCGGTTCACGAAACAGCAGCCACGCGAAAAATACGGTAAGCGTCGGCTGCACGGCGTTGATCAGTGAAACGTTGATGGCATAAGTGCGCGTCAAGGCGACCAGCACCAGGGTCGTGCTGCCCACCATGAATGCGCCGAGCAGGCAGACCGCCCCGAGGTGGTTTCGCAGCAGCGGCCATTGGCGGCGCAGTCCCGGCAAGGCGAACGGCAGGAGAATCAGGGCCCCCGCGACCCAGCGCCAGAAAGACAAGCCCACCGGCGGAATCTCGCCGTGGACAGCGCGGCCGATGATGTGATTGCAGGCCAGGAAGAACGCCGTCAGCGTCAGCATCGTATACGCGACTGCCGGGCTTTCGGCGTGTTTTCCCGGATACACAAGCCAGGCCATGTTCAACGCCCACTCAGCCGAGGCTGGCCCGTAGACGCTGTACGTCGGCGTAACGGCTCGGAATGTCTTCGCGGTCGGCCGCCATGCGCAGATCGCGGAGCTTTTCCAGAGATTTCAGCAGCACAGGCAGCGGCGGGCCGCTGGCGGTGAGGTTTTCCTGGTGGCTGTCTTCCAGGCCCTCGGCCGGTTTTTCGATAAATTTTCGCACCAGTTGATCGTGATGCTGCGCCGCGGCCTCGCCGTGCAGATCGCATACCTCCAGGAACAGCGCGAGGTTGTCCTGGTACCAATCCGCACCGTGGTGTTTTTCATCGCAGGCGAGGAACTCATCGAGCAGACTGCGCCGGCGCATGCAGTCGCGCAAGGTGGCCTGGTCTTCGGGCATCATGTAGAGAAATTTGTCGACCAGCAACTGCGAGTAGTAGGCATGATTCGCACTGCACAGGCCCAGCAGAAGATCGATCACGTTGATGCCGGCGAAATCGCCTGCGTTTGCACCGCGGTAAACGTGTAATCCGACGCGGTGCGGTTTGAAGTAAGGACGGACGCAGTAGAAGAAGCGGTCCGTATCCAGCTTTTCGAAAAGCCTGCGGTTGTATTCAATGACATCCCCGAGCGCATCCCGCGACGCGCGCAGTAAGTCCTTCGACACCGGGTGCGAAACACCCAGCGGCAGGATGCGCAAGAGGGCATCGGCGGCCCGCTTGTAGGCCAGCACAGCACGGGTATTGTAATCCATGAACAGGAATTCATCCCGCAGACTGGTGAAGCCCTTGTAGTTGCCGTTGATGGCGCGATTGTGGGTTGTCAGGTGACTTGTCGCAAAGCGCGGCGTGACGCCCAGCGAGGCACCCAGCTGCATCGCCAGCGCGGAAGCCTCGCGCAGCGGGGAGCGGCTTTCGCGCGCTGCCTGCGTGATGCCGTGGCGCCCGCAGGCCGCCATGTAAAGCCCGACGTTGCCGAGCAGGTCGAAACCGCGGTCGAAGCCCTCGTCGGTATTGCCTTCCTGCAACAGCGCGGCTATGTGAACGCGCCCATCGTCATGCAGCTGCCGCTTGACTCCATCGCCGACGCCTTCGACGTTGTTGCGATCGTCCTGGATAAAATAACGTTCCTCCAGATCGGTATTGAGTTGCACGAATTCGTTGCGGATCCATTGATCGAAGACTCGGGCGTTTTCAGACATGTGATTTTCCGACTGTGATGGCAGGCTGCTGCCGGCCCTGGAAAAGGCTCCGGGCTGCATTTTCAAAAACGGGAACTTGAGCCTCGAGCTTCGAAAAAGTGCGTCGGACCTGACCGTGATATGGTGATCATAAAATAGTACGCATTTGGCTTTGCGTTTACGATATTTAATGTGTATTTTCTAGTGTATATTTAATCTGAATTCACTTCATCATTTCGCGACCGGCTGCGACTGAAGAGGAACGATTGCCATGGCCACCGAAGCACGCCACGTACAGAACTCACTGAAAGACGGTAAATGGATTCGCTCTACCTGCAAGATGTGCCTGCATTCCTGCGGCAGTCTGATCCATGTCACGGATGACGGCGTCATCAACAAGATCGAGGGCGACCCGACCAATCCGTCGAACAACGGCAAGCTTTGCCCGAAGGGCAACTCCGCGATCATGCGGCATTACGATCCCAAGCGCTTCAAGCAGCCGCTGCGACGCACCAATCCGGAGAAAGGTCCCAATGTCGATCCGATGTGGGAGCCGATCAGTTGGGACGAGGCGCTGGACCTGGTGGCCAGCGAATTGAAGAAAACCATCGAGGACGATCCGCGCAAAATCCTGCCCTCGCTGGAAGATTTCCAGAAGATGAACGTGTGGAACTGGCCGCTGGCTTTCGGCAACCAGAACAGTTTCCAGTCCGGCGGCACCATGTGCGGCGGCGCCTACCACCCGGTGAACGGCTACATACATTCATCCTTCGCGGTGGCCAACGACGCCAAACACTGCAATTACTGGGTCAACGACGGCACCGGCGACGGCTTTTCATCCCACCTGCACGCGGCCGCCCAGGCCAACTGGGTCGCCGATGCCCGTATCAAGCGCGGCATGCGCTGCGTCACCATTGAGCCCCGCCTGTCGATCTCAGCGGCCAAATCGGAAGAGTGGATCCCGATACGCCCGGCCACCGACCGCCATTTTGCGCTGGGGCTGTGCCACGTGATGGCGAACGAAAAGCGCTGCGACTACGAGTTTCTGCGCAAAGACACCAATGCACCCTACCTGGTCGGGCCGGACGGCACCTTCATGCGCAACGAAGAAGGCACGATCTATGTCTGGGACAGCGAGTCGGCCAGTGCAAAATTGTGGAACGATCCGTCGCTCGGCGAATTGGCGCTGGAAGGCACCTATTCCCTGGACGGCAAGGAGTGCAAGCCGGCATTCCAGAAATTCCTCGATATCCTGGAGGAATGCACGCCCGAGAAAATGTCCGAAGTCACGACGGTGCCAGCAGAAACCATCATCCGCATCGCCCGGGAATTTTCGGAAGCCGCCCAGATTGGCGCGACTATCGAGATCGATGGGCGCACGCTGCCACTGCGCCCGGCGGGCTACAACTACTACCGCGGCGCACAGGGGCACAAACACGGCTTCCAGACCAATCACGCCTTCAAGATGGTCAATTTCCTGGTCGGGAACATCGATGCGCCCGGCGGCCTGTGCGGCGTGACACTGGACGACCAGTGGATCGACAAGAGCCACATCATCCCGGGCGAAAACGGCATGATCGAACCTCAGCCCCACCAACTGGGCCCCCTGCCGCCGTTCGCCTACCCGCCGACGACAGCGCATTTGCTGAATTACTTTCCGGTCGGCCTGCACCCGCCGCACCTGAACATGCTGACCTTCGAGAATCCGGAAAAATACGGTCTCGACTTCAAGCCGGACGTGATGTTCGTGCTGCATTCGAATCCGCTGTGGGCCATGCAGGGTCCGCGGGAAAAATGGTTCGAGTTCATGAAATCCATGCGCTTTATTGCCGTGAGCGACATCATCCCCACCGAGACCACCGTCTGGGCGGATGTCATCTTGCCGTCGCACGATGCGCTGGAATCCTGGAACATGACCATGATCGAACCGCCACACACCGAGGGTATGTGCCTGCGCCAGCCGGCGGTCGAGCCTTTGTACGACACCAAGAGCGAAGAGGACATCATGACCGAGCTGTCCGAGCGCATGGGCATCCTCGACGCTTACAACGAAGTAATCAACATCGTCAGCGGCTTTCACCAGAAGCCGGAACTGCTGCTGCAGCCGGGGCGCAAGTACAGTGACAAGGAAATTGCCGAGCGCAAGGGCCTGCTGTGGAATGACAAGCCGCTCGACTGGTACATCGAGCACGGCCATTCGGTCACACCGCGGCGCACCGACAAGTGGTACCGGCCCTGGGAAGGCCTGCGCCTGCATTTTTACATCGAGGACATGGTCACGCTGCCGCGCGAACTGCGGCAGAAAATGGAAGACGCCCAGGTGCCGTTCCGCGACGAGTGGGACTTCGACGACTACCAACCACTGCCGACCACGGTTCTCGACCCGGTCCACAGCGAACCGCCCGAATACGACCTCTACGGGATTTTCTTCAAGGACATCCAGATCAACTTCGGCGAAAGCCTCAGCAATCCCTGGATCAAGGACATCGTCTTCCGGGACCCGGTGCATATTGCGCTGATTCTCAATCCGAAGACAGCCGAAAAACAGGGGCTGAAAAGCGGCGACATCGTCCGGGCCGAATCGCCCCATGGCATGATCTTCGGCCGCATAGGCGTTTCCGAAGGCATGCACCCCGATACCCTGGGTGTTTCCAATTCGCTGTCACGCATCAAGGTGCGGCATGAAGGTGTCCGCCATGCAGGCGGGCATTTCAACGATCTGCTGCCTTACGATTTGCATAACACGGACGCCGTAACGGGTCAGCCGGAAACCGTGTGCAAGGTCAAGCTGACCAAACTGGACGACTGGCCGGAAGCCCTCAAACAGGGCAAATCGGTCTACGACCTGGTTGATGAACTGAAACGGCCTGGCAAGGCGGGGAGTCACTGATGGCAAGAATGGGAATGGTGTTCGACATCCGGAGGTGCATCGGCTGCAACGCCTGTGTCGTGGGCTGCAAGCAGGAAAATTCACTGCCCGATGGCGTCTTTTTTACGCGCACCTTGAGCGAAGACTACGGCGTGTATCCAAACGCCGGGCGCGTCTACATCCCAACGCTGTGCAATCACTGCGAGGACGCCCCTTGCGAAAAGGTCTGCCCCAGCGGCGCCACCTATACCCGCGAAGACGGCATCGTCATGGTCGACGACAACAAGTGCATCGGCTGCAACTCCTGCGCGGTGGCCTGCCCCTACGATCAACGCACGGCGCTCGGCAAGGATCTTTTCGAGAAGGGCCTGTTCGGCGAAGGCGAATTGACCGCATTCGAGGAACAGGGCTACACGCGCTTTACCCCGGGCACGGTGACGAAATGCGATTTCTGCAGCGAGCGGGTCGATGCCGGACTGGACCCGGCCTGCGTGGTCACCTGCCCGACCGATGCGCGTATCTTCGGCGATCTCGACGATCCGGAAAGCAAGCCCGCCAAACTGATCAAGGAACGCGGCGGCCGGCCACCCATGCCGGAAAAAAATACCAAACCCAAAGTCTATTACGTCACCTGAACCCGCCGCGACACGGCCATCGAGTGACACCGCAGGAGAAGTAAACCCATGGCAACGAGAGATTTCCCCATTGTCGGTGACAGTCTGGTACTGGGCTACCGGTTCCAGCGTCACTGGGACAATTCGATGGCAACCGCCTTTTTCTTTGGTGAACTCGGCGCCGGCCTGTTTCTGATCGGCGCCCTCTACGGCTCGCTGATCTCGATGATTTTCGGCGTTAGCATCACCGCCATTCTCAAGACCTATTTTCACATGGCCCACATGGGCGTGCCCGGGCGAGCCTGGCGGGCAATGATCCGGCCGGACAGGTCCTGGATCAGCCGCGGTTTCATCTCGATCGTCGTGTTTACCGGCGCAGCCTTGTTGAACATTCTCCTGAACGGTTTCGGGCTGGCCGAAACGCTGGGTGGCGGCGCCGTTGTGAGCGCCATCGCCTGGCTGATGAAAGTGCTTTCCATCATGGCGGCATTGTTCGTGATGACCTATCACGGTTTTGCGATTGCCGATTCGTCGTCCATTTCTTTCTGGAACACCGGGCTCATGCCGGTCTCCAGCGTGGCCTATTCGGCGCTGAGCGGCGTGGTGCTGGCGCTCAGCCTGGACCCGGCCGCAACGGCCGCCGGCACGTTTCTGCTGCCCTCGGCACACGGCGCCGCACTGATCCTGCTGGTGGTGACCACGATCGTGCTGCTGGCGATGATCAACGCCGCCAATCGCGGTTCGCCTGGTGCCAGAAAGTCCGTACGCCTGCTGCTGAAGGACGGGCCTTATGCTGCGTGGTTTTTTGGCATCGTCATGGCCGTCGGCCTCCTGCTGCCGTTTGTGCTGCTGGTGCTGTCTGAACCGAACCGCCTGGTCTATCTGGTCACCGCGGCCGCCATCCTTGCCGGCTATTTCTCGTTCCGCGTGCTGGTGTTCAAGATCGGTCTGTACGACCCGATCATCAGCTTCGCCCCGGAGACTTGACAAAAAAACCAGACCATTCCCCGGCGGATGCGCCTTGTGAACACTGCGGCATCTTCAGCGTCCCCGGTTCCGACGCCATCCAGGGCGCCTGGCGTGACATCACTTACAGTCCGGTCAGGGATCGAATCTGGACCGCCAGTGAAGGCATTTACCGCAGCGTGTTCGTGGAAGGGCGCCGTGGTATTTTGGCCTTCGACACCTTCAGCACCCCGGGCGGGGCACGCGCCTACCGCGGCGCCATGCAGCGGGTCTTCCCCCGCAAACCCGTCCACACGATCGTCTATTCCCACGACCACCTCGATCACAGCGGTTACGCGGCCGACCTGGCGCCGGAAGCGGACATTGTCGCGCACGACCTCTGCAACCGGGTCATCGCAGGCAGAAAATCCGACGGCCAGATACCGGCCAATGAAGTCTGGTCCGGTGAGCGCCGCCATTACGACATCGACGGTATCGAGTTCGAACTGATCTATCCCGGCCCGACGCACGGTGACGGCAACGTCGCTGCCTGGTTCCCCTCCTCCGGCCTGTTGTTCATGGTCGATACGGTCATCCCCGGAGTGGGCTACACTTTTTTTCCCGATTGGCATCTGAGCCCCTATGTTCCCGCGATGCGACGGCTGCTGGAACTGGACTGGGACATCTTCGTACCGGGACATTTCTGGGTCACCGACCGCGCCGGTTTCATCGCAAACCTCGATTATTACGACCGCATGGCCGAACATGCCCAGAAAGCCATCGCCGCGGGCTACGACCCGGATGAAAAAGCCGATATCACGGCCTACACGCGGGAACACCTGGCCCCCGAATTCGGCCACCTGTTCCGTTTCGATGAGTACGCGACGCTGAACCTGGCCCGCTACATGCATCACTACCTGACGGGTGGCTGGGGCATCGAGGGCAACATGAGCGCTCCGGACGAGCCGCTGTGAACAAATCCGGGCACAAGGGCATTTTCACGCTCGAGGGGATCGATGCCTACCTGGACCGCGAGGCCAGGCTGGAGACCACGCAACTCTCAGACCGCCTATGGACGGTCAGTGACGGCAAGTACCGCAGCCTGTTTCTGGAGGCGCAGCACTCGGTAATCGCCTTCGATACCTTTGGCACGCCTGCCAAGGCGCGCGCTTATGCCGCCGAGATCGACCGCATCACCGGCAAGCCCATTAAAACCGTCATCTACACCCACGATCACCTGGACCACGCGGGCTTTGCCGCGGATCTTGCGCCGGAAGCGGAAATCGTCGCCGACGAAATGACCCGCCAGGTCGTGGCGCTGCGCGGCGCCACTGGGCAGTCTCGGGTCTCGCGGCCGCTCAGCGGCCGCGAACACCGGTTCGAGTTCGACGGTGCGGAGTTTCTGCTGCTCAATCGCGGTCCGGTGCACGGCACGGGTCACCTTTCAGCCTGGTTCGAAGTGGAAAAACTGTTTTTCTCCAGCGACACCATCCTGCCCAACGCACGCTACGGATTGTTACCTGACACCCACCTGACGAACTTCGTCGGCATCATGAGAAGTTACCTGGACCTGGATTTCGAGCGCTTCGTCCCCGGCCGCTATGAGGTCACGGACCGCGCCGGCTTCGAAACCGGCTGCGATTACATCGAGGCAATGCAGATTTCCTGCCAAAAAGCCTTCCTGGATTTCGTTCCGATCTGGGTGGAGGATGCCATGGCCGCTTACGTGCGCGATCAACTGGGTCCGCGCTTCGGCCATCTCGACGGCTTCGACACGCATTGCGGCCCGACCGGCATGCGCATCGTTCACCACTACCTGATGGGCGGCTGGGGGCTGGAAGACAGCCCCGAGCCCGGCATCCTGCTCGCCGACTAACGCGACTCCAGGCTGACACCCTTTTTACGGTCGGCATCGTTCATGCGCTCGAACAGCTTGGGCGGCGAATGATGGGAGTCCGTGACGATGAAGCCGTCGGCGTAAAGGGCATCCTGCAAAGCGGCGGAGATGGTATGCAGTGGCCCGCCGCCGCCCTCACCCATGCCTTTCGCACCGTTGTAGCTGAAAGGTGACGGTGACTCGATATTGCCGTACTTCACGTCCGGCATGTTGACCGCCGTGATCGGACAGTAATCGCTGAAGGTGGAAGTCAGCAGATTGCCGCCTTCGTCGTAATCGAAGGTTTCCATCAGCGCCGCGCCCAACCCGTGACAGGTAGCGCCATGCACCTGCCCGTGCGCGATCTGCGGATTGATGACCGTGCCGCAGTCATCCACCGCAACGTAGTCCAGCACTTTCGGGTGGAAGGTTTCGCGATCGATTTCCACCACGGCAATGTGCAGCTGGGCCGCGTAGGTCAGGGTCAGGTTGCCGAATTTGCGCTTGGTATCGGGCACTTCGAAAGGCGGCCGGTAGGTATGACGCACGTTCAGGCTGACATCGGCCAGCGCATCGCCCAGGCCGGCGTTATTGCTGTTCACCAGGTTGCTCATGTACCAGTAATTCAGCGCCTTGTCCGTGCCCGGCACGCCGAGCTGCGGACCCTGTTCGCCGACACCGAATTCCAGTTCGTCTTCGGAAACCTGCAGCACATGAGACGCCAACTGGCGCATCTCTTTTTTCAGTTTCTGGCAGGCGCCGTAAACGGCTGACAGACCGGTCACGGCAAACTGGCTGGCATAGGTCCCGGAATGCCCGGAGAACGTATTCCAGGTCGAATCGAAGCCGGTGCGCACGTGCACCATGGACGGGTCGATGTTCAGCTCGTCGGCCACGACCTGCGACGTCGCGGTTTCATGTCCCTGGCCGGAAGGCCCGGTGCCCAGGGCGACCACGACCGAACCGTCAAAATCGAGACGAATGTTGCAGACCTCGGAGTTGCCGGAAAACGGCAGGTGCGGGTTCATGATCTGCGCCTGGCCGAAGTTGTTGGTGCCCGAATCAAGCGTCGTGCCGATGCCGATGCCGATCAGGCGCCCTTCCGCGCGCGCTTCGGCCTGCTTGCGCTTCCATTCGTCCCAGCCAAGCAACTGCTTGGCCGTTTCCAGCATTTTCGGGTAGTCACCCGAGTCATAGACACAGCCGTTGGGCGTCTCATATGGAAATTCACGGATGTAGTTCCGCAGCCGCATCTCATCGGCCGGAATACCGAGCTCATGTCCGCAGATATCGATGACCCGCTCCATGAACCACAGGTGCTGCATTCGTGAATAGCCGCGATTGGGAATCGTCGGGCACTTGTTGGACACGACCTGGCTGAAATCGATGCGCAGATTGCGCACTTTCAGCGTCGCCGCCAGCACCTGCGACCAGATCACGCAGCCGAGCGGCTCGTACCGCGGAAACGCACCGCAGTCATCGATATGCCGCGAGCGGATCGCCGTGATCACGCCGTCCTGGTCGAGTGCGACCTCGGTATCCCGAAAAGTTCGCTCGTTGCCGTGCCCGGCCGACGCCAGGTGCTCGCTGCGCGTCTCCTGCCATTTCACCCGGGCTCCGCCGCTCTTCTTCGAAGCCAGCGCCGCCAGTGCGAAATAAGGGTAATTGCCGATCTTGATGCCAAAGCTGCCGCCGACATCACGGGTGTAAACGCGGACACGCTCCACCGGCAGGCGCAGTCCGGGCGCGAGCAACTGCATCGCGAAGCCGACAAAGGAATTGTTGCAGCTGAGGTTCAGGTGATTTTGGCGGGTCCACTCCGCGACGCAGCCGTTGTTTTCCAGCGGCGTACTGGAGAAACGGTGGAAGTGCAGGCGATCGATCCTGACGACATGCGCCGCTTCCTCGAAGGCCTGGTCCACGTCGCCGTACTCGTAGACGTCGTTATAGGTGCGGTTGGTGCCGGCAACCTCGTGCAACACCACTTTGTCTTCCAGTGCCTGCTCCGTATCAACGACGGCGTCGAGCATGTCGTAATCGACCTCGATCAACTGGCCGGCATCCATCGCCAGCGCAGGCGTGGCGGCCGCGACTGCCGCAACGGGCTGGCCCTGGTAAACGACCTTGTCCGTGGCCAGCGGTAAATCCACGATCTGGTCGCAGGGCGGCGGACCGAGCTGCATGTAGGGGTCGCAATTGGCCAGGATGTCGTCACCGGTCAGCACGCAGGCCACTCCGGGAAGCGCTTCGGCGGCCGAAGCATCCACGCTGACGATGCGGGCATGCGCGTAGGGTGAGCGCAGGATGTAGAGGTGCAGCATTCCCGCATAATGTTCATCATCGGCGAACGAACCTTTGCCGCGAATCAAGCGGTCATCCTCTTTACGCCGCAGGGATTTTCCTACCCAAGTCATGTCTCTTTCCTCTGATTACTGGTGTGTCCGAAGCGCCGGAATCGGACCTGGCATCCGACCTTTCCTAATTTCGTTTGAACAGCCCTTTGAACCAGGCGACGAGACGCGCGAAGAAACCAGGCTCCGGTGCCGGCTCTGCTTCGGGCTCTGCCACCGCTCCGCCCAATTCAATTTGCAGCACACGAATCGTTTCGTTGATGTCGCGCTCGGCCACCGGCTTGACCAAGCCGCCCGCGAGCGAGACGAGTTTGCCGAACATCGCCACTTCACCCTGCCAATTCACTTTGGTGGTCTCCGGGTCGACTTCCTCGAGTTCAAATCCCGCCTTGAGGTTGAACACGCCGCCCATCACCTTGCCCTTGCCTGAGTAACGCGCCCGTGTCGGCTCGATACACTCCTCCAGCGTGAGCACGACCTCACCGGTCCCGCGGACCTTGCCTACCCCGACTTTGACCTTCACGACGGCTGATCCGTCGTCCCGAATTTCATGCGACACATAGGACGGCAGCATCGGTGCGAAACGATCGGTTTGTGAAAGCACGTCGAATACTTCGTCGCGTGCGGTGGCAACGGTGAAATCACCGGCGAACTCATGGCTCATCTAATTGTTCTCCCGAATATTGTCCGCAGCCGCAGAAATGGCTTCGAAAATGTTTTTATAGCCGGTGCAGCGGCACAGATTACCCTGGATGCCCTTGCGGATTTCCGCCGGCCCGGGTTGCGGATTGTTCTCCAGCAAGTGAACCGCCGACATCAACATCCCAGGGGTACAAAAGCCACATTGCAAGCCATGATGCTCGGAAAAAGCCGTTTGCAGCGGATGCAGCTCGCCATCCTGCTCGAGGCCTTCGACCGTCCGCAGTTCACCGCCGTCGGCCTGCACGGCCAGTACGGTGCAGGATTTGACCGGTTCGCCGTTCAGCAAAATGGTGCAGGCGCCGCAGTAGCTCGTGTCACAGCCGATGTGCGTGCCGGTCAGCTGCAGCTCTTCGCGCAGCAACTGCACCAGCAGCAGGCGCGGTTCCACCTCGCACTCGTGTATGGTGCCGTTGACCGTTACGGTAATTTTGATTTTGCTGCTCATATCAGTAGTACTCGTGACTGTTTTTGACCGTTTCACCGTTGGCGCGGCGTTCGGCGATGCCGATGGCGCGACGTACCATTGTAGCGATCAGTTGGCGTTTGAACGCAGCCGTGCCGCGTCCGTCGTCAAAGGGACTCGCAGACTCGACCGCGGCCTCGGCGGCCCGGCCAATGCGCTCGGGCGTGAGGGCGCCGCCTTTCAATGCGGCTTCGGCTTCTGCGCAACGAACCGGCGTCGGACCTGAAGATCCCAGAGCGATGCGCACTTTGCGGACTTCGCCGCCGGACAGGTCCAACTGCACGGCGGCGGTGGTCGTCGGGAAGGCCGGAGCACAGCGCTTGAAGGCGCAGTAAGCCCCGCCGCTACCGGTAGCGGGCAGTTCAAAGCGTATTCCGGTTACCAGTTCACCAGGCTGCAGCACCGTTTGGTAAAGGTCTTCTACGAAACCGTTGATGTCCAGAGTACGCGCACCGTTCGGACCCTGAGTCTGGACCTTGGCGTCCAGTGCGTGCAGAAGCACCGGCCAATCACAGCTCGGGTCGCCAGAAGCCACCGAACCGCCGATCGTGCCACGGCTGCGGACCTGGTTGTCGGCGATGCCGGCGGCGCAATCGGCAATGATCGGCACGCGCTGCGCCAGCGCACAATAGACCAGCTGTTTATGCGTGGTCAGTGCACCGATGCTGGCGCCGGCGTCATTTGTTTCGATCTCGTTCAGTCCGGGGATGCGACCGATATCCACCAGGTCTGTCGGTTCGTCAAAACGCAGTTTCAGCAGCGGCAACATGGACTGGCCGCCGGCCAGCACACGAGCGCCGTCGCCGATTTGACCCAGCAGGTCGATAGCCTGTTCGACCGAAGCGGCACGGTGGTAATTGAAGGGAGCAGGATACATGGGCGGTTTCCGGTCAAGAGAGAACGGTGGTTAAGAGTTTTAACATTAAATAGCACTTAATAACACAGGTAAAATACCACATGGGCAGGGCGCTGCAAACGCCAATTGCGTTTCCCGGGGCGCGGACCCGGGCGCATGCGCGCCCCGAGATCGGCTCAGGACATGGCGCGGTGCGTGGCGGCGATGCACGATGCCTGGTCGTAGATGCCCGAAAGCAGGTTCAGGATGCGCGCGATGTCCCCCAGTTTCGTATCGGTGGAGGTAGACTGGGTCAGTGAAATCAGCAACTCACGGCGGAACTCGGCAAAGCTGTCGGTGACCTCGCAACCCAGTTCGGTAACCACGTAGGTGACGCCTTTTTTGCTGTCGTTACCGCCCGCCTTTTCGATCACGCCGGCATTGACCAGTTTGCGGATTCCGTATTGCAGGTTGGACAGGTCGTCGCGGTTTAGCAGACGGCCGATCTCCGAGATGCTTTTCGGCCGGTCGTGCATGCGCACCACGTGCAGCACGGATGTATCGGCTCCGGAAAGCGAGGCATCGAGGCAACACGCCATGCAGTCGGAGCGCCAGCGATCGAAGGCCGCCGAGACGCGCAGGATCGAAAATTCGAGTTCGGTCAGACCGACCTCGTAGTCGTCGCGCGCCAGGTGCCACTTCTTGTCCAGCACGGTTTTCGTCATCACAACCTCGTTACAGCTTATGTCATTCATCTTACGTGAAAATGCGGGCGATCGCCGCAATCGATCTCTCCATTTTATCTGATTACGTATATGGCTCAGCCGTCGTTACAGGGGCAGCGACGCGGCCATCGACTGGCGGGAGGTGTGTTCGCAGGCGTTCGCTTGCCGCTCGCTTTGGCGAGCGGTTCGCTGCAGTGCGCGGAGCGGCCGGCGGGCGCGCAACTCG
>JAVVFH010000070.1:0-14131 GCA_032250585.1 Lysobacterales bacterium
CGGCGCCCGTTGAGCGGACCAGTGGCGAGCAAGACGAGCTACCGATTGTGCGCGTGGGCGTGTTCAATGCCATCTCGAACGGCATTTTCCTCGACTGGGACACCAGCAAAAGCCGCGATCGGCTGATTGAACTGGCCCGCCAGCCGGCCTCCCGTTTTGCGAATATGGCGCGGGAACTGCAGCGGGCCGCGCCCGGCGAGGTGGTGCCGGTGGCGGTCGATTTCACCCGCGGCCAGATTTTGCGCGCGGTCGTGCAGACCAAGACGCCGATCGAGCGCGTCCGGGAAGACGGCGGCGTCGTCGGATACGTGATCCTCGGCGTCGGTGCTTTCGGCTTGTTGCTGTGCATCTGGAAAGCCTTCTCGCTGTT
Source organism: Lysobacterales bacterium (assembly GCA_032250585.1). Taxonomy (GTDB): domain Bacteria; phylum Pseudomonadota; class Gammaproteobacteria; order Xanthomonadales; family SZUA-36; genus JAVVFH01. Next base: position 371 of record JAVVFH010000070.1, read on the forward strand.
CACCACCGGCAGCAAGATTTCCCGCCAGAGGAAGAGCAATGTGCCCAACAAGGCCAACCCGCTGGGCCGCGTCCTGGCCGTTTACGCGGACAACCCCGATACCGACATCGAAACCCTCGAGCTGAAGCTCGACGAGGCCATCCTGCGCGAGAGCGCGCCGATCGAAACGGGCCTGAGCTTCATCAAGGTGTTGTACGTGGTGGCGCCGCTGCTGGGCCTGCTCGGTACCGTCGTGGGCATGATCGCGACCTTCCAGATGATCACGCTGTTCGGGACCGGCGATCCGCGCATGATGGCTGGCGGCATCTCGACCGCGCTGGTCACGACCGTGCTCGGCCTGGTGGTCGCGATTCCGCTGACGCTGCTGCACAGCTTCCTGCAGGGTAAGGCCAAGGCGCTGATCCAGGTGCTCGAAGAACAGGCTGCCGGCATCATCGCCCGGCTCGCGGAGAGTCGCTCGTCATGATCTGGTTCTATGAAGCCGTCGGATCCATCCGGGACTTCATGGAGCTGGGGGGCAATGTGCTGTGGGCGATCATGTTCGTGCTGTTCATGATGTGGACGCTGATCCTGGAGCGTATCTGGTACTTTTACCGGGTTCACCCCGCGCGCAAGCAGGATGTCGTGGCCGCCTGGGAGAGCCGGGCCGACACCGAGTCGTGGTACGCCAAGCGCATCCGCGATGCGATGATTTCCGAATCGTCCATTGCGCTCAAGCAGAACGTCGGGCTGATCAAAGTGCTGATCGCGATCTGTCCTTTGCTGGGCCTGCTCGGGACGGTGACCGGCATGATCACGGTGTTCGACGTCATGACCTACAGCGGCGGCGGCAACGCCCGCGCCATGGCCGGCGGTGTTTCGATGGCCACGGTGCCCACCATGGCAGGCATGGTCGCCGCTTTGTCGGGGGTCTATTTCGGCACCTGGCTGGAACACAAGGCCGCGACCGAAACCGACCGCCTGGCGGATCTGCTGCAACATCACTAATGCGGCACATGGAAGTGCCGTCATTTTCAATGACGTAAGCCATATGAAAATGTGAGCGCAGCAAAACCACGCTTTTGCGCAGCGAATCCATAACGGGCTGGGATGCCCGTTTATGGACAGATACTGACACGGGAAGCGGCCCGCGGCCGCGTCCCCCTGGAGAGGACAGGTATGGCGAGAAGGCATGTGCGCACCGAAGAAGCTGAAATCAACATCACGCCGATGCTGGACATCGTCTTTATCATGTTGATTTTTTTCATCGTGACGACCTCGTTCACGAAAGAGACAGGCGCGGTGATCGACAAACCGGTGGCGGAGCAGGCGGTGGCCCTGCGGAACGGAACCATACTGATCGGGGTCAGACCCAACGATGATATCTGGATGTCCAAGCGTCAAATCGAACTGCGCGAAGTACGGCAGATGGTCGAGCGCGCCAAAGCGGAAAACCCGGAGGGCAGCGTCGTAATCGTCGCCGACAAGGGCTCACGGATCGGAACCGTGACCCAGGTCATGGACCAGGTCCGGCTGGCCGGGGTGGAAGGCATCGCCATTTCGGCCGAGCCACCGGGGGGGTAGCCAAATGAGCCGCTTACGCCTGCTCATCGCGGCCTTCCTGGCGGTGGGCGTGACCTTCGGCCTGTTCGTTTTCATGCATCAGCTGATTTCCTCCGGCGACGACGACCGGGGCGATCTGGAGGCCATTGCAGGCATTCATTTCGGGCCGGTCGAGATTCCTGATGAAATCGTGACCAAGAGCCGCAGAAAGCCCAAGAAGCCGCCGCCGCCCAAGGATCCGCCGCCGCCGCCGAAAATGGAAATTTCAAAAATGGATCAGCCCGTGCAGGACATGCCCAGGCTGGACATCCCCAATCTCGACGTGCCACTGGTCGGCGGCACGGGCATGTTCCTGGGTAATTTCCAGCAAGTGGACCAGACTGCCGAGGGCGACATCATTCCGGTGGTGGTGATTCGCCCGATGTATCCCCGGGAGGCGGCGATCAAAGGCATCGAAGGCTGGGTAAAGGTCGAATTCACCATCACCGCGGTCGGGACAGTTAAAAGCCCCCGGGTGATCGAGGCCGACCCGCCGCGCGTATTCAATCGCGAGGCCATCCGGGCGATACTGAAGTGGAAATTCAAGCCGCGTGTCGTCGATGGGGTGGCCGTGGAGCGGCGCGCCATGCAGATCATCGATTTCACGCTCGATAAGTCATGAGCTACGGAGACCGCCAAATGTCTCCTGTAGCGAAAAGCACAAAGATTTTCGCGCTGGTCGTGCTGCTCGTGGCGGGCCAGGTGACAGTTGAGCCGCTTTACGCGCAGGCCGAATGCGGGGTCGAGCGAGACGTCTCCACCCAGGCACTTGACGAGGCCGTCTGGAAGCAGCTCAATTCGATTTATGAGGATGTCGGAGAAGAGAATTACGACGAGGCCTACCAGGATCTGCAAAAATTGGTGGGGCGCGCCGGACGCGATAAATACCTGCAGGCCATTCTGAGCCAGGCGCTGGCGCAGGTCGAGTGGGCACGTGAAAATTTCGATTCAGCGCTGCAGCATTTCGAACGGGCGGTGGCACTGAACACCCTGCCGAACCAGGCGCATTTTGCCCTGATGTACCAGATCGCACAGCTTTATGCCATGAAAGAGCGCTACGACGAGGCGCTGGAACGGCTGGACTTGTGGTTTTGCATGTCGCCTGCGGAAGAAATTACCTCCGCCGCCTATGTGCTGGAGGCCTCGATCTACGCGGAGAAAAAGGATTTCGCCGCCGCGTTGAAAGCGATCGAACAGGCCATCGCCATGGATGATGAGCCCAGGGAGTCGTGGTATCAGCTGAAGCTCGCGTCACACTACGAACTGGAGCAGTTTCCACAGGTGGCCGAGACCCTGGAAACCATGATCGTCCACTGGCCGGACAAGAAGGTTTACTGGACCCAGCTTTCACAGATCTACTTCAAGCTGAAGCAGGACGACAAGGCTCTGGCGGTGCAGGCGCTCGCTTACCGCCGCGGCATGCTGGACAAGCAGTCCGACCTCATCTACCTGTCCAGCCTCTACAGCAATGCGGAGGTGCCCTACAAGGCCGCCGACGTGCTGCAGCAGGGTATCGAGGACGGTATTGTCGAGCCCAGTGAACGGCACTGGACGCTTGTCGCGGACAATTGGTACGCGGCCGACGAATTGGAAAAGGCACTTGCGGCCTTCGAAAAAGCGGGGCGCGCCGCCGATGACGGCGGCATCGATCTGCGCCGCGGCTACATCCTGACGGATCTCGAGCGTTGGCAGGACGCACGCGAAGCCATGAATCAGGCGCTGGAGAAAGGCGGCATCAGCGAACGCAAAACCGGCGAGGCCTATCTGCTGCGTGGAATGGCCGGGTTCAACCTCGGCGACATCGAGAGTGCGACCGCCGATTGGACCCGGGCGCGCCGCTACGACAGCACCCGGGAGGCGGCACAGCAGTGGATCAACCACATGCGTGAAGAACAGCGCCGGCGGGCTTCCTGAAGCCGCGGGACGAAACACTGGTGGACCAGTTCCTCGACGCGGTTTGGGCGGAGCGCGGCCTGAGCCGGAATACCCTCAGCAGTTACCGCTACGACCTGTCGCAGTTGGCTGCGGAACTCGAAAAGTGCGGCGTGAGCCTGCTCGCCGCAAAACGCACCGATTTGTTGCGCTTCATGGCCGGGCAGATCCAGTCCGGCCGCAGTCCGCGCTCGCTGTCGCGTTATTTATCCGGTTTTCGCCAATTTTACCGCTGGCTCGTCCGCGAGGGCCGCATCGCCGACGATCCGTCGGCGATGATTGAAAGCCCGAAGCTCGGCCGCGGCCTGCCCAAGGCCCTGGGCGAGCAGCAGGTGGTCGCGCTGCTCGAAGCGCCAGACGTGGAAACACCGCTTGGACTGCGCGACCGCACAATGCTCGAATTGATGTACGCCACCGGATTGCGCGTGACTGAGCTGGTGCAGCTCGAACTGGGCAACCTGAGCCTGCAGCAGGGCGTGCTGCGGGTGCTGGGCAAGGGCAATAAGGAACGCCTCGTGCCGCTGGGCGAGGAAGCCAACAGCTGGCTGCAGCGCTACCTGCGCGCGGCCCGGCCCGACTTGATGGCCGGCGCCGAATGCAGCAGGGTGTTCGTGACAGCGCGCCGGGCCGGCATGACCCGCCAGGGGTTCTGGCACTGCATTCGCAAGCATGCGAGGACCGCCGGCATCGAGCAGGCGGTGTCGCCGCACATGCTGCGACACTCCTTCGCGACGCACTTGCTGAACCACGGTGCCGATCTGCGGGTCGTGCAGTTGTTGCTGGGCCATAGTGACCTGTCGACGACGCAGATTTATACTCACATCGCCCGTGAGGGTCTGAAAGCACTTCACAGCAAACATCACCCGCGCGGATGAACGATTTTTGCCGCCCGGAGTCTGTTTTCCTGTGACGCCAGCGGGAACTTTGGCGAGCGCCCGCGTTCCATGCTCGGGTATGATGGCGGCGGTCTGTCGGGTGCCTCGTAAAATTGGCGGGGCATAGAGAATTCAGCGAACATCCAACAAAGAGGTTTGCCATGAGGCACTTGAAAGTTTTACTCGCTGGGCTGTTGCTTGGCGCTTCACTTGCAGTGGTCGCGGACGAGGACTACAGCGCGGTCGAGGAACAGATCCGGACGCTGGCGCCAAGCGCCCATTCCATCGCGATCTCCGAAACGCCGATCGACGGCCTGCTGATGGTTCAGGTAATGGGAGACATTCTCTACGCGACCGCCGATGGCAAGTACCTCATCCAGGGCCGCGTGATCGACATGAAGACGCGCGAAGACCTTACCGAAGCCGCCAAGGCCGACGTGCGTCGGGAATTGCTCGCAGGCATCGACACTTCGAAGCAGATCACCTTCGCCCCCGAAAAGCCGGCCTATGACCTGCTGGTATTCACCGACATCGATTGCGGATACTGCCGTAAGCTGCACGGCCAGATGGCGGCCTACAACGAGCAGGGCATCGCCATCCACTACATGGCCTTCCCCCGCGCGGGTATCGGTTCGCGCTCCTATGAAAAAGCCGTTTCCGTATGGTGTGCGGACGATCAGCAGCAAGCCATGACCCTGGCCAAGCAGGGTGCCGATCCGGATCCCCTGCAGTGTCAGAACCCCGTTGCCGAGCAATATCAGCTGGGCAAGGAACTGGGTGTTACCGGGACGCCGGCGCTGATGACCATGAGCGGGCAGTTGATCCCGGGCTACGTGCCGCCGGCACAACTGCGCGAGCGCCTCGACCTGTTGGCGGCCGGTTCCAAATAGACGGGCGCGGACCCGGCAGGGCAAATTTGTTCTCACGCCAATTTCCTGAATTCCCGTCATTTCCGCGCAAGCGGAAATCCCGTTCCAACAACACCGCTGGATTCGCCAAGCCGCGGATGGGATTGAAATTCATGGATTCCCGCCTGCGCGGGAATGACGGCGCTTCTGGTAGAGCAAATTTGCCCTGGCGGACCCGGGAATTATCCTGAAGCCAGGTCGATAGTCGGGTAAACTATCGGCCCGACAGCCGGGCATTCCGCGCCGGCTGACATGCAATCCGGGAGTGCCGCCTTGTCCGAGTTCACCTGCCTTCTGGGGGAAGTCGCCCTTTCCGATTTTCGTCAGCGAAAACTGCTGCGCCGGATTGCCGCGCTGATCGGCCGCCAGCTTGAACTGCAGGCCCGTTTCGTTTACCTGGTCGACACAAGGGTGCCGCTGGCACCAACCGAACTGCGCCGTTTGCAGGATCTGCTGCACGGCGAACAAATACCCGAACTGGATGCAGACGGCCTGTGCCTGGTCGTGCCACGCCTCGGGACGCAGTCGCCGTGGTCGAGCAAGGCCACCGACATCGCCCGGCGCTGCAGCCTGGGCTCGGTGCAGCGCATCGAGCGCGGCATCGCGTACGACCTGCCGGGGCTGTCGACGGAAGAACGCCGGCTGGCCGTCGGCGCGCTGCACGACCGCATGACGCAATCGGTGCTGGCGGACCTGCCCGCGGCCGCGGCGCTGTTCCGCCACGATGCGCCCCGGTCCCTGTCACATGTCCAGGTCTCCATCGAGGGCGAACTGGCACTGCGAATGGCCGACCGCGAGCTGGGTCTGGCGCTGTCGGAAGACGAGATCGACTACCTGGTGGAATCCTTCACGGCCATGGGGCGCGATCCCACCGATGCCGAGTTGATGATGTTCGCCCAGGCCAACTCGGAGCATTGCCGCCACAAGATTTTCAATGCCGAATGGTCGGTGGATGGCGAAGCCTCGGCGCGCTCCCTGTTCGGTATGATCCGCAACACCCACGAAAAGTCGCCGCAGGGCGTACTGTCCGCCTACCACGACAACTCCGCCGTCATAGCGGGACCCCGGGGCGAGCGCTTCATGGTGGAACCGTTGACCGGCGCTTACCAGTGGCAGAGTGAAAACCTGCCGTTCCAGATCAAGGTTGAAACGCACAATCACCCGACCGCGATCTCGCCGTTTCCCGGGGCCGCAACCGGCTCCGGCGGAGAAATTCGCGACGAGGCCGCAACCGGCCGCGGCGCCCGGCCCAAGGCCGGCCTGACGGGGTTTTCCGTGTCGCACCTGGACTTGCCCGGGCTCGATCTGCCCTGGCGGAAAGACTTCGGCAAACCGGCACGCATCGCCAGCGCGCTGGAGATCATGATCGAAGGCCCCGTCGGCGGCGCGTCCTTCAATAACGAATTTGGCCGCCCGGCGCTGTGTGGCTATTTCAGGACCTTCGAGCAGGAAATCGACGGTGTGCTCTGGGGCTATCACAAGCCCATCATGATCGCCGGCGGCATGGGCAGCATCCGCGAACACCTGGTCGACAAGCTGTCGCTGGTCGCGGGCGCCGCCGTGGTCGTGCTGGGCGGCCCCGCGATGCTGATCGGCCTCGGCGGCGGCGCGGCCTCGTCGGTGGGCAGCGGCCAGGGACAGGAAGAGCTCGATTATGCCTCCGTGCAGCGGGGTAATCCCGAGATGCAGCGCCGCTGCCAGGAAGTCATCGACGCCTGCTGGACGCTCGGTGCGCGCAATCCCATTCTGTCGATTCACGACGTCGGCGCCGGCGGCCTGTCGAACGCGCTGCCGGAACTGCTCAACGACGGCGGGCACGGCGGTGAACTGGAACTGCGCCGCATCCCGAGCGCCGACCCGGCCATGTCGCCGATGGAAATCTGGTGCAACGAATCGCAGGAACGCTACGTCATGGCGGTCGACGCTGATGCCCTGGCGAGTTTCGAGCGCCTCTGCCGGCGCGAGCGCTGCCCTTACGCCGTGCTGGGTCACGCCACGGCGGAACGGCGTTTGACGGTCAGCGACGAGGTATTGGGCGGCTATCCGGTGGACATGCCCCTGGAAGTGCTGCTCGGCAAGGCGCCGCGGATGTTCCGCGACGTCCGCCGCCGGGCATTCCGCGGTGACGACTTCGATCCGGCCGCCTGTGATCTGTGCGAATCCCTGCACCGGGTGCTGCGGTTTCCGGCCGTCGCCTGCAAGTCGTTCCTGGTCACCATCGGCGACCGCTCGGTCGGCGGCCTGGTCGTGCGCGACCAGATGGTCGGCCCCTGGCAGCTGCCGGTTGCCGACGCCGCGGTGACCCTGAGCGGGTTTCAGAGCCAGACCGGTGAGGCCATGGCGATGGGTGAGCGTACGCCGCTGGGCGTGATCGACGCGCCGGCTTCCGGACGCATCGCCATCGCCGAAGCGGTGACGAACATCGCCTGCGCAGCGATCCGCGACATCGCCGACATCCGGCTTTCCGCCAACTGGATGGCCGCGGCCGGCGAACCCGGCCAGGACGGGGCGCTCTATGACACGGTGCGCGCAGTGGGCATGGAGCTGTGCCCGGAACTCGGTATCGCGATACCCGTTGGCAAGGACTCGCTGTCGATGAAGACCGTCTGGCAGCAGGACGGCCGCGAACGGCGCATGCTCGCGCCCGTCTCGCTGATCGTCTCGGCTTTTGCGCCGGTGACCGACGTCAGCCGCTGCCTGACGCCGCAGCTGGACCCGGAGCTTGCCGATTCAGCGCTGCTGCTGATCGACCTGGGCGGCGGCCGCAACCGCCTGGGCGGTTCCGCTTTCGCCCAGGTGCATGGCCGCTTCGGCCGCGTGGCGCCCGACCTCGATTCGCCGGATCGCCTGCGCCGTTTCTTCAATGCCGTGCAGGCGCTCAACCGCGACGGTCTGCTGCGCGCCTACCACGACCGTTCCGACGGCGGCCTGGCAGCCACGCTCTGTGAAATGGCCTTCGCCGGGCACTGCGGCCTGGATCTGAACCTGGACGTGGCGGCCGACGACCTCAACGCCTTCCTGTTTGCCGAAGAACCGGGCGCGGTGCTGCAGGTCGAGGGCATCGACCTCGAACGGGTATTGCAGCGGTTTTCCGCAGCGGGGTTGGAAGACGCCGTGCACCTGCTCGGGCGGCCCGTTGCCGGCCAGCGGCTCAGGCTCCGGGCTTGCGGCCAGCCCGTGCTGGACGAATCGCTGCCGGAACTGCAGCGTCTGTGGTCCGAGACCAGCCACGCCGTGCAGCGGCTGCGCGACAACCCCGAATGCGCGGATCAGGAACTGGCACATTCCACGGATTGGTCAGCTGGCGGTCTGCGGCCGCGGCTGAGCTTCGATCCCGGTGAAAATCCTGCCGCTCCCCTGATTTCGACCGGCGTGCGCCCGCCGGTCGCGATCCTGCGCGAGCAGGGCGTCAACGGCCACGTGGAGATGGCCGCCGCCTTCGACCAGGCCGGCTTCACGGCGGTCGACCTGCACATGTCGGACCTGGCGGAAGGCCGCAGAAAGCTCGACGAATTTTCCGGTTTCGTGGCCTGCGGGGGTTTTTCCTATGGCGATGTGCTCGGCGCCGGGCGCGGCTGGGCAAAATCCATCCTGTTCCATGACGGCCTGCGCGAGCAGTTCCGGAGGTTCCTGGCCGACGGCAGCAAGTTCGCGCTTGGCGTGTGCAACGGTTGCCAGGTGCTGTCGGCCTTGCGGGAACTGATTCCCGGCACCGCGGCCTGGCCGGATTTCGTCGGCAACCGCTCCGAGCAGTTCGAGGCGCGCCTGAGCCAGGTCGTGATTGGGGCAACGGCCTCGCTGTTTTTCCGCGGCATGGCCGGTTCGCGCCTGCCGGTCGTCACCGCCCACGGCGAGGGCCGCGCCGAGTTCCATGGCCGCGCCGCGCCGCGGGCACTGGTGGCGATGCGTTACGTTGACAGCAGCGGCGCCGCGACGGAACATTACCCGGCCAACCCGAACGGGTCGCCGGCGGGCGTCACCGGCCTGTGTAACGAGGACGGCCGCGTCACCATCATGATGCCGCACCCCGAGCGGACTTTGAGGTCCGTGAATTTTTCATGGGCGCCGGCGCAGTGGGGCGAAGCTTCGCCGTGGCAGCGGATGTTCCGCAACGCCCGCGCCTGGACTGGATGAGATGAGCGTGAACGAATCAGAAGCGAACGCGAGCGAGGGAGTAGCCGGCGGCGGGCAGGAGCCGGGCCGGAATGCAGCCGGCGAAGCCAGGCGGCCGGAAGACGAACTCAAGCTCAGCGAACTGCTGATCCTGGCATCGATGTGGATGCTGTTCGGCTTCATGTTGTGGTTTTATCTGTCCGCCTTTCACGGCGCCCCCGCCCGTATCGCCGCGGAGGCCATTCTGGGACACATCGTGGGGGACGATTTTTACCGCATCATCGTCAATCCCGAGCAGCGCTTTCTGTTCCAGGTGGAGACCCGGATCCAGTTCACGTTCCGTGACGGCAGTACCGATGCGCTGGGTTTTGTCATCAACCCGCTGATTTACAGTTACGGCCTGCCGCTGCTGTTCGGCCTGGTCATGGGCTCCAACGTCAGTTGGCTGCGCAAACTGGTCATCATGCTCATTGGCTACGCGGTCATCAGCGGCGTGCAGACCTGGGGCGTGGTCTGGGAGTCACTGAAAATGCTCGCCTTCAATTTCGGTGCGCAAACCCACGCGGTCGTCGAGCAGGCGGGGATCTCGGATTCGGCGGTTGCGCTCGGCTATCAACTCGGGACGCTGATTTTTCCTGCGCTGGCGCCGATTTTCGTCTGGGTGCTCAGCAATCGGCCGCTGGTGGAGGAATTCGTCGGTTGGCGCCTGGACGAGCTGCAGAAGCGGCGGAACCGATAGCCGTTCCGACGGTCTGTGCAGTGATAGAAGGCCCCCGGTGGCTTATAATGCCGGTGGCGACCCAATCCCTGCCGACCGCAGCGTCGGCCCAAGGAAACAAACCGTGCAATTAGGCGAAGAGCTCATCGAAACCCCGGTCGCCGGACCGGCAAAACAGGCTATGGTGGACAGTGCCGTCTGCCAGTTCCTGATCGATAATGGCCGCCTGAAAGCCGCCGACCTGAGTCGCGCGGAGACGTACCGCGACCAGCACGGGGGGGATCTGGTCACGCTGTTGGTGCGCCTCGGTCTGGTTTCCGAGAAAGACGTCGCCGAAGCCGAATCGGAGCTGCTCGATCTGCCGTTGCTGCGCACGGCTGATCTGCCCGACGAGGCGCCCGGCCTGCCCGAGGTCTCGCTGCGCTTCCTCAAACAGAACCTGATCCTGCCGATCGCGGATACGAACGGCGAGCTGACCGTGGTCATGGCCAACCCGCGCGACGAATTCGCGCGCCGTGCGCTGTCCATGGCCTGCGGCAAGACCATCGTTCCGTGCGTGGGCATTGCCTCGGAAATCGAAAACGGCATCGAGAAACTGCTGGGCGGCGGGCGCAGCGTCATGGGCCAGATCGTCGAGACCCTGGGTGCCGGCGACGAAGGCGAGATCGAGGACGTCGACCACCTGCGCGACCTGGCGTCGGAGGCGCCGGTGATCCGCCTGGTCAACCTCATCCTGCAGCGCGCGGTGGAAGGCCGCGCTTCGGATATTCACATCGAGCCTTTCGAGAACCGTCTGAAGGTTCGCTACCGGATCGACGGCGTGTTGCAGGAAGTGGAAGCGCCACCGGCCAAGTCGACGGCAGCCGTCATCAGCCGCATCAAGATCATGGCGAAAATGAACATCGCCGAGCGCCGCCTGCCGCAGGACGGACGCATCATGCATCGCGTCCAGGGCAAAGAACTCGATCTGCGCGTATCCACCGTGCCCACCTCGCACGGCGAAAGCGTCGTCATGCGTATCCTCGACCGCGAGAGCATCGTGCTGGATTTCGATTCGCTCGGCTTCGACGACGACATCCGCGATGATTTCGTGCACCAGCTGGAAATGCCGCACGGCATCATACTGGTCACCGGCCCGACCGGCTCCGGTAAAACCACCACGCTGTACACGGCGCTCAGCGCCCTGAACAAGCCGGAGCGAAAGATCATCACGGTCGAAGACCCGGTCGAGTACCAGCTCGAGGGCATCAACCAGATCCAGGCCAAGTCGTCGATCGGGCTGGATTTCGCCCATGCGCTGCGCGCCATCGTCCGCCAGGACCCCGACGTGATCATGATCGGTGAAATGCGCGACCTGGAAACGGCCCGGATCGCCATCCAGTCGGCCTTGACCGGCCACCTGGTGTTGTCGACGATCCATACGAACGACGCCGCCGGCGGCGTGACGCGCATGATGGACATGGGCGTAGAGGACTACCTGCTGACCTCGACCGTCAACATGATCCTGGCGCAGCGCCTGGTGCGCACGCTGGACCCCAAGAGCCGTGAACCCTATGAACTGCTGCCCGAAGTCGCCGAGGAAATCGGTTTTACGCGACTGGTCAAACGCGATCGCTACGTGGTGTACCGCCCGGTAGCGACCGAGGAAAATCCGACCGGTTATCGCGGCCGGACGTCCATTCTCGAACTGCTGCCGATCACCGACCCCATCCGCAGGCTGATCATGAAACACGCTACCTCGGGTGAACTCCAGGATCTCGCGGTGTCCGAGGGCATGCGCACGATGTATCAGGACGGCCTGAACAAGTGCCTCAACGGCGTGACCACGCTGGACGAAGTACTGCGCGTCACCCAGGAAGACTGATGCCGTTGTTCGAATACAAGGCGGTCGCTCCCAGCGGTGAAACCGTGCAGGGCACGATGGAGGCCGCCACGCTGGACATGGTGGTCCTGAAACTCCAGGAGGCGGGCAACATTCCGCTGCAGGCGAAGGAGTCCGGCTCGGGCGGGCTCAGTCTGCTCAGCCTCAAGCTGGGTCGGCGCGGAATGAGTTCCCGCGAAGTCGGGCAGTTCACCCAGCAATTGGCGACACTGCTGGGTGCCGGCCTGCCGCTGGACCGTTCTCTGCAGGTGCTGGGGGAACTCTCGGAAAACGACCGCGTCAAGCGCACGGTGGTGGAGATCCGCGACCGCGTACGCGAGGGCGGCAGCCTCTCCGACGCGCTCGAAGAGCAGCACGGAACCTTCAACCGGCTGTTCGTGAACATGGTGCGCGCCGGCGAAATCGGCGGCACGCTCGACATCACGCTGACACGCCTGACGGAATACCTGGAACGCTCGCGCGACCTGAAAGACAGCGTCATATCGGCGCTGATCTACCCGATTCTGCTGCTGGTGCTGGCCGCCGGATCACTGATCCTGCTGCTGGTGTACGTGATACCCCAGTTCACGCCCATCTTCGAGGAACTGGGCGGCGATTTGCCGCTGATCACGAAAATCGTTCTCGGCGTCGGTTCGATTCTGCAGAATTTCTGGTGGGGCATGGCCCTGATCGCCTTTCTGGCCGTCTTTTATTTCAAACGCATGCTGGCCGACCAGGAGAAGCGACTCGCCTGGGACGAGTGGGTCCTGTCCACGCGCTGGGTCGGCGACCTGGTCGCGAAGATGGAAACCGCCCGCCTGACGCGCACCCTGGGCACTTTGCTGAGCAACGGGGTGCCCCTGCTGTCGGCACTTTCCATCGCGCGCAATGTCGTAAGCAATACCATCATGCAGCAGGACGTCAGCAACGCCACGCGCGAGGTCAAGACCGGCGGCGGACTGGCGCGCAACCTGGCGAAAGCCAGGCGCTTTCCACGCCTGGCCCTGCAGATGATCAGCGTGGGCGAGGAAACGGGGCAGCTGGACGACATGCTGTTGAAGGTCGCGGATACCTACGACACCGAGGTCCGTAACACCATCGACCGCCTGTTGGCCGTTTTCACGCCGGTCGTGACACTGCTGCTGGCGGTCCTGATCGGCACGATCGTGATGTCCGTGCTGGTCGCCATATTGAGCATCAACGACCTGGTCGGCTGAGCGCGGTTGGGCAACAGTTTTCGAGTCGCCTTGCTTGGCGCCGGGTCGGCAAATACGTATCGTGAGGAGTCAGTCAGAGATGGAAAGGAAACGGATGAACATTCGAACAATCGAACGCGCATCGGGCGCCCGCCGGCTGACGCGCGGCTTCACGCTGGTCGAACTGCTTTTGGTGCTGGTGATCCTGGCGCTGATCGGCGGCCTGGTGCTGCCCGGCATCATCGGCAAAGCCGAGGGCGCCAAGGTCAAGGCGGCCGCCTCGCAGGTCAGCCGCCTGTCCATGGCCGTCGAGAGTTTCTACCTCGACACCGGCACCACGCCGGACAGTCTCGAGCAACTGGTCGAGGAGCCCGGCAGCGTGGCGGGCTGGAACGGACCGTACGTCAAGCCCTCCAGCCTGAAGGACCCCTGGGGCCGGGAATACGAATACCGGTATCCCGGTGACCACGGCGAGTTCGACATCGTTTCTTTCGGCGCGGATGGTCAGCCGGGCGGCGAAGACAGGAACGCGGACATCAACAGCTGGGAATGATTCGGCCCGCCGCGGCTTCGGGTC
>JAVVFH010000071.1:0-14117 GCA_032250585.1 Lysobacterales bacterium
CACTTGATGCTGCGGAAGGATGTAAGGCAAGCGGTGGAGGCGGGAAAATTTCGGGTTTATGCGGTCGATCACGTAGACCGTTGCCTGGAAGTTCTGACCGGCCTACCCGCCGGGGAGCGTGACGAAAAAGGGGCGTATCCAAAAGACAGCATGAACCGCAGGATCAGTGAGAGACTGCTCAGTTTCGCCGAACAGCGACGTGCCTATGCTGCGCCTTCCAAGCCCGACGGGACGCAAGTCGATGACAAAAACGACGCCTGAAGACACTGGGCGGCGTGTGGTCGTCATCCTCGGCACGGGTGGTTCCGGGCGGAAGCTGGTGGAAATGGCGTTGCCGCTGCTGGGCAAGGATATCCGGATGGAAGGGGTATTCCTGGAGGAAGCCGGTTTGCAGCAGGCCGCCAGCTTGCCTTTCGTCAAGGAGCTTTGTCGTCTGACTTTTACCGAGCGCGAGTTCCACAGCGCCGATCTCGAACGCGATTTGGCACGCCGTATCCGCTCGGCCCGTCGACTGGTCGAAGACATGGCCGGGCGCGCGGGGGTGGGCCACTCCTTCCGCAACGTCCGCGGTCCTGCGGTCAGGTTGCTACGCGAAACCGTGTTCGCTTCCGACATCACGATCTTTGAGCCCTTGCGGTCGTTTGTGTCCACGCTGGAAACGCCCAGACAGTCACCACGGGCACCGGTGCGCCTTGTCGTCGCGGTCAGCGAACCGGTGTCCGGAGCGGCCGCCTTGCTGGCCGCGGCCCGTCTCGCGCACGGCAGCGCGCGCCGGTTCTCGGTATTGCTGACTGCGCGGGCAGCGCGTGATCGAGAGCGTTTCGAGGAACTGGCCGCACGAGTCTTGCCGGAAGAAACGGTTTATCTCCGCGTCTTGCCGGGCGATGACGTGGCTACCATCATCAGCGCCATACGCCGGGAGACCCCGGCCATGCTGGTGCTCGGTGCGACTGAAACCCTGTTGGCGGGCGATGCGCTGCGCTTGCTGCGCGAACAGTTGCGCTGTCCGATTTGCCTGGTCAGAAATTGGCGGGAAGAAACCGAGTTGTCGCTGCTGCCGCGGAATTGAACGACCAAGCCTTCTCCTGTCCGCCGCGTTGCCGTCATGGACGGATCGACCCACAAAAAAAGGGGCCTCCGGAGGCCCCTTTTTGCGGCCATTAATCGTTTCAGAAACGAAACCCGAGATGCGCCCCATATACCCATGGGTCGATTTCGACCGTGCCCAGCGGGGCGCCGTCCAGTGTGGCGTCCGTCTCGATATCGATGTAGCGGGCGTTGACGTTCAGGAACCAGGCCTCGCCCAGCATGATGTCCGCACCGACCTGTGCTGCAAAACCCCAACTGTCGTCCAGGTCCAGTGACGTCCCTTCCAGGGCCCCCATGGTTTTTTCGCTGAAGAAGTTGGTGTAATTGACGCCCAGGCCGACATAGGGCTGAAACGCTGCGTCCGCGAGAAAGTGGTAATTCAAACTCACGGTAGGCGGCAGATGCTTGGTTTCGCCGACCTTCGGTCCGCCGATCAGGTGAATGTCGTGTTCGAAGGGATAGGCTGCGAGGACTTCCACGCTCCAGTTCGCCGTCATCATGTAGTCGACATTGAAGGTGGCGCTGACTGCGGAATCGACCTCAACCACGTCGTGATTGTTGGACTTTGGATCGGCGTTGGAAAGACCGAAGCGGATTAGCCAATCTCCCGGTTCCATCGCGATGGCGGTATTCAGCGACGCAATGCCTAATAGCAATGCCAGGTAACTGACTGCCTTTGATTTTTTTGCCATTTTCAATACTCCATTGTTGTCCCCGGGAACTCCGATCATGTTAGGTTTCAGGCGTTTTACCTGCCTTGATCTGAGTCACCAAACGCCCCGCGGACCCGTGCCCGGCGCGCCATGACTTCACAAAGCGGACCTAATTCCCTATGCTCTGTCTTTGTTCATCCGCGAACCCCTTCATGAGTACATCGATCGTATTAACCGTGGTCAGCGAAGACCGCCCCGGTATTGTCGAGGCCCTCTCTGAAACCCTGGCCCAATACCAGGGAAACTGGAGCGAAAGCAGCATGATGTCACTGGCCGGGCAGTTCGCCGGCATTTTGCTGGTCAGTGTGCCCGACAATCAGGTCGAGCCCTTCCTGGCGGGTCTCGACGCTTTGCAGTCGCGCGGCATACGCATCGTTGCGCAGCGCTCCGCCGGAGACTCCGTACCTGAGCTGCGGCGTGAAGTCTCTCTGGATCTGGTGGGGCAGGACCGTGCTGGAATCGTGCACGACATCACCGAGGTGTTGAGCCGCCACCGGGCGAGTGTGCAGGAGCTGGAGACCACGGTGGAAAGTGCCTCAATGTCCGGCGAAAGCCTGTTCCGGGCCAGCGCGCGAATC
Source organism: Lysobacterales bacterium (assembly GCA_032250585.1). Classification (GTDB taxonomy): domain Bacteria; phylum Pseudomonadota; class Gammaproteobacteria; order Xanthomonadales; family SZUA-36; genus JAVVFH01. Next base: position 2,381 of record JAVVFH010000071.1, read on the forward strand.
TTCATTCCCGGCGACGTTCGGCTGGAACATCTCCAGGACGAACTGGAGAAACTGGCCAATGAACTGATGGTAGACATCAGCCTGGAAGGATGACATGCGCCCGACTCTGAACGTTTTAAGCGAAGAACTGATGGTCCGGATCGTCGATGAGGCCAAGCGCATCCTGGCCGAGACCGGCATGGAGATCCGCGGCGAAGCGCTGCGCAAGCGCTTGCTGGATCATGGGCTGAAAACGGATGCGGGCGGTGAACGCGTTTTTTTTCCGGCCGATGTCGTCGAGGCAGCAATCCGCAGCGCGCCCGGGTCGTTTACGCTTTTTGATCGCGACGGCCGTCCGCATGCTGAAATCGGTGGCTACAACGTCAATTTCGTGCCCGGGTCAAGCGGCCTGAAGATACTGGATCACCGCAGCGGCCGGACGCGGCTGGCCAATTCCACGGACTTTGTCGAATACATGCGCATTGCCGACGGCATGCAGCATCTCGGTTACCTGTCTACGGCTTTTTCCACGAACAAAGATATCGAACCGCAGGTCTCGGACGCCTGGCGGCTGTATCTGTCGCTGGTTACTTCAAAGCGGCCGGTGGCCTCGGGTGCGTTCGGCGAGCACGGCATTCCCCGCCTGGTGCAGCTGTTGCGGATGTTTCGCGACAACGAGGCGGACCTGGCCGCAAGGCCCATGTCGGTGTTCACGATCACCGCGACCGGCAACTTCCGCTACGGCGAGGATTCCTGTCAGAACCTGCTCGATTGCGTGGAGGCCGGCATACCGGTCGAAATCGTGCCCGTCACACTGATGGGGCTGATCGCGCCGGTCACCCTGGTCGGCGCGCTGGTCTTCCATTGCGTCGACGTGCTAACGGGGCTGACCATGGCGCAGATCATCCGGCCGGGTCACCCCGTGCTGTTTGGCGGGGCTCCGGCGACTTTTCACATGAAGGCAGCCAGTGCGCCGATGGCGGCGATCGAAGCGCAGCACCTGGATGTCGCCTACGTGGCCATCGCCCGCTACCTTGGTTTGCCTTCACAGGCCTACATGGCGCTCAGTGATGGCAAGGAACTGGATGCCCAGGCTGGCGGCGAAACCTTCAGCAGCGCCTTGCTGGCCGCACTGGCCGGAGTCAATTCGGTGGCCGGGCCGGGTATGCTTGATTTCGTGCTGACCTTCAGTTTGCCGAAGCTGATTTTCGATCATGAGGTCTGTGGGCAGGCGCTGCATTTCTGTCGTGAAATCAAGCCACTGGATGATTTGCCCGCCGGTCATCTGGTGGACTACCTGCAGCGCGAAGATCACCTGATCACTGCGCCCCAGACGCTTGAGCACTGGCCGCAGGAGCTGTACCTGACCGATCCGGTGATCGATCGCAGCACCCGCGACACCTTCGAGGAAACCGGCGCCCCGGACCTGATGGCCCGCGCCTGCGAACAGGTTGAAATTCGACTGGCAAACTATCGGCCCATCAAGACCGATCCTGCGATCGACGAAGCCATGCGCAGGGTGATCCTCTCCGGGCTGGAATCCCAGCAGGCGCTGCCGGAGATACCGCCGCTGACGCAAGCCAGGCCCGCAGACCCCGGACGACGCCGGCGAGGCCGCCGGCGCAGAGCTTAAAGCCGGCCACAGCACCCGTCGGGTTAAGCGTTTTCCAGGTATGGCCGGATCAGTGCCTGCACGTTCACCCGCGCCTTGATACGGGCGCAGATCAGGAATGAACCCACCAGCTTGCGGTGTAAAAAAGCGGTTTCCGGCGGCGGGGTGCGGAAATCTCCCCCACTGCGCAGCAGCATTTGCAAACCGGCTTCCCGGGATCGCGACATCAGGTCCGATGCGCCGAAATCGTAGACGCCGTCGCAGCGGATCGGTTCGCAAACCAGGTGCAGCAGGCTCATAAGACGCTCTGCGTGCCCTGTTCGGTCGTCCGGGTCGAGATAACCGATCTTTTCGGCGTAGTGCCGGGTCGCACCAGCGTCTTCCTCGATCAAAGCCAACGAAATCCGGCGGTAGCGCTCCGTGAAGGCTTTTGTGAATGTCACGGTAGAGCCGAAATCCAGCAACACGATGCGGTCTTTTTCGGGTTGATACAGGTAGTTGGCGAAATTCGGATCGGTCTGCATGGTTCGGAATTCGAACAGTTCCCGAAACAGCAGGCGCTCCAGCATGGCGCCGACTCGGTCGCGGAGTTTCTGTGCGACATCTTTTTCGCCCAGTGCTTCGATCGGTTCACCGCTGACGTAATCCATCGCGAGGATTCTTTTGGTGGTGAGGTCGTCGTGTACCCGTGGAACCAGGAAGTGGGGGTCTTCAAGCACCAACTCCCGGTAATCGCGCAGGTACTCAGCCTCCTGCGTATAGTCCGCTTCCTGTTTGAGTTGCCGCTTGGTTTCGGCGATCAGTCCGCTGAGATCCATCTCGATCGGCAGGATACGCGCCCAGCGCAGGAACATGGCCAGGTTGTCGACGTCGCTGCCGATGCTCTTCGCCACGCCGGGATACTGGATTTTCAGCGCCAGTTCCCTGCCATCGATCGTTCGGGCGTGGTGGACCTGACCGATCGAGGCCGCCGCGAGAGGCTCGTAATCGAAATGTTCGAAGCGTTGCTCCCAGCCTTTACCGTATTCACGGCCCATGATGCGGCGGACCTGAGTCCGCGGCATGGTATCGGCCGAGTCGCGCAGAACCGAGAGCGCTTCGGCGAATTCGCGGGGAATGAGATTGGCGCCTTCCATCGACAGCAATTGCCCCATTTTCATGGCGGCGCCGCGCATGCCCGAAAGCCTGCGGGCCAGTTTGCGCGCATTGGTGGCGGTCAGGAACACGCTGAACGCTTCTTCAGCGCGGATTCCGGTGAGGCGTCGGACACGTTCGGCGGTGCCACCCAAAGCGAGTTCACCGGCGGTCAGGCCAAGACGGGTCAGGCGGCCAAGGCGCGTCGTCGGAACCCGTGATTTGCGTTTCGTCATCGAGGCTTGGACGTGGGCGTCGCCGAATCGTTCAGCGGCTGTCCAGCCGCTCCAGTGCACGCAGCACCTGGTCCGGATGGTCGGTGAATACGCCGTCCAGACCGGCGGGCAGCAGCCATTCCCGGACGGTTTTCTCGACGCTGTCGATGCCTCGTGGCAAGGCGTCCGCGCGCAGGGTATAGGCATGCAGGAACAGGCCGAGATCTCGCGCCTGCGCCACCCAATCGGGCACGGCGGGGCTGCCGGCTTTTCCGCCGCGCAGAAGCTGCGGGATCCACGGACCCACTCCATCGGCGTAGGCGGCGACTTGTCGCAGGCCGTGCGCGCTGCGCATCTGCTTGAAATCCGTGTCGCTTTCACGCCAGCGGTTCTCACCGATCAACTGCACCAGTTTGAGATCGCAGCCGAGCTCCTCCCGGGTGCGCCGCAGTTCCGCGGCGTCGAAGGACTGAAGGTAAGCGGGATCGCTCCGGCTGCGGTATCCATGGCGGTCCAGTACCTGCAAAACTTCGGCGACCAGATCGTAGCCCTGGGCGTCATGCCAGGCCAGCGCCTTGGGCTCCACATAAATTCCTGCAGTGCGCCCCGTGGAGCGATTGAGACCCTGGATAAGTTCGATTTCTTCGGCCAGGGTCGGGATTGCGAACAGCCGTCGTTGGGGCGGAAAGCGCCCTGGAAACACGGCACGGCCGCGGGCATCGACCCGTTCGTTAACGCGCAGGCTGCGGATCTCTTCCAGTGCAAAGTCCATCGCGTAATATCCGCCGTCGGCCCGCTTGCGGCCGGGGAATCGCGAAGCGACGTCGGTGACGGCCTCGAGCGTCAGATCGTGCAACACGATCAATGCGCGGTCGCGGGTCATGACCACGTCCTGCTCGATGAAATCGGCGCCCATGGCATGCGCCATGGCGGTGCCTGCCAGGGTGTGTTCCGGCAAATAGCCGGCAGCGCCGCGGTGGGCGATCACGATGAACGAATTCATGTCTTCCACTCCCGTTGTCGGGCTTTGGCGGGTGGCACAAGAGGCGCCAAGAACTGCCAGCGCCGGTATCAGCAGCAACAGTGCAAGCGGCCGCTTCATCCGCAACAGCCTCAGTTCGACGGACAGGGCCCGGGTGAGCAGGCGGTGACCGAATCGGCAGAAGCGACCAGCGCAATCAGGGCCGCAACGCCGACCATGATCCAGACCCATTCGTAATCTTCCGCGCTCCCGCCGGTCCGCCGCACGCGCAAGCGACGCATGTCGTCGTAGGGAACGAAGCCGAAGGATCCACGCAGCCCGTCGTGGTCGATCTCCGTTATTGCGAATTCGAGCTTTTCACTGTCCCGGGTGATCACTTCCACGCGGTCCCCGACGCGCAGCGGCGGATCGACTTGCGGATCACGCAGATCATGGATGCTGACGGGCTGCATGCCGGAACAGGCAGTCAGGTGGAGCAGCAGCAATGACAGAACAATCCGCTTCAACGTCTTCACCAGGAATCCGCGTAGATCCCATCTTAACCCGAATAGTGTGTCATCCACCCGGGTCCAGGTGTTGTCAGGTACTTAGCGGAGGTAGCCGAGCTTTTCCAGCGTGATCAGAATGCGGTGTGCGGCCAGGTCCGGACTCAATTCCTCGGTGTCGATGACGATTTCGGCGTTGACTGGTTCTTCGTACGGATCGTCGATGCCGGTGAAACCCTTGATCAGCCCCTCGCGAGCCTTCGCGTAAAGGCCTTTGCGGTCGCGGGCTTCGCAGACTTCCAGGGGCGTGGCGACGAATACCTCGAGGAAGCCGCCCAACGGGCTGATCAACTCCCTGACCTGCCGTCGCGTATGGGTATAAGGCGCGATCGGGGCGCAGATGGCGATGCCCCGGTTCTTGGTGATCTCGCTGGCAACGTAGCCGATGCGGAGAATGTTCAGGTCGCGGTGTTCCTTGGAAAAATTGAGCTCACTGGAGAGGTTCTTGCGCACCACGTCGCCGTCCAGCAGGGTCACCGGTCGTGAACCGTCTTCGAGCAGCTTCACCATCAGCGCGTTGGCGATGGTGGATTTGCCGGAGCCCGACAGGCCGGTGAAAAAAACCGTGAACCCCTGCTCGTGCTTCGGCGGATGGGCGCGCCGCAGTTCTTCGACCACAGCGGGGAAAGAGAACCACTCCGGTATGTCCAGACCCTCGCGCAGGCGTCGGCGGAATTCCGTGCCGGAAAGCTCCAGGATGCGGTCGGTCGGTTCCGTTTCGTCGGCCGGCAGGTATTCGGCCTTGTTTTCGACGTAGACCATCATCTTGAACGGCACCATCGTAATTTCGAGTTCGGCTTCGTGCTGGCGGAACAGGTCCTGGGCGTCGTAAGGCCCGTAGAACGGATTGCCGTCGCGGTCGTTGCCGGGGCCGGCGTGGTCGCGACCGACGATGAAGTGCGTGCAGCCGTAGTTCTTGCGAATGATGGCGTGCCACAGTGCCTCGCGCGGCCCGGCCATGCGCATCGCCAGGTTGAGGAGGCTCAGGGTGGTCGTCTGCTCCGGGTATTCTGCGAGTACGTGTTCGTAGCAGCGGACCCGCGTGAAGTGGTCGATGTCACCCGGCTTGGTCAGGCCGACCACTGGCTGGATCAGCAGGTTCGCCTCCACTTCGCGCGCCGCGCGGAACGTCAGTTCCTGGTGTGCGCGATGCAGGGGGTTGCGCGTCTGGAAGGCGACCACTTTGCGCCAGCCCAGTTTGCGGAAGCGCCCGCGCAGCTCGGAAGGCGTGTCGCGCAGAAGCTTGAAATCGTAAAAAGTGGGCGGCTCTATGCCGTGAACCTTGCCGCCGAGATAGACGGCACCGGCCTGGTTGAGCAGGTAGTTCACGCCGGGATGGGTATCGTCGGTCGTGCCGAATACCCGGCGCGCTTCGCTTTCCTTGTCCGGCTGCCAGATGGCGCCGACTTCCATGGTGGCGATCAGCACTCCTTCCGGGTCGCGCAAAGCGATCGTTTCGCCCGGGCTGATCGTTCCGGCAAAGGCCTCGCCCACGTCGAGCGTGACGGGTATCGGCCAGAGCACGCCGCTGGCAAGGCGCAGTTCATCGCAAACGCGCTCATAATCCTGTTCGTCCAGAAAGCCCTCCAGCGGTGAAAAGGCTCCGTTCAGCAGCAGGTCCAGGTCGCACAGTTGACGAGGGGAGAGGTCCCAGGAGGGATAAGCGGCCGCGCGAAGTTTTTCTTCGTCGGCCTGGTGTTCGGGCAGGTACAGCTCTTTGAGCGACCCGCCGTGTGGCTCTTTGAAAGCACCCATCAGTGATCCTTGTGATTTTGACCCGCGTACTATGGGTTTAGGCGAAGCTGAAATCAACCGACGCTTTGGAATAAGCATATGCCCCTTTTACATCTGTCGGTGAAACCTTCCTGCTTTATAATCAAGCGCCGACTTTGGAGAGCATTATGAGCGAAAGAATTGAAAATCCGATGGGGCTGGACGGTTTCGAGTTCGTTGAGTTCGCCGCTCCTGAGCCGGGTGTGCTGGAACCGGTATTTGCATTGATGGGCTTCAGTGAAATCGCCCGTCACCGCTCGAAAAAGGTCACCCTCTGGCGCCAGGGCAACATCAATTTCATCATCAACAGCGAGCCGCGCAGCTTTGCCGCTTATTTTGCCGAGGAGCACGGCCCCAGCGCTTGCGGAATGGCCTTTCGGGTTAAAGACTCACACAAAGCCTATGCACGGGCGCTCAAAAAAGGCGCTCAGCCGATCGAGATTCCCACCGGCCCGATGGAACTCAGACTGCCGGCTATCAAGGGCATTGGTGGCGCGCCGCTCTACCTCATCGACCGCTACAGGGAAGGCGCGAGCATCTATGACATCGATTTCGAATTTTACGACGGAGCGGATCGCCATCCGGAGGGCTGCGGCTTCAAGGAGATTGATCACCTGACCCACAACGTCTATCGCGGCCGCATGGGCTACTGGGCGGATTTCTACGAGCGTCTGTTCAACTTCCGCGAAATCCGTTACTTCGACATCAAGGGCGAATACAGCGGCTTGACCTCGAAAGCGATGAGCGCGCCGGACGGCAAAATCCGCATTCCCCTGAATGAAGAAGCATCAAAAAGCACCGGCCAGATCGAAGAGTTCCTGATGCAGTACAACGGCGAAGGTATCCAGCACATCGCTCTGATCTGCGACGACCTGATCGCCTGCTGGGACCGGCTCAAGGCGCGCGGCGTACCCTTCATGACGCCGCCGCCGGACACCTACTACGAAATGCTGGACGAACGTCTGCCCGGCCACGGTGAACCGGTGGACGAGCTGAGGTCGCGCGGTATCCTGCTGGACGGATCGACGGAGGCGGGCGATCCGCGGTTGTTGCTGCAGATCTTCTCCGAGACGATGATTGGCCCGGTATTTTTCGAATTCATTCAACGCAAGAAGGATGAAGGTTTCGGGGAAGGCAATTTCACCGCGCTGTTCGAGTCCATTGAGCGCGATCAGCTGCGGCGCGGCGTGCTGGGGGACGGGGAGACCACCCGAACGGGAGGGTAATGGGACGATGGCATCGCCATTGCGCAATGGCGGTGGCTTGACGGCTGGAAAAAAAGCCCCATTTGTACCTCTATGAGCATTGCCACCGAACATTTGAAAGACATCCGTCAGTTGGTCAAGGATCACCTTGGCCGCCAGGACGAGCCGCTTTCGCCCGACCGCGAAGCGTTCCTGCGCGAACGGATCAAGCAGCGCCTGGTACGCGAAAATGCAGTCCTGGTTGCTCATTACTACACCGACGACGCCGTCCAGGAGTTGGCGGAAGAAACCGGCGGCATCGTCAGCGACTCGCTCGAGATGGCGCGTTTCGGTCACGAGCACGCGGCCGGGACGCTGGTTGTCGCCGGCGTCAAGTTCATGGGTGAGACGGCAAAGATACTCACTCCGCATAAGCGCGTTCTGATGCCCACGCTGGAGGCGACCTGTTCGCTGGATATCGGTTGCCCCGCCGATGAATTCGCGGCCTTTTGCGATGCCCACCCGGACCGCACGGTGGTCGTCTATGCGAATACGTCGGCCGCCGTGAAGGCGCGTTCGGACTGGGTCGTCACCTCCAGTATCGCCAGAGACGTGGTTTCGCACCTGCACGCGAGAGGAGAAAAAATCCTTTTCGCGCCGGACCGGCACCTGGGCGAATACGTACAGCGCGAAACCGGCGCCGACATGCTGATCTGGGGCGGCGCCTGCGTCGTTCACGAAGAATTCAAGGCCGACGGCGTGCGCCACCTGCTGGAAGAACATCCGGAGGCCGCGGTACTGGTCCACCCCGAATCGCCGATGGCGGTGATCGAGCTGGCGGATCGGGTGGGTTCGACGACGCAGATCATTCGCGCCGCTACCGAGATGCCCAACCCGGTTTTTATCGTCGCCACCGATCAGGGCATTTTCCACCAGATGCAAAAAGCGGCGCCGGACAAGGAATTTCTGATCGCGCCTACGGCCGGACACGGCGCCACCTGTTATAGCTGCGCGAACTGCCCGTGGATGGCCATGAACGAGTTGGAGTCCCTGGCCCGGGTTTTCGATCGAAACGACAACGAAGTTTTCGTCGAGCCGGCACTGGCCGAACGCGCCATGCTGCCCCTGCAGCGGATGCTGAATTTCAAAAACACGCTGTAAGTAATGGCCGGTTCGAATAAGCGGCCGCCCTCAGCGTCGGCCGGCGAGGCTGGCGGCGATGATGTCGAGAACGCAGGGATTGAACGCGAGACCGAGGTGTGAGCCCGGCACCCGAAGGTTGCATGCTTGCGGATTGTGGTCGTCGATGGAGGACCGCCAGGGCACTACGCCGTCGGTCTTGCTGTAGATCGATGTTACCGGGCAGTTGATACCCTGCATGTTCCGCTCGTGGGCCTCGATTTCGAAGTGATCCAGATCGAGATGCTCTCCACGGGCGATCTGCCTGCTCAGCAGGGTGTACGCCGGTCCGCCTTTGATGGGCGTTCCCAGTGTGATGACTTCCCGCACGAAGTCCGGCTCGAGCCGGGCCACTTCGCGCATTACCACGCCGCCGAGACTCCAGCCGATCAAGGTGACGGTCGCGCCACGGTGGGTTCCGTGCAGTTCGCGAACCCGTGCGCGCAACTCCTCGACGTAAACCGATACTTTGCCGCGGTTTTTGCCCAGGCCCCAGTGATGGACGTCGTAATCGAGCCATTCCAGATAGCGATAGAGTGGCGCCATGGACGCGTCACCGGCCCCGTAACCCGGTGCGAGCACCACCGGCCGGCCATCGCCGCGGGCGGCCATGGCCAGCCATGGCCAGGCGGCGAAAAGGCTGAGACCCTCGAACAGGGCGCGGCCTTCCATTAAAGTCAGCGACCGCGGCGGGGGCTCGATTTCGGTATGATTCATCGTTCACTCAAGGCTGGGGAACGCCGGCCCGGCGCTCGGAAGCGCCGGCGGAGGGTCGGCAGATTCAGCCCCATAAGGTCGGATCGAACACCGCGACTTCGCCCTTGCGGTATCGCAGCCCGTTGGGCCGGTCGTACTTCAGCAACAGCGGCCCGTCGATGTCCACGAAGTCGCACAACTGGGCGACTACGAAGGACGGAGCCATGGCCAGCGAGGTGCCCACCATGTTGCCGACCATCAGTTTGCAGCCCAGCGCTCGGGCCTGCCGGGCCAGGCTCAGCGCTTCGGTCAGCCCGCCGGTCTTGTCCAGCTTGATGTTGATCATGCCGTAGCGCCGTGCCGCCGTGCTCAGCTCACCGCTGTGCAGACAGGACTCGTCGGCGGCCAGCAGCACGGGAGATTGGAAGCTTTCCAGCGCTTCGTCCCCGCCGCGCGGCAGCGGTTGCTCGAGCATGACCAGATCCAGCCCCGCGCACTTCGGGGCGATCTCCTGCAGCAGTTCGAAATCCCAGCCCTGGTTGGCGTCGACGACCAGCGTCGCGTCGGGTCGCGCGGCGCGAATGGCGGCCAGTTTCTCGTACGGCCGGTCGGCGTCCAGCTTGATCTTGAGCACCGGGGCGCCGGTCGCCGCTGCGGCCTGCGCCGCCATCGCCTGCGGGCTGTCTTCGATCCCGATCGTAAACACGGTGGTCACGGGTTGCGGTTCCATGCCGGTCAATTGCCAGACGGTTTTGCCGCTGCGCTTGCATTCCAGGTCCCACAAGGCGCAATCGATGGCGTTGCGCGCGCCGCCCGGCGGCAGCAGGGCCTGGAGTTCCTCACGCGAAATACCCGCGCGTATGTCCTGCGCGACATCGTCTACCTGCTGATAGATGCTTGCGGCGGTTTCATCGAGATAGAACACGCCTTGCGCCTCGCCGCGCCCGGTATGCCCGTCTTCGGCAAGCTGCACGACAATGCCGCGTGAGTGGGTCCATTCGCTGCCGGCGATGCGAAACCGCTGGACGAGTTCCCATTCTTCGATATGCAGGCTGAGCTCCATGGATGCGTCCTGTCAGTAATGGCTTTTAATATAGTCAACGATTGCACCACAGCCGTCGATCAAGGGGTCCACGCAGGGCAAACCGTTCTCCTGGGATAACTTTTCGAGGTAGCGCTCACGCGCGGCGCCCGCCAGCATGGAGGTGTTGACGCTGATGCCCACGCAGCGAATGGCCGGGTTGGTCCGCCGTCCGATCATCAGGTGCTGGTCGATGCATTCGCGCATCGATGGCAGTGCGAAATGCTCCCAGCCACAGACCGCGGTGCGGTTCGCTTCGTGGCAAACGACAAAAGCGTCCGGCTGCGAGCCGTGCAGGAGGCCGACACTCACGCCGGAGTAACCCGGATGAAACAGCGAGCCCTGGCCTTCGATTACATCCCAGTGGTCCTCGTCGTTGTCCGGCGAGATCAATTCCGCGGCGCCGGAGATGAAGTCGGCCACCACCGAGTCGATCGGTATGCCTTCTCCGGCGATCATGATGCCGGTCTGGCCGGTGGCGCGGAACGTCGATTTCATGCCGGCTTTGCGCATGGCTTCGTCCAACGCCAGGGCGGTGTATTTTTTACCGATCGCACAATCCATGCCGACCATCAGCACGCGCTTTCCGGAGCGTTTGATGCCGGTGCCGACCGGCAGATTTTTCGGCGGGACGCGTACGTCCACCAGGCGCGCCCCGGATTTGCGGGCCGCCGCGACCAGTTCGGGACGGTCGACCAGTTTCATATGCAAACCGCAGACGATGTCGAGACCGGCGTGGGCCGCATCCTCCATGACTTGCCACCACGCATCCGGCACGCCGCCGCCAACCGGTGCAACGCCGATCAGCAGGCTGCCGATCTGGGCTGCTGCCGCTTCCTGCACGCTCATGTCGGGAACGCCGAGATCGACGGTGCAGCCGGCGAAACGCAACTGGCCCGCGACCAGCTCCGGGCGCCACTGTACGATGCCCATGCCGGTCTTGGCATAGGTGGGGTCGTCCTGTGCGCCGATCAGGATCAGGTACGGTGCCCTGAGTTGCACCGTGGTGACTTGTGTCATGGCGGCTTTTCCAGTATTTGTTTGATCGGCATTGAATCATCAGCCAAGCGTTTTTTGTCCACCGCGCGGCCTTGTATCAGCATGCGTTTGGCGGCCATGAACTCGGCAGCGCGATTGATCGCGTCGGCGGCCAGCAGTTCCGCGCGGTAGACGACGGCCTCCTCGTCGCCCGGGGCGTCCGAGATGCTAAGCGTCACGGGCGAATCCCCCAGCAGGTCCAGCGGCCGGCGGAGAAGCTCCAGGGGCCGCTCGCCGCCCCGCGTCAGGCGAAGCTCCCGCGCCATCATGGCGTTGGACTGCACCGTGACGCGCAGTTCCACCGGACCGCCCGCCTGCC
>JAVVFH010000072.1:0-14072 GCA_032250585.1 Lysobacterales bacterium
CCCATATTCCTGAGCCAGCTTTTCCTGCTCCAGCCCGGTCAGGCGGTGCAGGCGCATGTTGAGGATTTCCTGGGCCTGCCCGGGCGACAACTGATAGCCGGCTTCCTGCAGACCATATTGCGCTTCAAGATCTTCAGGGCGTGAGAATTCCGCGCCGCCCCCGCCCAGCATGGCCCTGACCAGGCCGGGCTCCCAGAGGCGCGCCACCAGGCGGCTCTTGGCGTCGGCCGGTGTCGCAGAAGACTTGATCAGCTCGATCACCTCGTCGAGATTCGCCAGCGCGACGGTCAGGCCTTCGAGCACATGGGCCCGCTCACGCGCCTTGCGCAGTTCGAACAGCGTCCGCCGCGTGACGACCTCGCGCCGATGGCCGATAAAGGCATCCAGAACCTGCCGCAGGTTGAGCAGCCTGGGCTGACCTCCCACCAGAGCCACCATGTTGATGCCGAAGACGCTTTGCATTGAGGTCTGCTTGTAGAGGTTGTTGAGCACCACCTCGGGCACTTCGCCCCGTCGCAGCTCGGCCACCATGCGCATGCCGTCCTTGTCCGATTCGTCACGCAGCTCGGTGATGCCTTCGAGCTTCCGCTCCTTGACCAGTTCCGCGATTTTCTCGAGCAGCCGGGCCTTGTTTACCTGGTACGGCAATTCGGTGACGACCAGGGACTGCTTGCCGCTGGACTCGTCGGTCTCGATGTGGGACCGGGCGCGCATGTAGATGCGGCCCCGGCCAGTGCGATAGGCTTCGTCGATCCCCTGGGCACCGTTGATCATGCCAGCCGTCGGGAAATCCGGACCCGGCAGGTAGGCCATGATTTCATCGATCGTCAAAGCGGGATTATCGATCAGGGCGATCGTGGCGTTGACCACTTCGGTGAGGTTGTGCGGCGGAATGTTGGTGGCCATGCCGACTGCGATACCGGCCGAACCGTTGATCAGCAGGTTGGGCACCCGGGTCGGCAGGACCCGGGGCTCGTATTCGGACTCGTCGTAGTTCGGAACGAAGTCCACGGTTTCCTTGTCCAGGTCGCTCAGCAGTTCGTGCGCAAGGCGCGACATGCGCACCTCCGTGTAACGCATGGCGGCCGGCGAATCGCCGTCGACGGAGCCAAAGTTGCCCTGTCCATCCACCAGCATGTAGCGCATCGCGAATGGCTGGGCCATGCGGACGATAGTGTCGTACACGGCGGTGTCGCCGTGCGGGTGGTACTTGCCGATCACGTCACCGACGACGCGGGCGGATTTCTTATACGGCTTGTTCCAGTCGTTGCCAAGCTCGCTCATCGCGAACAACACGCGCCGGTGGACCGGTTTCAGACCATCCCTGACGTCCGGCAGTGCGCGCCCGACGATCACACTCATCGCGTAGTCCAGATAGGACTGCCGCATCTCGTCTTCGAGATTTACCTGCAGGACTTCTTTGGCGAGCTCAGCCATATGTGATTTAGTCTCCGGAATAATGCATAGTTATATGTTTTTATTATTGTTTTTCCTGCCCGAATTGCGTTCGAAATGAAGTGAAAAAGACAGCCGTCGCAAAGCCCGAATTGTACCACAATCAGGCTTGCTGATGCCTGTTCAAATGACTGATTACGAACACAATTCCGACTCGCTTTTGCAGACCCGGAATCCGCCCCTCCGACCCTGTCGCGACAACAGCGGTGGACCGGGCTGCAGCGCGGCCGGCAAGTAACGGCAGTCCGGGCCCGTACGTGAAACTGGCCGGGTAAACTGGCCGCTGGCGCGCTGCATCAGTATCATTCATTCTTTTCACCACATGCACAGGAAAACCCCAGCCATGAGCTATTCGATTCGCCGCAGTTTCTGTTTCGTTATTCCGCCGTTGCTGGCGAGTGTACTGTTCGCGACCAGTGCGTTAGCGGCCGGCAACCCAGCAGCCGTGATCCACACCAGCAAAGGCGATATCCGCCTCGAACTGCTGGCGCAACAGGCGCCGCTATCGGTTGAAAACTTTATCAACTACGCGAAGAGCGGTTTTTACGACGGCACCATCTTCCACCGGGTGATCAGTCACTTCATGATCCAGGGCGGCGGATTCACGCCCGACATGCAGAAAAAACCCACGGGCGAACCGATCAGGAACGAAGCCACCAACGGCCTGTCGAACAAGCGTGGAACCGTTGCGATGGCCCGCACCAACGACCCCCATTCCGCCACCGCGCAGTTCTTCATCAACGTGCAGGACAATATGAATCTTGACCACAGCGGCGTAAACAGTCCGCGGAACTGGGGTTACGCGGTCTTCGCCCGGGTCACCGAAGGCATGGAGGTGGTCGATGAAATTCGCTTCGTGCAAACTTCATCCCAACCGCCAATGAGCGATGTCCCCGTCGAACCGGTGATCATCGAAAGCATCGAAATCATCGAAGACTGACCCGGGGTCTCGCGCCGTCGCCATGAACACGCTGTTCATTTCCGATATTCACCTCGAAGATTCCGAACCCCGTGCTACCGAGACCCTGCTCGCATTTCTGGCCGGCCCTGTGCGAAGCGCCGACGCGCTCTACATCCTGGGAGACCTCTTCGAGTTCTGGATCGGCGACGACGCGCTGTCGGTCGCGGCGCGGCAGGTAGCGAAGGCGACCTCAGAGCTCACGGCATCCGGCGTGCCTTGCTATTTCATGCACGGCAACCGTGATTTCCTGCTGGGCGAGGCCTATGCCGCGCGTGCGGGACTGCGGCTGTTGCCCGATTACCGGGTGCTGGATTTGTACGGCTGGCCGACGCTGCTGTTGCACGGCGACACCTTGTGCACTGACGACCTGCAGTACCAGGCATTCCGCACCCAATGCCGCGATCCGGTCTGGCAGGCGAACGTCCTTGGGCTGTCCGTCGAGCAGCGCCTGGAGATGGCGCGCGGCGCGCGGGACGCCAGCGCCCGGCACACCCGGGCCGCGGCGACCGGGATCATGGACGTCAACGAGCAGGCGGTACGCGAGGCCTTCGAACGATACGGCGTCACGCGCATGATCCACGGTCACACCCACCGCCCGGCGGTTCACCGTTATCGCCTGACCGACGGCCGCGAAGCCGAGCGGATCGTACTGGCCGACTGGTACGAATCCGGCAGCTACCTGCGGGTCTCAGCCGCCGGCGCGGAATCTGTCCCTCTTTAAACCGAACACTGCAATGTTCGGTTCAATCCGAACCAAGCGCGGCCAACGCATTCATTTCCGACGTGGTAAAACCCGCGGCCTGCCGTGCATCGAGATTGAAAGGACCGCGTCCAGCACCCGGCGAATAGCGTTGAATCAGGTTCAGAAAGGTGCTCTCCGGCTCCAGGCCGCGCTGCGCGCAACAATACCGGAACCAGCGGGTGCCAATCGCCACATGTCGCACTTCTTCCCGGAGGATCGTCTCCAATGCCTTTGCGGTCTTTTCGTCACCGGACGCACGAAGACGCCCGATCATCCCCGGCGTGACATCCAGCCCGCGTGCTTCCAGCACGCGCGGTACCAGCGCCATCCGCAGGAGAACGTCACCGGCCGTCTTTTCCGCCATTTCCCACAAGCCGTTGTGCGCGGGAAAATCGCCATAGTCGCGGTTCATTTCCCGCAACCGCTGGCGCAACAAACCGAAGTGACGGGCTTCATCGGCCGCGACCGACAGCCAGTCCAGGTAGTATTCCCGTGGCATGCCGCGAAACCGATAGACCGCATCCAAGGCCAGATTGACGGCGTTGAACTCGATGTGCGCGACAGCGTGCACCAGGGCCGCCCTGCCCTGCTCGCTGCCGAGCCTTCGCCGAGGCACACGCGACGGCTCGACAAGTTTCGGACGGGCCGGATGGCCGGGCTGAGCGATGGGCAGGACCGGGAGCTGCCCGCCCCAGTCGAGTTCACCTTGCTCCATGGCCGCAGCGAGTTGTGTAACCACGGAACACTTGAACTCCGGATCAGTTAGCTCAAGGCACTCACGCGCCCCTTCAAAGCAATCCTTCACCCGGTCTCTTTTTCTCAACTCACCGGCAGCGTCAAAGCCTCTCGATCAGCGCATCCGCGAAACCAGAGGTAGACACCTCCGTGGCGCCTTCCATCTGGCGGGCGAAATCGTAGGTCACGATCCCGGCCTTGACGGTGCGCGCAAAGGCCGAACTGATCAGCCCGGCCACCTCGCTCCAGCCAATGTACTCGAACATCATCGAGCCGGAGAACATCAGCGAACTGGGGTTGACCTTGTCCAGGTTGGCATATTTCGGCGCGGTGCCATGGGTCGCCTCGAATACCGCGATGTGATCGGCCATGTTGGCGCCCGGGGCGATACCCATGCCACCGACCTGTGCGGCCAGCGCGTCGGACAGGTAATCGCCGTTCAGGTTCATGGTCGCCAGCACTTCGAATTCGGCCGGGCGCAACTGCATCAACTGGAACATGATGTCGGCGATGCGGTCCTTGATGACGACCTTACCCTCGGGGCGCTTGCCGTCGTACTTCTCCCACAATTCGTCTTCGCTGATGGTGGTGTCGGGAAATTCGTCGCGCGCCACTTCGTAGCCCCAGCTCCGGAAGGCGCCCTCGGTGAACTTCATGATGTTGCCCTTGTGCACCAGCGTCACACTTTCGCGGCCGTTGTCGATGGCGTACTGGATGGCTTTGCGGACCAGGCGCTTGGAACCGAAGGGTGAAATCGGCTTGATGCCGATACCAGCATCTTCAAAAAATTGGGCGCCCATTTCCTCGCGCAGAAAACGGGCCAGTTTTTTGTTCTCGGGCGTGCCCGACTGGTACTCGATGCCGCAGTAAACGTCTTCGGTGTTTTCCCGGAAAATGACGGCATTGATCTCCTCGGGGCGCTTCATCGGCGAGGGCACGCCGGTGAAATACTCAACCGGGCGCACACAGGCGTACAGATCCAGTTCCTGGCGCAGCGAAACATTCAGCGACCGAAACCCGCCGCCCACCGGCGTCGTCAGGGGACCCTTGATCGCCACGGTCAATTCCCTGATCGCATCCAGTGTTTCGGCCGGGAAGTAATCGCCATCGTAGATTCCGGCGGCCTTCTCGCCCAGGTACAGCTCCGCCCAATGCACTTTCCGACGGCCGCCGTAGGCTTTCTCGACCGCGGCGTCCCACACGCGCATGGCTGCGCGCGTGATGTCCGGCCCGATACCGTCACCCTCCACGAAACCCAGGATCGGATTGTCCGGAACGACCAGGCGATCGTTGCTGATGCTGATTTTCTGTCCGGATTCGGGGAACTTGACGTGTTGATAGCTCATGGATTTTTTCCTTCTGATGCTCTGAGTGGTTAAACCGGTATTATAACGCGGGCACAGCCTCTGCCGCATGCGCAATCTTGTCTTGCCGGCAATCAATGCATACGCTGATCGAGCATCGCTTGACGTTTCGAACCCCTGGCGACGGGGCAAGCGCCCCTTCACCCCTGCCCGCGCATAATTGATCAGAGGTTCCTTAAGTACTTCAGGCCTCGATCTTGCCTTCGAGGCTTTTGAAAAAACCGGAAGAGTGCGCCGCCGGGCGCGCCATCAAGCGGCGCAGATAGGCCGGCAGCGCGCCTTCCGGCGCCAACAAATCCGCCTGCAGAGCCAGTCTCAAACTGTAGGCGGCAAAGACATCGGCTAACGTAAATTCACCGCAGAGACAGCCTTCCTCCGGCAACGTGGCGGCAAAAGTCTGCAGGCGCCTGGCGAGCGGCCGCTCCAGCAGATCAATCCAGGCCGCGTCCTGATCACCCATCTTCGACCGCAAATACAGCACGATTGGCCCTTCCAGCGTCGTCGTCGTCAGGCTGACCATCTGCCAGAAGAAATCCCGCGAATCGCGGCCATACGGAATCAGCTGAGCTTCAGGATGCCGTTCGGCAAGAGACAGGCAGATCGCGGTCGACTCGATCAGGATGCTGCCATCCAGTTCAGCGGTAGGCACTTGCCCATAGGGATTCAGTTCCCGGTAGGGAGATTGCAGGTGATCGCCGACGGAAAGACGCACTTCCTCGATCGTGTATTGGAGTTCCTCGCCCGTCCACCGCACTTTAGCGCTGCGATCCATGTCGCCGAACGACCAGATTTTGATCTGCCTGTTCATACCTGCCTCCCGGGAACGGAAACCCGCACTGATTATAGTCGCAATTGCAGCCACGCCATCGTGACCGCTTCGGAGGTGCTTCTGCTAACATGAGAAAAAATCATCAGCGCCACGGAGTCGACATGTTCTACAAACCCCTGCTGTTACCGCTTCTCGCCCAGGTGCTGCTGACATTCACGGTTTGGGTTTACCTTTACGTCCGCAGGCTGTTGGAGATCCGGCACAAAGGCATCCATCCGCAGGCGCTGCAGGACCGCAGCGTTTCGCAGGCCATCTTCTCTGATTCGGCCGGGCCCTCCAACAATCTTCAGAACCTGTTCGAGATGCCCCTGTTGTTTTACGTAGCCGTGCTGCTGTCACTGACGCTGATGGTCCAGGACGCCATGCTGGTGCGCCTGGCCTGGGGCTTCGTGGTCCTGAGAACCCTGCACAGCATCGTCCATTGCAGCTACAACCGAGTGATGCATCGTTTCGTCGCCTACGCATTCAGCTGCCTGTTCCTGCTGTTTATCTGGGTCCGGCTTGCTTCCTATATCCTGGTCAATTGAGGTGCACAGCATGAAAAAACCATCCTGCGTACGCGGCGGCTGTCTCTGCGGGGCCGTGCGATTCGAGGCCGACCTGCCCAGCAAATGGTGCGCGCACTGTCACTGCAGTATGTGCCGCAAGGCGCACGGTGCCGGCTATGTCACCTGGGTCGGCTTTCACAGCGCGCATTTCCGGCTGGTGGCCGGCGACCAACACCTGCGGTGGTATCAGTCCTCGCCTGGTGCGCGGCGCGGTTTTTGCAAAACCTGCGGCAGCAGCATGTTCTTCGAGGAGAACCGAAACCCGGGCGAAACCTGCATCACGCTGACCAACATCGACGACCCCATCGACCGCGCGCCCGAGATGCACGCCCATTACGATAACCACGTCGACTGGATACCGGTGGATGACGCGCTGAGCGCTTTTCGCCGCTAGCAGCTTGCCGGACAGGCTGCTAGGCCCACTCGACCGGTGTTCTGCCGTGTCGTGCCAGCCACTGGTTGGCTTTGGAAAAATGCCGGCAGCCGAAGAAACCCCGATGGGCCGACAGCGGCGACGGATGTGGCGCGGTCAGCACGAGGTGACGATTGCGGTCGATGAAGGAACCTTTTTTCTGGGCATAACTCCCCCACAGCATGAATACCAGGGACTCGCGTCCGCTATTGAGCTCGGCCACGACCCGGTCCGTAAAGCGCTCCCAGCCCTTGCCCTGGTGCGATCCCGGAGAACCCTTTTCCACCGTCAGAACCGCATTGAGCAGCAGCACCCCCTGCTCCGCCCAGCGCTGCAAATTCCCGCCGCCCGGCAGTTCGATGCCCAGATCCGCCCTGATTTCCCTGTAGATGTTTTGCAGAGACGGCGGCAGGGGCACCCCGTCCGGAACGGAAAAACTCAGGCCGTGGGCCTGCCCCGGCCCGTGGTAGGGATCCTGCCCGAGAATGATGACCTTCACCGCTTCGAAAGGTGTCGAATTGAGCGCGTTGAAAATCAGGCGCCCGGGGGGATAGAGGGTTGCGCCTGCGCATTTGCGTCGTTTCAGAAATTCGCGCAGTTCCTCCATGTCGGGCTTGGAAAATTCATCCGCAAGGCGCTTCTTCCAGGACGGAACGAGCTTGATTTCACGCTGTGCGCTCATAATATGGAACCCATTCCGATACCGGGTGGCTTGAAAGTTTTCAGTTCAGCCCAAGTTAGCAGATCAGGCTGCGGCACAAAACCCGGCCGATGCCATTCCAAATCCGCGGATAAAACATGACCATCAAAACGGACGTAGTGATCATCGGCGCCGGACCCTGCGGTTTGTTCCAGGTCTTTGAACTCGGCCTGCTGGACATCCATGCCCATGTCGTGGACTCCCTGAAGGTGCCTGGTGGCCAATGCGCAGAACTCTACCCCGACAAGCCCATCTATGACATTCCCGCGCTGCCTGTTTGCGGCGCACAGGAATTGATTGACCGGCTGATGGAGCAGATCAAGCCATTCAAACCGGACTTCCATCTCGGCCAGACCGTCACGAAGCTGGAGCACTCCGCGGATGGCCGTTTCCTGCTCGAGACCTCAGCAGGCACCCGCTTTGACACCGCCAGCGTGATCCTGGCCGCCGGGCTGGGCGCCTTCCAACCGCGCCGGCTGAGAGCTGCCGGAACAGCCCAATGGGAGGGCCAGCGCATCCACTACCGGGTGCGCAACCCGGATCGCCTTGTCGGTAAACGACTGATCATCCTCGGCGGCGGCGATTCGGCCCTGGACTGGGTGCTGGAACTGCACGGCAAGGCGAAACGCATCACGCTGATCCACCGCCGGGCGGAATACCGTGCACTGCCGGCATCGGTAAAGAAAATGAAATCACTGACGGATGGCGAGTCATTGGTCGAATTTCAGGGCAATGTGCGCGCCGTGGTCGAAAAAGACGGTGCCTTCGCCGGTCTTGAGATCGCCGATCCGCAAGGCGAGCGCCACCTGGTCGAGGCCGACGACGTCTTTGTCTTCTGGGGCCTTTCGCCGAATCTTGGTCCGATAGCCGACTGGGGACTGGACCTGGACAAGCGCCAGGTTCACGTGGATACGGCCCGTTTCGAAACCAATGTGCCGGGCATCTTCGCGGTCGGCGACATCAATACCTATCCCGGCAAGAAAAAGCTGATTCTGAGCGGTTTCCACGAAGCGGCCCTGGCGGCCTTCGCGGTCCAGGCGCTGCTTCACCCCGAGCAGAAGGTCCGCCTGCAATACACCACCACCAGCCCGATCATGCACAAGCGGCTGGGCCTGGAGGAATAGGCCGACCCGACCGGGTGGGCAACGGCTCGCGATTTGCTTTCAAATATTTCAGCCAGGGACCGGCCGATTCAGCGGATTCGTCTTGCCGTGCACCAACCAATCAGGATACCAGTTGGCGAACAGCGGTTTCAAAGCCAGCGGTGGATTGAACGGCCGCCAGGAATCCTCCGGCTGCGCCAGGCGATCGGCGATTGCAAAGATGGCCCGCGGATTGAAACCGAGCCCAAGGTGGGTTCCCCCCACGTGGATATTCCCGACGTCCGTCCGGTCGCTGAATTCGACCGTGCTCTGCCAGGCCACCACGCCGTCGCCGCGCGTGTACAGTGCCGTCGTGGGCACCGGCGGCGGATAAGGCATGTTTTCCAGAAACTCCCGCGGGATTTCATCGTAAGCCACCTCGCTGAGCCGTTCGAACAGGCGATGAACGTTGGTAGCGCTGGGGTGACCCCTGAACGGACTGCCCATGGAGATCACCTGGCGCACGACGGCAGGGTTTTCACGCGCCAGTTCACGGGCGTATATGCCCCCCAGGCTCCAACCGATCAGGCTGACTTTCATGCCGTAACGATCGGCCAGTTCATCGATACGGGCACGCATCCGGTCATGCAGCCCATGGCTGTAACCCATGTTGCTGCCGAGTTTCCAGCGATGCGCCCGGTAGCCCAGGTCGGAGAGATACCGCCTGAGCGGGCGCGTGGATCGTGAACTGGCCAGGAAGCCGGGAAGCACCAGCACGGGATGGTTGTCACCGGCCGGAAGATAACGCTTGAGCGCCAGCATCGGCAGCATGCCGGCCGCGTCGTAAACTACCCGGCTTTCCAGCAGCATCAGCAATCGCGATGGTCGGTGTGAACGGTCGATAAGAACCGGGTGCGTCTGCATATTCAAGGCGCTTATGATTCCTCCATTTTAGTCAGCGGCAGGGTCGGCCAGTCCGTCACCTCCAGCGTGGCGCGATAAGCATGCCAGGTCGCGTAACCGAGCAACGGAATGATCAGGATGAAACCCAACATGGCGGTCGCGAAGCCAACCGCGGTCAACGATACCACGCAGAGAGCCCAGATCGACATGGTTCCCGGGTTGCGCAGCACCGCGTTGATGCTGGAAACGACGGCGGTGACGACATCAACGTCCCGGTTGGCGATAAAGGGCAGCGAAAAAACGCTCGCTGCGAAACAGATCGCTGCGAAAAGGGAACCCACCGCGGAACCCACCGCCAGATAAATTACCAGCCCTTCCATGCGAATCGTACCTTCGCTGGGAAAGAAAATATGCACCATTGAACCGGCCCGCGCCCAGAGCAGAAAGATCACCAGCAAAACCAGGGCGAACACCAAAGCGTTGGCGAACGGCTTGCGGGCCGCGCGCAGGGTTTGAAACAGGCTTGGGCGCCGACCCAGGCAGAGCTGCCGGCTGACTGAGTAAAGGGCGAATGCCAGCAGCGGGCCGACGAAAATAAAACCGGACAGCACGCTAAGCAAGAGAATCCAGCCGCCGGCCACCCAGGCTGCCCAGGTGACGATCGCGGACAGAAAAAAGCAAAACAGACCCCAGGCCAGGCTCAAGCCTGCAGCTGTGCGATAATCCTTCCAGCCGGCCCTGAGCCACTGCAGCGGCTCAGCCGGCGCAAGCTGGCGGCAGGGAGCCACGAACGGCCTGGTATCGCCTTCATTGCAGTCGCCATCGGCCTTGCCTTCTCGCTGTGTCATGTCCTGCCCTGGTCACCGGGCTCAATAGTGCTTCAACCGCTGTCAAAAAAGCAAATTCCGGGCTCAGAAACCGGCTTCCGTGTGCGGTTCCGGAGCTAAAAATTCAATCGCCTCAACGTACAGAATCTCGCAGGCGCCGGCACCGCTGTCCTCCCGGCTCAGCGATGTTCGCCAATAGAATCCGGAATCGTGATCCACATCCACGAGCAGGCCCTCGAGCCGGACGACGTCACCTTTTCTGATCTTTTTCAGTGCTTTTTCAACATGCTTGCTGGACGGCACCATGTGCATGTTGCCACTGTTCCGGACCATCGCAGCATCCGCCACCGGCGGCGGCAGTTCGTAGCGGGTGAAATACCAGCGGGAACTTTGCGTGACCCGAATTCTGTCCAGCACGGACTGGTCCGACATCACTCCCCAACCGAGGGCCAGATCCAGCGGCGACAAATCGGCTTCGATACCCCTGCCGTAGTCCGCGCGCGACAGGACCCGGGCGTGGATTTCAAAACGCGCCCTGGGCGTCAGACGATAGCCCCCGTGCACCATTGGCGCGGCTTTCTCGAGCAAAACCTGGCGCGGAACTTCGGCCACCAGCACCCCCGGCGGATGAACGATTTCTCGCCGCGCCCAGTCACGCCAGGCCAGGATGGCCAGCAGAACCAGCGCCGCGATCAGTATTTTCTTCATCTAAGTACCCTCGGGCATAAATATACGCGCGTTCTGCGCGAGCTGTGCGGTCATTGGCCAAGGCGGCGTCGCGCCGGCGTGGCAGGCCCCACGTCAAGCGGCGCCAACGACGGCCAGGGACCGCACAGACGCGCCCGCAGGCGGCCTCAGAACGTGCGTATATTTATGCCCGAGGGTACTAACCCTGTCGGACGGGGTGAGTGCTCCCGCCTCAGAAGGATATAATACCGGCTCCCCGAACCCTGTCGAATGTTGCGATCATGTTGAGCCTGAACCAGGTCAGTCTGCGGCGCGGACCCAAACTGCTGTTCGAAAATGCATCCTTCCAGGTGCACGCCGGGCAGCGCCTGGGCGTGATCGGCGCGAACGGCAGCGGCAAGACCTCCCTGTTCTCGCTGTTGCTCGGCAGCCTGGACGCGGACAGCGGAGAAGTCCGGGTGGATTCGGTCGAACGTACCGCACAGGTCGCTCAGGAAAGCCCGGTCGGCCACCTTTCGGCCCTGGATTTCGTAATGGACGGCGATGAGGAACTGCGCGACATCCAGGCAGAAATCCGGAAACGCGAGGCCGAACAGAAAACCGCGGATCTGCCTGTGCTTTACGAACGGCTGGAGAACATCGACGGCTTCGCGGCTGAAGCGCGCGCCGCCCGCCTGCTGCACGGGCTCGGATTTCCGCACGAGCGCATCGACGACCCGGTAAACAGCTTCTCGGGCGGCTGGAAAATGCGGCTCAACCTTGCCCAGGCCCTGATGTGCCGCTCCGATTTGCTGCTGCTCGATGAACCCACCAATCACCTCGACCTGCCGGCGATTCTGTGGCTGGAGCAGTGGCTGAAGGGCTACGAAGGCATTTTGCTGGTCATATCGCACGACCGGGATTTCCTCGACAGCATCTGCACCCGGATGGCGCACATCGAGCGGCAGAAAATTCGCCTGTACAACGGCAACTACAGCCAGTTCGAAAGGCTGCGCGGCGAGCAGTTGGCACAACAGCAGATCATGTACGAACGCCAGCAAAAAGACATCAAGCACATTCAATCGTACGTGGACCGATTCCGCTACAAGGCATCCAAGGCCCGCCAGGCCCAGAGCCGCATCAAGATGCTGGAACGCATGGCGCAGATCGCGCCCGCGCATGCCGATTCGCCGTTTCGCTTTCATTTCATGGCGTTGGATAAACAGCCGCAACACATGCTGAAGATCGAAAACGGCGTGGCCGGTTATGGGCAGCCGGTGCTCACGGGCATTGATCTGCAGATCAGCGCCGGCGACCGTCTCGGCCTGCTCGGCGTGAATGGCGCGGGCAAATCGACCCTGGTCAAGGCCCTGGCCGACGGCTCCACATTGATGGAAGGCGATCGCGAGATCAGCAAGGACACCCGCATCGGTTATTTCGCCCAGCACCAGCTGGATCTGCTGCAGCCGGCCCTGAGCCCCATCGAGCATTTGCGCGAACGCGCCCCCGGTGACGGCGAATCCCAGCTGCGCGATTACCTCGGCCGTTTCGGCTTCGGTGGCGAACGCGTTTTCGACCCGGTGGTACCCTTCTCCGGCGGAGAAAAGGCGCGCCTGGTGCTCGCCTTGATGATCCGCCAACAGCCCAACCTGCTGCTGCTCGACGAGCCGACCAACCACCTCGATCTCGAAATGCGCCATGCGCTGAGCCTGGCGCTCGCGGAGTACAGCGGCGCGCTGGTCGTCATTTCTCACGACCGCCACCTGCTGCGCAGCGTCTGCGACGAACTGCTGATCGTTCACGACGGCACCATCGACATGTTCGATGGCAGCATCGACGAATACCCGGCATGGCTGCGCGAGCAGCAGTCGCGACCCACGGAAAACCCCACGGACAGCCGGCGCCCGGATGCCCGGCAGGCCAGCAAAAAAGAACTGCGCCAACGCGAAGCGCGGCGCCGGGAACAGCTGAAACCGCTACTGGACGAAGTCCGGGGCGTGGAGCGTCAACTGACCGAGGGGCGCGCGGAACTGGAACGGCTGGAGCAGGCGCTCAGCGACGAGTCGTTGTACTCTGACCCCGGACGGACCGCGGAATTGACGAATCTCGTTCGCGACCAGGGGCGACTCAGGGCGTCTCTGGACGACCTGGAGTGGCGCTGGCTCGAAGCCAGCGAAGCCGTGGAAAAAAACGAAAAGTGAGCAAGCCGTCGACACGACGCATTGGAGCGCCGAAAACGGTGACTCTGCTTTTCTGCCCGCAATGACAGACCTTGCCGCATAGACCGGTCCTGATGAGTATGAACCGCCATTTTTCACAATCCGACGCAACTGGCCGCTCACGACGATCGCTGGTCGTGCTGGCGCTTTCAATGGCGATTTTCGTTGCGCCACTTGCCGTGGCAACACAGCCACCGGCCGAATGCATTGCGGCCACGATCGATGATGTAATGACCACCAACCCCTCCGCGCATCGACAGCAGGCATTGCGCGAACTCTACGGGCGGCACGACTGGCAGCCAGCATGGCTCGAAACGGCGCGCACCGACCAGAGGCTGGGACCGCTGATCGAACTGCTCGAAAATGCGACCCGCCACGGTCTCGATCCGGACCGCTATCACACCGGCGAATTGCGTCTTTGTGCCGACGCGACCCGGCCCGAACACCTGGCGCGACTCGATGTGTTGCTGAGCGATGCGTTGCTCCGTTACAGCCGGGACCAGCGCACCGGCGAGGCTGATCTTTCGCGCCTGGACCGCCAATGGCATCACGACCCACCGCAATTCAATGCGGTCGACTACGTCGATACACTGACTCGCCAACCCGACCCGGTCCTTCAGCTCGCCGCC
>JAVVFH010000073.1:0-13656 GCA_032250585.1 Lysobacterales bacterium
GCCCTCCAGCGACTCCATCAGCGCGGTTTCCTCGCCGCAGATATAGGCGCCGGCTCCGAGCACAGTGTGAATATCCATGTCGATGCCGGAGCCCTGAATGTCATTCCCCAGCAAGCCGGCATCGTAGGCTTCCTTCAGGGCCTGTTCGAAGCGCTCGAAGGGTTCGTGATGAAATTCGCCGCGCAGGTAGTTATAACCCACCGTGGCGCCCATCGCGTAGCCCGCTATGGCCATGCCCTCGATCACCGCATGCGGATTGAAGCGCAGGATGTCGCGGTCATGGCAGGTACCGGGTTCCGATTCGTCGGAATTGCACAGGATGTATTTCTGCATCGGTGCGGACCGCGGCATGAAACTCCATTTCAGACCGGTCGGAAAACCGGCACCGCCGCGGCCGCGCAGGGCCGATTCCTTGACCGTATCGATGATCTCTTCCTGCGGAGTCTTCTCCTGCAGGATCTTGCGCCACGCCTGGTAGCCCTCCACCGACAGGTAGCTGTCCATGGACCAGGGCTCGTCCCGGTCCAACGTTGTAAAAACGACGTTATGGTCTGCCATCTGTTTACTCCAGGGCGTCCAGGATCGCGTCCACTTTTTCCGCATCGAGGTTTTCGTGATAATGACCGTCGACGACCATCATCGGGGCGCCGCAGCAACCGGCCAGGCATTCCTCTTCACACGCCAGGGTGACCCGTCCGTCACCGGTGGTCTCACCCAACTTGACGCCCAGCTTTTTCTCCGCTTGGGCAACGATGTCTTCGGCGCCGTTGAGCCAACAGGAAATGTTGGTGCAGATGTTGACCTTGTGACGGCCGACGGGCCGCGTGTCGAACATCGAGTAAAAGGAAACGACTTCGTGCGCCCAGACCGTCGGCAGTTCGAGGTAGGCCGCCACCGCCTCGGTGAGTTCCTGAGTGAT
This sequence comes from Lysobacterales bacterium, assembly GCA_032250585.1. Taxonomy (GTDB): domain Bacteria; phylum Pseudomonadota; class Gammaproteobacteria; order Xanthomonadales; family SZUA-36; genus JAVVFH01. The sequence goes on from JAVVFH010000073.1 coordinate 920, forward strand.
CCAGCCGCCGTTCTGGTTCTGCGCGGCGATCAACGCCTGAATCAGCGCGGAACGCTTGCGGTCCGGTGGAAACTTGCCCACCCAGTGATCGATCGTTTGCAGGGTTTCTTCGCTCAGCATGGTCTCGGTGCCTGGTTTGTCTTGGTCCGGTGCAGCCATCAGCGATCCACCTCGCCGAATACCAGGTCCAGCGTGGCGATGATGGCGACGGTATCGGCCAGCATGTGGCCCTGGGCCAGTTCGTTCATGCCAGAAAGGTGAGCGAAGCCCGGCGCACGAAAATGCACACGAAACGGCTTGTTGGCTCCGTCCGACAGCAGGTAACAGCCGAATTCGCCCTTCGGCGCCTCGACGGCGGCATAGGTCTCGCCCGCGGGCACGCAATAGCCTTCGGTGAACAGTTTGAAGTGGTGAATCAGCGCTTCCATGTCGTCCTTCATCTCTTCGCGGGTCGGTGGAATGACCTTGAAGTTTTTCAACATGACGTGGCCGGGGTTGGCGCGCAGCCAGTCCACGCACTGCAGGATGATTTTCGCGGACTGGCGCATTTCCTCGACGCGACACAGGTAGCGGTCGTAGCAGTCGCCGTTGGTGCCGACCGGCACGTCGAAATCGACCTGGTCGTACATGGCATAGGGCTGCTTCTTGCGCAGATCCCATTCGACCCCGGAACCGCGCAGCATGACGCCGGAACAGCCCATCTGCCTGGCTCGTTCCGGCGACAGCACGCCAATGTTGACGGTACGCTGCTTCCAGATGCGGTTTTCCGTCAGCAGGGTCTCGTACTCGTCGATGCGGTCCGGTACATCCCGGGCGAAAGCTTCGATGAAGTCCAGCAGGGAACCCTCGCGCCACTCGTTGCGGCGCTTGAGATCCTTGCCCTTGGTCCAGCGCGTTTGCGTGTATTGCGGCATCCGCGCGGGCAGGTCCCGGTAAACACCGCCGGGCCGATAATAGTTGGCGTGCATGCGGGCGCCGGAAACGGCTTCGTACATGTCCATGACCATCTCGCGTTCGCGAAACGCATACAGGAAAACAGTCATCGCACCCAGGTCGAGTCCACAGGAGGCAATCCACAACAGGTGGTTCGAAAAGCGCGTGATTTCGTCGAACAGGGTGCGAATATACTGGGCCCGCGGCGGCGGCTCGATGCCCAGCAGGTTTTCGATCGCGCGCACGTAGGCGTGCTCGTTGCACATCATTGACATGTAATCGAGCCGGTCGAGATAACCGATCGACTGGTTGAACGGTTTGCTCTCCGCCAGTTTCTCGGTGGCCCGGTGCAGCAGGCCCACATGCGGGTCGGCGCGCACCACGGTCTCGCCGTCCATTTCGAGCACCAGCCGCAGTACCCCGTGTGCGGCCGGATGCTGCGGACCGAAATTCATCGTGTAATTGCGTATCTCAGCCATTCGGGTTTTCCTTCTCGCCGGTAGCCGGCTGGCTGGCGGCGATCTTCTCCGCCTCGGCGTCCGCCGCGCGGTCAACGTCGTCGGCACGGTAACGCGAGTCGTCCCTTATGACGCGCGGCACCAGCACGCGGGGTTCGATTTCCACGGGCTCGTAGATAACGCGCTTTTTCTGATTGTCGTAACGCACGGCGACATTGCCGATCAGGGGAAAATCCTTGCGAAACGGGTGACCGGTGAAACCGTAATCCGTCATGATCCGGCGCAAATCCGGATGGCCCTCGAAAATGATACCGAACAGGTCGAATGCCTCGCGCTCGTACCAGTTGGCCGAATTCCAGACATCGACCAGCGATGGCACGATGGGCAAGTCTTCATCGGGCGCAAAGCAGCGCAACCTGAGACGCCGGTTATACCGGAACGAAATCAGGTGAACGACCACCGCGAAACGCTGTTTCACCACCCCGGCTTCCGGCCGGTGCGCCCAGTTGAATCGCCCGGGCCCGTTGCCTTCGACACCCCGGCTGAAACCTTCCATGGTCGCTTCGGTGGTTTCCCATTCCGACTGACCATAGCTCAGATAATCCACGCCGCACAGATCCGTCAGTTGATCGAACAGGAAATCCGGCTCATCGCGCAGCGTGCGGCAGACTTCCAGCCACGATTCGACACCCGTTTCCAGGGTCGTGATTCCATGCCCGCTGTCGGTGACGGAAATCCGGTCGCCCAGATGCCGCGCGAGCGTTTCCGCAAAAGCTTTTGGTGTCTCGCTCATCGCCCTACCTGGAAATCGTGGTTTCGCGGCGAATTTTCGCCTGTAGCTGCAAAATTCCGTAGATAAGCGCTTCGGCCGTCGGCGGGCAGCCGGGCACATACACGTCCACCGGCACGACCCGGTCACAACCGCGCGTGACCGAATACGCATAATGATAATAACCGCCGCCGTTCGCGCAGGAACCCATCGAAATCACCCACTTGGGGCTGGGCATCTGGTCGTAGACCTTGCGCAGGGCCGGTGACATTTTGTTGGTCAGGGTGCCGGCCACGATCATCACGTCCGATTGTCTTGGGCTGGGCCGAAACACCACCCCGAAACGGTCGAGATCGTAGCGCGCCGCACCGGCCTGCATCATTTCCACGGCGCAACAGGCGAGACCGAAGGTCATGGGCCACATCGACCCGGTGCGGGCCCAGTTCAGCAGGGCATCGAGGGAAGTCGTCACCATGCCGCGGTCGAGCAACGGATTGGCGTCGGCGTTCGGCCGCAGGATATCATCGACGGTATCCAGCGGAACGGGATTGTTCATTCCCATTCGAGAGCTCCTTTCTTCCAGGCGAAGAAAAATCCGACAATCAGTTCGAGCACGAATACGGTCATGGCAAGCAGGCCCAGCGCGCCCAGTTCGTCGAGCGCCAGAGCCCAGGGCACGAAATACGCGATTTCCAGGTCGAAGATAATGAACAGGATTGCCACCAGGTAGTAGCGCACGTCGAATTGTGAACGCGTGTCTTCGAAGGCCTCGAAACCGCATTCGTAGGGAGAGGCTTTTTCACTGTCGGGCTCACGGGGCGCCAGAATTCCACCGGTCGCGAGAAGTATCACACCGAGCGTCAGGGAGATCACGATGAAAACCAGGATCGGAAAATACTCGGCGAGCATGCTAGTACCGTGCTTGCCAGGAGCAGGGCCATTGCCTGCGCGGTGCGCCTTGTCCCGTCACATCCGGGGGGCTCTGGTTGTATCGAAATCCATGGATCATGGTACCAGCCTCTCTAATCGCGCGGCGGGTGTTCAACCGCAGTTCAAAATGGTGCCCAAGGCCGGACTCGAACCGGCACGGCTTTCGCCACTACCCCCTCAAGATAGCGTGTCTACCAATTCCACCACTTGGGCCAGTTTGTTCCCGGCTCAGGAATCGTCGTTAGCCGACTCTGAGCTTTCCTGGGCGTCACCGGCCCGGGTTTCATCCATCCGCTGTTCCACGCCGTCCAGAGACGGAATGTCATCCGTTACCCGGGCGCCGCCGTCCGGAGCGTCAAGCGCCGCTCCGCTCGAGGGATCGAACTGCGGGACGTCGCTCGAAGTCGATTCTGGCGCACCAACGGTCTGCTCCGTCACATTCACGGTGTCGGCCGAAGGTGCCGCCTGCTGGGCCGCGCCGATTACGCCGAGGTCTGTTTCGGTAGGGCCGCTGCGCGAGATCAGCACCGCCATCGTCAGGCTGATCGCACAAAACAGTGCCGCCAGGACCCAGGTCGAACGACTGAGGAAGTTACCGGCCCCACGGGCGCCAAAAACGGTACCCGATGCGCCGCTGCCGAAGGCGGCTCCGGCCGTCGCCCCCTGCCCGCGCTGAATCAGAACAATCGCCACCAGTGCGATCGCGATCAGCACGTGAAATATGTTCAATACCTGCATAATGAATCCGTCTGTTCTGAGAAGATCAAAGCGCGCAGTCGCGGATTGCGAGAAAGTCTCCGATCTTCAGAGACGCGCCTCCAACCAGCCCGCCGTCTATATCTTCCCGGGCAAATAAATCGGCGGCATTGGTACCGTTCACACTGCCGCCGTACAAAATACGCAATTGACCTCCAATTGTATCATCCTGAGAAATGAATTTGTCACGGATAAACGCATGGACCGCCTGCGCCTGTTCCGGCGTCGCCGTTTCGCCGGTGCCTATGGCCCACACGGGCTCGTACGCAATTACCGCCTGCGAAAAGCCGCTGATACCGCTGCGTTCCAGCACCGCATCCAATTGACGGGCGACAACCGCCTCAGTTGCGCCGTTCTCGCGCTGTTCCAAAGTCTCCCCCACGCAAAGCACCGGTTGCAGACCGGCCGCAAGCGCCGCCTCGAAACGCAGCGCCACGTCCTTGTCGGTCTCGCCGTACAGGGACCGGCGCTCCGAGTGCCCGACGAGTACATAACGGCAACCCAGATCAGCCAGCATGCCACCAGCTACCTCGCCGGTGTGCGCGCCCTGTGCTTCCGGGTTGAGGTTCTGCCCACCCCAGGCGATGGCGCTGCCCTGCAACAGTTCACGGGCCTGGGCCAGGTATGGGAACGGTGGAAACACCGCCAAATCGACCGGTCCGGTCGGTTCCGAGCCCTCGAGCAGGCCTTCCAGCAGGGTGCGTGTCATTTCGCGAGAGCCGTGCATTTTCCAATTTCCGGCAACCAGAATTCTGCGCATGATCCCTACCTCGCTGGGAGTGCCTTAAGCGGGCGTCAGGATAACTACCGCGGCTTAATATCTCAAGCCGCACCATCACGCGACATGACACCCGTCACCTGGACGGCACGAGCGCGAACAACCACTGAAGTCCAAATCTCCGGCCGCACGGATCAATCCAGCAATTTGGCGAAAAAGCCGATTTCCTCCGCAGTCTGGCGGCCGATCTTGCAATATTCCAGCGAGGCGGGCATCGCAGAGGAATAGGCCGTCAGGGGGATTCGCCCGCCCATGATCTCGGCCCGGGTTTGCGGAAAAAGGGGCTGCTGGTCCGGGTTCGCGTAGCCAAAGGGGTATTGCGGCTCGCCGGTCGACAGCGAATATTTGTCCGTGGCGCCCAGCACGTGCAACAGTTCGTGCGTGAAAATCACCCGGTTGTGGGAATTCATCGACTCGCTCGCGAAGGCCTTGACGATTCCATAACGCCCTTTGCGCATGCCCACCGAGATCGAGACTTCGTCGACGTTGCGCCTGCCCTGATAGAGCACGAACATCTGCACGTCGGGCCGGACCAGGTCGTTGCGGAAATCCTTCAGCCAGGACCACCAGCGCATTTTCAGGCTCCAGAGAGCAACCTTCACCGGGCTGAAGAGATCCGGTATCGGCGGTGGCATTTCGGATGTGACAGGCGCCAGTTGGAAGCGGAAGGCCGGCGTCACCTGGAAACCGTACGGCAGCGCTTCGCGCGCAAAAAAACGGTTCACTTCATCGAAATATGATTCTTCAATCGCTTCCACGAAATTCCTCGTCGACGGGGTATCGTCGGCCGCGACCGGATAAACGGTGACCAGTATGGGCCGCTCCCAGCTGGCCATGCGCCGCTCCGTCATCCAGGTACCCGCCACCAGCACGAAAAGGAAGCTCAGCAGGATGACGATTCGTATGAGCTTGAAGAGGCTCACTCGCCGGCCACCGTCATCCGGCCGATGAGCAGGTGACCGCAATGAATGTTGCCGCGCGTGTCGATGTCCGTTCCCACCGCTCGGATGTCGAGAAACAGATCGCGCAGATTACCGGCGATCGTGACGCCTTCGACCGCGTGCACGATCTCGCCGTTTTCAACCCGGAAGCCGGCGGCGCCGCGTGAGTAATCGCCGGTCACGAGGTTGACACCCTGACCCATGACCTCGGTGACATAGAACCCGCTGCGCAGTTCGCGCAGCAGATCGCCAGCATCGCCGCCGGGTACCAATAGCAGATTTCGCACCCCGCCCGCGTTACCGGTGGTTTGCAGGCCGAGCCGCCGCGCCGAGTAACTCGACAGCACGTAATCCTGAAGCACGCCGGATTCGACGATATTTCTTTCCCGGGTACGCACGCCCTCGTTGTCGAAATTGGCGCTGCCCGCTCCGCGGGGCAGGTGCGGGCGTTCGCAGATCGTCATCCAGGCCGGAAATAACTGCTCGCCGGCCCGATCTTTCAGAAACGAGGCGTTACGATACAGCGAAGAGCCGGAAATGGCCCCGAGCAGATGCCCGGCCAAACCCTTGGCCACTTCGGGTGCGAGCAGTACCGGCATGTCACCGGTCGGCAGTTGGCGCGCATCGAGCCGGCGCAAGGCCCGCCGGGCGGCCTCGCGACCCGTCTCTTCGGCAGCTTCCAGGTCAGTCAAACAGCGCCGGCTGTCGTAGCTGTAATCCCGCTGCATGCCCGAACCGCGGCCCGCCAGCAACACGCAGCTCTGGCTGTAGCGCGTACCCGAACTGCGCCCGATGAAGCCATGCGAGTTACCATAGACGCTCATACCGAGCCCGGCATCAAAGGAAGCGCCCTCGGAGTTGGTGATCCTTTCGTCGAGCCGCCCCGCAGCCTCACAGGCCAGCGCGCGCTCGATTGCGGCCGAGGCGTCCATCGGCGCCGGGTGCCACAGATCCAGGTCCGGGAACTCCGTGGCCAACAGCTCAAGATCGGCGAGCCCGCTGCAGGGGTCCTCCTGCGTAAAACGGGCAATTTCCAGGGCGCGATCGACACAGGCCTCGATGGATTGGGGCCGCAAATCCGCACTGCTCGCCTGGCCTTTGCGCTTACCGATGAACACCGTTATCGAAATACCCCGGTCCTGCATCTGCTCAAGCGTCTCGACATCGCCGAGGCGAACGGTCACCGACAGCCCCTGGCTCGTGTACGTCGAAGCTTCGGCGGCCGTTGCGCCCGCCCGCGCCGCTCTGCGAAGCGCAGCGGTGACGGTTGACTCGAGCAGATCGAGTTCGTCTTCACGTTGTATTGCCGGCTGGGTTACCATGGTTTTATCGGGCATTCGGACTCTCTTTTCGGAGGGGAGGGTACTTAGGAAATCGTATGGGAAGCAAGCAAAACCTGGACGCCGACGAAATCATCATCAGCAAAAGCCAGCGTCGCCGCGACGCCCTGGAAGTGAGATCCCTTGCGGCCAGGCTGATCGCCCTCGGGGAAGCCGGTCTCGGGCGGATGCCGCTGCAGGACGACCTGCGCGAAGCCATCGACGAAGCCCGCCAGATACGCTCGAACGTCGCGCGCAAGCGGCAGCTGCAATACGTCGCCAAACTGCTCAGGCGGATCGACCCGGAACCCATTCTGGAGGCCATGGACGCCACGCTGGGCGAGGCGCGCCATCTGACCGCCCGGCAGCACCGCGTGGAAGCCTGGCGGGACGCGCTGCTGGACCGCGGTGACGCGGCCCTCGGCGAATTGGCGGTGCAGCGCGGCGATACGGACTGCCAGGCCATTCGACAACTGCTGCGCAACGCGCGCCTCGAGGCCGGTAAAGATCGTCCGCCGGCGGCCGCCCGCGCCCTTTTTCGCCTGCTGCGCGGCATGGACGAAACGGACGCCCTGCCCCCCGCACCGCCGGGAATATCGGCGGACTGAGCAGCGCGGCCCGACATCGGTCTTGCGGTCAGGCCTGCGTGCCGCCGACCGTCAGGCCGTCGATCCGCAGCGTGGGTTGCCCCACGCCGACCGGCACACTCTGGCCTTCCTTGCCGCAGACACCGATTCCGGCATCCAGCTTCAGGTCATTACCCACCATCGCCACCCGTGTCATGACGTCCGGGCCGTTGCCGATCAAGGTGGCGCCGCGTACCGGGCGCGTGACCTTGCCGTTCTCGATGAGATAGGCCTCGCTGGCCGAAAACACGAAACGCCCGGAGGTAATGTCCACCTGGCCGCCGGCGAAATTGACGGCATAAAGCCCGCGTTCGACCGAGGCGATGATTTCACCCGGTTCGTGCTCCCCCGGGAGCATGAAGGTATTGGTCATCCGCGGCATCGGCAAATCGGCGAAGGATTCGCGCCGGCCGTTGCCGGTTGGTGACGTATTCATCAGCCGCGCATTGAGCTTGTCCTGCATGTACGTGCGCAATACACCGTCTTCGATCAGAACCGTCTGTTGGGTGGGCGTGCCTTCGTCGTCCACGGTGAGTGATCCGCGGCGCCGCGCGATGCTGCCGTCATCCACGATGGTCACGCAACGCGACGCGACCTGTTCACCCAGGCGCCCGCTGAAAGCCGAAGTGCCCTTGCGATTGAAATCGCCTTCAAGGCCGTGACCAACCGCCTCGTGCAGCAGGACGCCGGGCCAACCGGGGCCCAGCACGACCGTCATGGTGCCGGCCGGAGCCGCCTCCGCGCTGAGGTTGACCAGCGCCTGGCGCACGGCCTCGTCCGCCATGTTCCGCCAGGCGCCGTTGTCGAGCAGATCCCGATAGGAAATGCGGCCGCCGCCACCGTCACTGCCCTGCTCCCTGCGCCCGTTCTCCTCGGCGATGATGCTGACGTTAAGACGCACCAGCGGGCGAATGTCCGCCGCCAGCGTGCCGTCCGTCGCCGCAATCAAAACGGTCTCATGGGTCGCCGCGAGACTCACCACGACCTGCGTGACCCGCGGGTCGCGTGACCGCGCGTACGCGTCGACCTGCCTCAACAGGTCCACTTTCTCGTCCGCGCCCATCACGGACATCGGATCGTCGGCCGAATACAGGGCCGGCGGCTGCTGTTTTTTCCAGGCCTGGATCCGTCCCTGCTGTCCTTGCTGGACAATCGCCCGCGCCGCGCTGGAGGCCTGCATCAGCGACGGCAGGACGATTTCATCCGCATAGGCGAAACCGGTTTTTTCCCCGCTGAGCGCGCGGATTCCGACGCCCTGTTCCGCCGAGTAGGTTCCGGTGCGCACCAGCCCGTCCTCGAGCACCCAGGACTCGTGGACGGTCGACTGGAAATACATATCCCCGGAATCCACCGCCGGGCCCATGAGGCTGGTAAGTACGCGCTCAAGCTGCCGCTGATCGAGGCCGCCGGGCGCGAGTAACTGCTGTTCCGCCAATGCGAGGGTATCGCTCATTCGATGTCCTTTTTAAACGTCATTCGTCTGCCTCGTCCGTCGCCGGCGGACTCGCCGTCGACTCTCCCGCCTGTGACTCGTTTGCGCCCGGTTCGTTCACTGCGGGCAGGTCCCGTTCCGGCGCGCTCGTTGCGGGCTCGTCGACCGGCAATTCGATCTCGACCGGCTCGAATAGCGGTTCGTCCCAGCTACCCGTCACGCGGTAACGCACTTTTGTCGCCTCCCCCAGCTGAGCATGCAGCAAACCCTGCAGGGCCAGGCCCGCGGCGGCCCCGCCCGGCCCCCCGGTGAGCGCACCGAGGATCGGCAGGGTGTTGCCGACGCCCGGCCTGATCGTGAGCAATTGATCGTATTGTTGTGCTGCCAGGTCCGTGGTGCCGGAGATGCTGATGCTGGCGGCCGACGACTTCAGCAAAACGTCGTCCGTACGCGCCTTACCCTGTTGCATGGCAAAAGAGCCGGTGGCCTCGTCGAAAGAAAAGCCGGAGTCGAAGACGTCCCGGAAATCCAGTGCCAGGCGCCTGGGCAGAGCCTGTACGCTCAACAGGCCCAGCAGTCGCCCGCCACCCGAGCCCGCGGTGCGGATGTTGCCGTCGACCACGCTGAACTCGAGTTGCCCATTGAGGCGGGACAACGCGAAGGCGGCCGGCGAACCCGGCCACCAGGCATTGAAATCCACTACCGTCTGACCCCCTTCGACGGACGAGTCGATGTCCATCGAGTCCAGAAAGCCGCCCAGGGATTCCGCGGCGATGTGGATATCGAAGTCCGAGCGCTGACCGTTTTCATCCAGCAGCCAATCGCCGCTGGCCTGTACCGACAACTGATCGGAGGACGCATCCACTTTCTCGAAGTGAAAGCCGGTGGTGGTCGGGTAAGCCTCGATGCGTGTCTCGCCGAGCTCCACGCCCAGGTAGCGAAAGGAACCGACGTAAAGATGCAAATCCGGCAGCGCCGACGGGTCGGTGTCGACGTCCATGCCATCGGCGACCGGCGTGCCCAGCACGAGGCGCTCGAACTCCGCCGTCAGGCTGCGCATGCTGCCATCGGCCAGCGTCAGGCGGAGCGATCCGTCGAGCTCTTCCGCTGCGAACTGGGCGCCGATGCCTTCCTCTGCGAGCGAGAATTCGATGTCGACGTCGGCAAACTTCCGGTCCATGAATTTCAGCACGTCCGCCGATATCGCGCCCCGCTCAAGCTCCAGGCCTTGCGAGCCGTCCGCCACAGCAACGCTTTTCATGACCGCGTCGATCCAGCCGTCCAGGTCGAGGGTTTGGGCTTGGCCCTCGCAACGGATTTTCCCGGCCTCGAGCGCCGCAGGCGTACCCGCTCCGAGATGAATCACCGCGGCCGCAGGTGTGCCCTCGTCTTCAGGGATATCGATATGCAAAGACGCGAGGCCGGGGATTGCGAGATCGAGTTGCCGCGTGCTGCCGGCCAAGGGATAACGCAAAGAGAACGGCCAGCCCTCATCGCCCGCCTTGCTCAGGGGTTCGGGTAGCTCGGAGACGACACCATAGAGTTCGGATTCGACCTGCAGCAGCGGCCGCACCGGGCTGCCCGGCGCCGCGCCGTTTTCAACCAGCACCGATATTCGGGCAGCCGACGCACCGGTCACGCGCTCGAGCGCCGGATGTCTCTCGTAAAGGAAATCCGGCACCAGGTCGCGCACCCCGAACACGCCGCTCAGATCGGCCCGAAAGAGCTGCGGCCGGTTTGCGCCCGCCGCCAGGTCCAGAGTAGCGCGGTAACCGCGCAATACGGTATCCAGTCCGGCGCCTTCGAAACCGCTCTCATCGTAAGTCAATTCGCCCTGCAATGACTCCAGCGTCACCTCTGTTCGGGGGTCGCTGAAATGCCCGTCGGTCAGTTGCAACCGCCCTTCCAGATCGACCTCTCTTGCCTGCTGTCCGAGCGGAAAGGTCAGCGCGCCGGTCGTCACGGCTGCACCGGCGAACTCGAATTCCGTCAGGTCGACCCCGATCTGTTCACGCAGCGGCGTGCTTTGGAGAAAAGTGATCAGGCCGGGCAAGTCGCTGCCTGAGGAATAATCGAGTTCCAGCACCGGCCGTTGCAAATCCGGAATCCGAGCGCGCGCCGACTCGACGACTGCCCCCGCGATATCCGCGATCGAGCCGTGGACGTCCATGGCCGTGCCTGAAAAGTGCAACGAGGCGTCCACCCCTTTCGCATCGGGCCAGGCGTCCAGGTAATGCAACTGTCCGTTCTCGACCTGCGCCAGCGCCTCGAAGCGGCCTTCACCGCCGCGAAACGGCCACTCGTCCAGGTCGCCGTGAATCTGGAAACGACCGGCCAGCAGATCGCCGCCCTGCAAGGCCCGGCGAAGCCAGGTCCGGGTGCCTTCCTTAAGCAGCGTTGTGGGCAAATAGACATGAGCGCGGCCGACATCGCCGCGACTCACGGCCGCATTGACATCCAGGGCTGGTTTGCCTTCATTGGCGCTGACGGTCACGCTGGCTTCGACCGCCAGGTCGTCGTTGACCAGGCTGCAGTGATTCGCCCGCAGTTGCAGGTCGTTACCCCAACGCAAATCCAGCGGGCAGCGTGGCAGGTGAAGCGACAGCGGCTGACGGAACACGCGTGGCCAGTCGATCTGCAATTCGTCCGCTCGCAACGCCAGCTGTCCCGATCCGTTCGCCAGCGACACTTCGCCGTCCAGTCCGCGCAGATCGGGCCAGCGGTCCCAATCCAATACGCCGGCCTGCTGCAGCACGCCGCGGGCATAGTCCACCTGCCAGCCGGCATCGAGCACGAGGTCCATGTCGAGTGCACGGCCTGCTGCCCGCTCGGGAAGAAACGCCGGCCATGGCGTGCCGGAGAAGGACATGATGTCGCGGGTCAGTTCGAGCGACAGGTCCAGCGGTAATTCATCGGCGCTGATCCACAGGCCGAGGTCATTGGCGACATCCCTGGCCAGCGAAAGGCGCGCGGTCTGCCAACGCCGCTGGCCGTCATCGTAGAGCACGTCAGCCAGATCCAGGCTCCAATTGCGTTGCGCCCCGAATCGCCAGTCCAACTTTGAGTTGAGACGGTCAATCCGCAGTTCCCGGCGCTCGTTCGTCAGGCGCCCGTCTTTCAGATCCAGCACGCCCTTGATGCCGTGACCTTCGGCCGCAGACCACGCCCCCCACAATTCCGAATTCAGCCACCCGGTGTGCGGCAGAAAAGCGTTAGGGGGCAGACGATCCTGAAAAGCGGTCAGCATCAATTCACGCGCGATCACCCGCCACTGCGCCCGCTCGAGTTTTTGCCCGGCACCCAGCACCAACTGCAGGGTCGCCTGAATGTCCCCGTAAACGAGTTGGCTGCGCTCATCGAACAGGCTGGCCTGGATTTCCGTCGAAAACCGGTCGCCCTTCAGGTCGAGCCGGCCCTCGATGTTGGAAAACCCCAGCCGCACGCCGTTCATTTCGTCGCGAAACAGCAAGCTGGAATCTTCAAGCGTGACGCCCCCGACCCGCGACAATTCGTGCAAGGCAGATGGCTGGCCTTCCCGGTGCGTCACCCCCAAACCGGAAAGTTTGAGCTGACCGTCGGCCGTGCGAACCAGTTCGAAGTCAGCGCCGATGACACGGAAGCTGTAGAGCGCTCGGCCGGGTATCAGGAGGTTCAGCGGCTTGACGTCGAGCGCGGCCGATTCTATGACGACTTCCGCGCGCGTCGCCAGTTCGTCGACTGCCGCCAGGCCGGCCGCAGAGTGCAGTGTCATGCCTTTGAGGGACAGCCGCGGACCAAAGGCGCGCCACTCGCCGG
>JAVVFH010000074.1:0-13643 GCA_032250585.1 Lysobacterales bacterium
AAGCCGAAACGGCCGAGCGAAAAACCGGGTGCCGCGGGAAATCGGAAAAATTTCGAATAATTTTCCACTAGCGCATCTCGGATGTGAGGGTAATTTGCGCCCGTTCCATCGAAAACCAGGTCATTGGGCGCGCTCAGCCGGCGTCCGCCGACCGTCTCGTAAAGGGATTCCACCTGGCCGCTGCGCAAATCGACCCGCTCGATCCAGCCCCCGGCGTATTCGTCGGCCGGCCCGACGGGCAACAGCACACCATCGACCTGTGCGAAGCGGTCGCCGCCGTTATTGCAGACATAGCAGGCGCCGTCCGGCCCGATCGCAGCGCCGTTGGGCCCGCCGGGCAGCTGCGCCAGGCGCTCCACGTGTCCGTCTGCATCGACTCGTGTCAGGACCTGCTTTGCAATCTCGACGATCAGCACGCTGCCGTCGTCGAGTGCTACGGGGCCCTCGGGAAATTGCAGGTTGCACGCAAGCGTCCGATGCTCAGCTCGCCGCGTAATGACCGCTGAAGCCGGCGCGGAAAAGGGCGCGGCGGCCAATGCCGCCGCGCCCAGCCCAAGACGCAGCAGATTCCTGCGCTGAATTCGAAAGCCGGGCAAGGGCATGGCCCGACGACGCATGCGTTTCCTGCTCAGAACCAGTTGAACCGAAGCTTGGCGCCGTACCAGCGCGGTTTGCCGTAAGACTCTTCCGCGCATCCGCACAGAGTGGCCAGATCGAAGCCTGTGTGCACGTAACGCTCATCGGTCAGATTGTTGACAAACAGGGTACCCTCCCAGCGGGAGTCGGCGCTGGTCCAGGACAGGCGCACATTGGTCATCCAGAATGAATCCATTCTTTGAGCGTCAAAGTTGCGGATGTTGTGAAAACGGTCGTCCGTGTACGTGACATCCACCTGGGCAGCCAGATTGCCATCGAAAACCAACTGCGGCAGGGTATAACGCGCGAGCATCGCGAATTGAAACTCCGGCGTATGTGCCGGCGTGACATCCCGGAATACACTGTCCGCCACTTCCAGGTCGAAAACCGTGGCGTCGATCCAGGAGCCGTTCAGGATCAGGTCGAGTTGCGGTGTCGGTTTGACGATAAACTCGAGTTCCGCTCCGAAATACTCTGCATCGGCATTGCGAACAAAGCCCGAGGAACCACTGAACACGAAGGCCTGATAATCGTCGTAGTCGTAGTAGTAAAACGAGCCGTTCAGTCGTGCCAGGCCATCGAGCAGCGTGGACTTGAAACCCGTTTCGTAGGCGAGCAGGACCTCTTCGTCGTAAGGGATGTCTTCTTCGTTGAGTGCCGGCGTGAAGTCGTTCAGCTTGCCGTTGAAGCTGCCGGCCTTGACGCCCCGATTGATGCTCAGGTACCAAAGCCAGTCATCGTCGGGACGGTATTCCAGTGCTACCCTTCCGGCCCATAGGGTGTCGGAAGTGTCGTCCTGGAAAGACGGGTAGGTGAACCCGAAGGAGTCCAGCGGCGTCTGGTCGGTATCCACCAGGTGATCGTTGACGTTCGGAAAAAACAGGTTGTCGTAGCGGAATTCCTTTTCTTCCTGGATCACCCTGATCCCGGCGACCAGCGTCAGCCGCTCACTTAAATCCCAGTCGATCTGTCCGAAGGCCGAGTACGAATCGGTCTGCAGATTAACCAGACTGGCCGAGTCGAACGGACCGAAGGGCAGCAGCAGGGTTATCGGTGAATCTTCAGGGAAATCCAGCGCGATGACGTTGTTGTTGTCCATATAGAGGTAGTAGAGGCCGGCCACCCAGTTATAGCCATCGCCACCGCCGTTGATTCGCAGCTCCTGGCTAAAGGAATCGGTGTCATTGTTGTTGTTCACCATCGACTGCGGCGTCGGGGAAACATCGGCGTCGAGAGTTTGCTCTTTCTCGAAATGCATGAAGTGTGAAATGGCGGTCACGGTCATGCCTTCCAGCTCCCAGGCCAGGTTGGCCGTCCCGCCGTAGATGTCGTACTCGTTGCCATCGTCCAGCGCATGGTCGACGGACACGTCCAGATCGTCGATGCCGCCAAATTCCCGATAGCCAAACAGGTCGCCGCCCACGACCGGCCGGACTGTATTGCCGAAGTTGCCATCCACAAAATCGATCGGCAGGCAGCCGCCAGTCTCGGCGGAAATCGCTTCGCAGCCCTGCGGGTCGTTCTCGGCGCGGATGGTGTTGACGTGATTGCCGTCGGCATTGATCACGGCGGTCACCGCACCTTGCTGGTAATAACCCACTGACACCTCTTCATGCGCGGCAAAACCGCTCAACAGCAACTCCGCCCGGTCATTGATCTTCCACAGCAATTGACCGCGAATCGCCCACTGATTGTCGTTCCACATGTCATCCGCGCCCGAACGCGAACCGTTGAAGGGCACGCCGGTCAGAGGGTTGATCGTATTCTGGGCCGGATAGTGGTTGGTGGCGATCTCGTCGTGGCGATTGAACATCGCGGACAGGCGCCCGTTGACATTCGCGGTCAGAGGTCCGCTGACTGCGGCTTCGAGGCGCACTTGATCGTGAGAGCCGTAAAGCACGTCACTGTAAGCCTCGAACGCCTCGGTCGGCTTGCGGGTGACGTAATGCACCAGGCCGCCGGTCGCGTTACGGCCAAAAAGAGTACCCTGCGGGCCCTTCAGTATTTCCACCCGGTCGATATCGAACAGGCCGAAGCGCTGTCCCTGGGTGGTCGGGATATAACCTTCGTCCACGTAAACGGCATTGGGCGGCTCGACGAAGTCCGTGAAATCGGTCTGGGTAACCCCGCGGATCGAGAACTGCGCATCCTGTCCCGCGCTGGTGCCGGCTATACTGACCCCCGGCGTCATGCGGGCGACCTCACCGCTGGACTCGAAACCAAGCTGCCGGATCTGTTCGCCCGTCCAGGCCGTGATCGCGATACTGACATCCTGGATACCCTGTTCGCGCTTCTGCGCGGTCACCATGACTTCCTCCAGGACCTGGGCCTGTGCCGGCGCGCCCGCCGCCAACAACAAGAGTGAAAACCCGACGAAAACCCCACCCGAAAAAAAACTGCCGTTGAATAATTCAGATCGTTTCATTTCAGTTTTCCTGTTCGATTGACTGTAAATCCGCAATGCACGGGATTCGTTCTATTTAGACATACATCGCCGCGACGGAACGAGCCTGGATTTTTTGTCTTCACCATGTCTGTGATTCCAGATCGTCCCCGCTCGAATTCTAGTGGGGCCCTGTATTGGAGTCAAAACCGAATTACATTCCATCTCGAGCCCGGATCACGAACTTCAGAACTCGGGCAGTTGCGGCGGCCTGCCTGTCGCCTCTCCATAAAGGATCCCGATTTCAAAAGGAATGAACACCTGGTTGTCCCAGGAGGGATAGAGCGCGATGATCGCCGGCGTCAGGCGCTCGGTGATTTGCTGCTGGTCGTAGCCATCGGCCACCAGTTCTTTAACGCGATCACTCATGAATTCGATATGCAGCCTGAGCCGGGCCAGCACCGCGCTGTCTGCAACCGCGCCATGGCCGGGAATGACCATCTCGGGCTTCAGTCCCTCAAGCTGCCGCAGCACCTTGACCCACCGTTCGGCGCTGGAATCCGCGTCGGGCATGATCGGAAAAAACCGTGTCTCCGCAACGTCCCCGGTAAACAGGGCCCCGACGTCCGGGACATAAACCATCTGGTCGCCCCGCGTGTGCGCCGGGATCTCGCGCAAGATGATTTCGCGCCCCCCCAGATCCAATGTCATTGCGCCCGTGTAAAAGCTATCCGCTTCGGCGAACTGTGTGCCTTCCAGCGCGTCTGCGACCTGCGGCCCGAAGGTTTTGAAAAGATCTATATAGGACGGTCCTTTTTCCTTGAGTTCATCTGCCTGGGCTTCGTTCATGATTATCGTGGCGTGGTCTTTGAACACGCTGGCACCAAAATTATGCTCCGGATGAAAATGCGTCGTGGTCAGATAGAGCATCCGATCACCTGCGATCTCCCTGGCCAGGGACAGAACGCGCCGGCCGTTTTCCGGACCAAGGCCTGTATCGACGACCAACACGGCCTTCGTGCCTTCGATGATTCCGATGTTCGGCACGAAGGCGATGCGGGGGTCGTCGATGATCGTCAGGCCCGGCGCCACCTCCCGCGCCCGCTCAGGATTCACCCGTGGAGGCGCGTTGAGGTCTGGTGCGTCACCACTTTCGACTAACGCCGATGTTGCCTGAGCCGGTTCCGCCGGTGAACGATCCTGAGCGCAGGCGCTACCGGACACGGCTACTCCGGCGAGCAGCGCGGACAGCAGCAGCGTTGCGGTTCTGCCGCGTCGTTCAATCAACCCGTCACAATGGTTATTGAGCATTCTTTGCTTCCTCTTGAGTGTCCTGTTTTCATCTTCAACGGTCGTTGCCATCCGGTTGCGGCCCCGTGCGCGGCCCCCAAAGCCCGGCCACGATCAGCCCGGCGAAGGCCAGGATGAGCAAGGCCCCGAACGCTGAGAAAACCTGTCCGGCCAAAATGTAGCCGCTGGCCTGCAAGATCAAACCGGCGGGATAGATCAACACCCCGCTGATACCCAGCCATGCGACACGTTGTTCCGTCTGTTCACGCACCTCCAGGCCATGCAGCAAAACGGTAAAGAGCAGCAGAAAAATGCAGAGGAACAGTAAGTGGCCGTGTGCCTCGACCGCTCTGGCCGCCCTGCTGACGGCATCCCATTGCTGACCGGCGACCGCCGATGCTGCGCCTTTCTCCGCCCCGGCGGCCGCCGTTATCGCGGCGCTGTAGTTCTCTTGAACAGAAAGAAAAGCCGGCGACGGGCCGATCGTCCAGAACAGCGCGCTCGCCGCAAAGCCGGAGATCAACATTACAACCGTGAATACAAGGAGCCGACGCGTTCCTTTGTGGCTGCTCATGGCGCCACCTCCTGCCGCGACCTTAGACCCGCCAGCACAACCAGGAGGCCAATAATTACCAACCCCCCCGCGGAATCTGCGCACAAGGCATAAAAATAACCGAAGCGCGGCGCCAGATAAACGAACACGGGCAATAACAGTCCGCCGACGGCAATCAATGCAAAGGCCGGGTTGCGCCATGCTTTGGTCAGGCGCAAATGCTCTGCGAGTAACGCCGTGAGGATCATGATGAAGCCAAATGCGACCGCATGTGAATGCGCGGCGGCCGTAATGGCCATCCGGATTTGAGCCGATTTATAGCTTGCATAAAACTTGTTGGCTGCGTCCATTTCGCCGACGCGGATCGCCTCGATCAACTTTAAAAGCGTGACGTGAAGCCCCGGTTCTTCGAAAAACACGTGCCGCCAGGCCAGGAACAGTCCAAAAAGCAGCCCCGCAAACACCAGGGCGGCCCCTGTCCTGAGCAGCCAACCGCCAGGCATTTTCAGTTGTGGCAGGGCCCTTGCCTGCGATGCGGCCGATAGCAGACCGGGAACATACAGACCAATACCGGTCAACAGCAGAGCGACACCGGCATTGGAAAGGCTGAACCAGGCAGCGGACTGATAGCCAAGCGTCAGGAATCCGAGCGTTTGCGCGAGCCCGCCACCGATCATCAGAACCGCCGCCGGCATGTCCAAGCGGCCGACATGGCCGAGACGGTTCTTGACAACGCCAAGGCCGACCGCAAGCAAGCCGTAAGGTCCAAAATGAGAGTGTATCGACATGGCCCGCGCCCGCTCTGTCGCAAGGTGCCTGATCTCCTCGAAGCGGGCGGCAATCTCCTGCGTCGCCGCCTGCCCGGACAAGGCAAGCACGTCCGTCCAGGCAGCCTTTAACTCCGCATTGATCGCGTGCGACCACAACAGTGCGAACAGTTCGCCGGCCACCAGGCCGCCCACGACCAGCACGAACCCGCCAACGATCAGAAAGCGTTCACTGGGTTGCAGAGGCCGAACGCCAGAGCCCGATCTGGAATTGTTCATGAAGTCTCCATTCTTGTTGACCCCACCCAATTGAATGGGTTTTGTCAGAACCTTTCCCGCAACGAATGTCGTGCACTACCGGACGGTAACACTTCAAAATAGAATACAGATTTTTTTTGTAGCATAAACCAGGACGTTTGAAAAACCAATTCACGCTTTGCCGACTTTTCATCAAGGGGTTCATATTAAATGATTTTTAAATTGACATCATTTAAGCTCAGGATACGCTGCTGATATTCGTAAGAAAAGGCTGAATAATTTTAGGACTGACCCGTTTGGACGATTGCGCCTTGTGGCTTGAAAAACCAATATTTGCATTTCAATTTAAAAATGAATAGTGTTCGCTAAATAATTTTTCTGGACCCGTGCACTTGACGCTCGAGAACATTCGTTTGGCCAAAGACACCGCTCACGAAAGTGCGCAAATTCATGTGCTGAAACGGTTTGCACTGAGGATTTCTGATTTTTCGGTTTGATGCTGGGAGATATCACACGATGTTAAAACGAAGCTTGAAGCAGGCTGTTGTCATTTCCCTGGTTGCCGGGGCGGGCGCATCACCACTGCCGCTTTTTTCGAGTGACGGAATGCTGGAGGAAGTCATCGTTACGGCCAGGAAGAGGCAGGAAAGCCTTCAGGACGTACCTCTGTCGATCAATGCCTTCGGCGACGAGGCACTCCGCGCAGCCAATGTGGTCGGCATCGACGAGGTTGCGCGGCTGACACCGGGGCTGTTTTTTCAATTTTTTGACGATACCCGCCCCAGCACCTTCATCCGTGGGCTTGGCAGCCGTCAGTTCGACGCCGGCTCGGACGGTTCCGTGGGTATCTTTTTCGATGAATTCTATCTCTCGCGTTTCAGCGGGCAGATGACCGGGCTCTACGATATCGACCGAATCGAGGTGCTCAAGGGACCCCAGGGCACGCTGTACGGCCGCAATACCATCGGCGGCGCGATGAACATCATCAGCAGGGACCCCACCGCTGAGCGAAGCGGATATGCTGAAATCGAGTACGGCAACCTGAACCAGCTTCGGGTAGAGGGCGCAATCAGCGGTCCGTTAGCCGGAGAGCGGCTGACGGGGCGCCTGGCCTTTGTGAAGCATGAACGTGACGGTCACTTGACGAATCTCACGACCGGCACCGAACTGCAGGGCGAGGACATGGGCGCCATCCGCGGCAAGCTGCGGTTCGAGGCCTCAGATAGCCTCAGCGCCCTGTTCAGTATTGAATACAACAGTTCGGACAGGCCCGGAACGCAGGGCGAACCGATTGCCGGCGTCTTCTCGGCCGCCCCGGGAATTTCGCTGGTTAAAACCCCTGATCGGCGCGCGGAATTCTTCAACGAGGATTCACGCTTCGACCGGGAACTGCTGACTCTGATCGGGCGCGTCGAATGGGAACCGGGCCCGCTGTCCATCACCAGCATCACCGGCTACAGGAATAGTGATCTCGAGGAGTTCAGGGACCTGGACTCCACCCGTTTCGATGCCATTGGCCAGGACACCATTGAAGAATCCGATTCCATTTCCCAGGAACTGCGGCTGGCATCGACACCCGGCGGGGTATTCACTTTCAATGACCGCCTTGACTGGGTCGTCGGACTTTATTATTTCAAGGAAGACACCGACCGTTTGGACCGCTTCCCGTTTGGTCCCGATTCCGCGATTTCATCCATCGTCAATACCTTCGATACGCTGGGAATCCCGGCGCCCATCCTGCCGGGCGTCGATACCTTCTATGAAGACTTCAGCAACAATGTCGATATCGAGAGTTTCGCGGTGTTCAGCCAGGCGACCTTTGCGCTGACCGATCGCCTGAATATTACCGGCGGCTTGCGCTGGACACGCGACGAGAAGCGGGCCGAAATCATCGGCAACACAACGCGCCCCGGCCTGCCGCCGATTTTCGGGGACTTCACGGTAAACCGGGATCCAAACTGGGAGTCGGTGGATCCAAAAGTGACGATCGATTACCAGTTGACACCAGAAAGCCTGCTGTACCTCACGTTTGCGGAAGGGTTCAAAAGCGGCGGATTCCAGTTCGCCGCGTTCAATCCGGAAGCAGCGGGCGTCGTATTCGAGCCCGAAGAGCTGACCTCTTATGAGCTCGGCCTGAAGAGCGACCTGTGGGGCGGCCGGATGCGCCTGAACGCCAGCGGCTTCGTTTACAGCTACGAAAACCAGCAACTGCCCCGCATCGTGCTGCTCCCCAGCGGCAGCTTCGGGCAGGTGATCACCAACGCCGCAGAGAGTGACATCAACGGTATCGAAGTCGATGTTTCCGTGGCGCCCACTCCCGGATTGATGCTGTCGGCCGGCTATGCTTATCTGGATGCCACCTATGACAAGTTCGTTTTCAACGAGGCGTTGGATTTTTCGGGAAACCAGATGCCCCGGGCACCGGAACACTCGTATTTCGTCAATGTCGATTATGAGCGGCCGATAGGTTCCGGCACCGGATTCGTCCACGCCGACTGGAGTTGGCAGGACGATATTTTTTTCGAGTTCGACGAGGGCGCGACCATCGGCACCAGGCAGGAAGCTTTTGGCCTGCTGAACGTCGAAGCCGGTTTCGAGATGGCGCAATGGCGCTTCGCCGCCTGGTCGAAGAACCTGACCGACAAAACCTATCGCAGCTCGGTATTGAATTTTGGCGGCAACACAATCGAGTTTTTGGGCCTTCCGCGGACATACGGATTGAGTGTGCGTTATGCCTTTGATTAACCATCGCTAAACACAGCGGAGAGAGACCATGTTGAATACTTCCAGACTTCCCGGGGCAAGCGCGTCAGCGCTTCTGCTTATGAGCATCATCACATTTTTACCGTCATCAGCGGAGGCGGAACAGATGTTGGAACCCAAAAACGTGCACGCACTGACTGTCGAGCTTCCGGCGGAAGCCGCGCGCTTTTACAACCAGGCTGGCGAGCAGGCGAAAGGTGTCGTGGAAGGTGAGCACGTGCATTTCGAAGAAAAGAATCGCCGCTACGTCATGATTGCCGTACCGGCGGCGCCTTTGCCGAAAGACCAGTTCATAGCCGAGTACGAACGCCTGGAAGTGCTCGTGAACGGCCGGCAGCGGGTCAGGCTGGCCGATCATCCGCGGCTTTTTTCACGCAATCTGGATGACGCGGACTACATCCGAGGCGCGCCCACCTTTGTGCCGGAAGAGATTTTTGGCGACGATTTCATCGGCCAGGCACATGATTTTGAACTGCTGCGCGACGGCGTCCGGATTTTCGGGCCGGTGCGCTGGCTGGTGCCGGACGAGCGTACCGGGCCGACCGTGGCGGCCGTAAAAGGCGGACCCGGAATCGGCGAAGTGACCATCGAGCTGGAGAAAGTCGATTTCAGATTGATGGCACTGGTGGTTTACCTGGATGCGCGCTTCGGTGACCCCGTGAGCGTGGAACAGGTCCTGCCAGACGGCCAAACAGAGCCGCTGGCGATCCGCACCGTTGGCAACGACATGGTCGGCGATCAGGAAATTTTCCGGGAAGCCTACCTGGAGGGTTTCTCCGCGGGTTTCGCCCGGAACCTGGCTGTCCGCCTCCGTTTTGAGCAATCCGGTGAGGGCTACTTCGCCGCCGTGGGACAGACTTATACCACCTACAACGGCAACCGAATCATCGATGTACCCTGACCGTCCAGGCCCGGCCGTTCATGCGGCGCTGGCACTTTTGTCAGCCGCCGTGCTGATGTGCCATGCCCGGACCGTCGATGCCGCCACACTCAATGGCGAAATCGTTCGACCGGACAAGCGGCAGGCCGCGGCGCTGATTACGCTTCACAGCGCCGAACTCGGCCGGGCGTGGACCCTGCAAAGCTCCGTGACCGGCAGTTTCCGCGTGGAGAACCTCCCCGCCGGGCCTTACGAACTGACTGTTCGCAGCCCGGGGCTGCCGGTGCTCGTCATGCCATTGGCGGATCTCGACAAGGACAGCGATCTCACCATTCCACTGCAGATGGGACCCATGAACAGCGCGCTGACCAGCGCCGAGATGCTCGCCTATCTGCCGGCTGATCACGCTGCGGGCGATGCGCGGCAGTTGCTGCGCTTCCATTGCGTGCAATGCCACGGCCTGGAGTTTATTGCCGCGGCCGCGAAAACCCCGGAACAATGGGACGCGACCGTAAAGGTGATGGCCGGGCGCGTGCCCCCCGCTCCGGAAGGCGAAATGGACCGGATAAGCGACTATCTGGCGCGAAACTTTGGCGAGCAGAACCGGGGCTCGGTGCCGATGACGGGTGCCACGCAATTTTCGTTTGAAGCAAACGCGGTGCTGGTCGAGCTGGATCTGCCGAAGGCCGGCGCCCACCCGCATGACATCCGCCTGGGCCCGGACGGAAACGTGTGGGTGGCGGATTTCGACGTGCGACCCGATCTCGAGCACAACAGTCTGTTTCGCATTGATCCGCAGACGCTGCAAATCGAGACCATTGAACTGGCCGTCGCCGCGACCGGCGCACGCAGCATCACCTTCGACCGGGATGGGGCGGCCTGGGTCAACATTCTTTTTGGCGACCTCCTGGCCAGATTGGATCCCGAGTCCCGAAAAGTAACGACCTTTCCCGTTCCGGGCGGAAAGACCTGGCCGCATAGCCTCAGTTTTGGGCCGGAAGGTGAAATATGGTTCTCGGGAATGTGGTCCGATGTGCTCGGGCGATTCGAACCGTCGTCGGGCGCTTTCAGCTTCCGGAAGGTCCCGACCGAGCGCTCCATGCTTTATGATATCGAAGTCGATCAGGACGGTCATGTCTGGTACACCGGGCTGTTCGCCCACCAGCTGGGGCGCTTCGATCCGAAAACGGGTGCGTTTGCCGAATTCAAGACCCCGACGCCGCTGTCGAGCACGCGCTACCTGGATATCGGGCCGACGGGGGACATCTGGGTGTCCCTGTTCGCCGCGGGACGGATTGCGCGATTCGATCCCGAGACAGAAACCTTCGAGGAAATTTTGCTGCCCAATCCGAACGGCTCCCCCTATGATGTACAGGCGACCGAAGAAGGGCGAGTCTGGTACACCGACTTTACCCGGAACGCGGTAGCGAGTTTCGATATCGACGAGCGGCAATTTCGTCAGTATTCGATTCCCTCCTCAGCCTATGCCAGGCCTACCGAGCTGGATATCGGTGCCGACGGGCGGATCTGGTTTTGCGAGAACGGCGTGGGCAAAGTGGGTTTCATCGACACCGATGCCATCGCCACAGCGGGTGTCTACCGCGTGCCGGCGAACCAGCAGAAACGGATTCAGAATAACCACTAATGGTTCAGGTCAAGAAAAAGAAACTCGAGGCTGCAATTCTCGACGCGGCGCGCGAGCTCTTTCGCGTGAAGGGCTATCTGGGCACCCGCATGAGCGAGATTGCCGCCACGGCCGGTACCTCGGTCTCGAACCTGTATATTTATTTTCCGTCGAAGTTACACCTGCTCTACGAGGTGTATACCCCGATGGTGACGTCGCGCATGATGCGCCTGGCCAACGAGTCGCAATCCATCAAGGATCCCGAGAAGCGTCTGCGGCTGATCTTTTTGACCCTTTGGCGCGACCTGCCCCGCGAGGACAACGCTTTCGCGCGAAACCTGATGCAGGCCATCATCACGGCGCCCGAAGGACTGGAGAAACCGCACCATCCGCTCAGCTGGCTGGAGGAGTTCACCAACGACCTGATCAAGACCTGCCTGCCCGAAAGCCGTCATTTCCTGGTCGAAGACCGTACCATTGCCTTTCTCGCCTGGATGGCCTTCGACGGCTTCGTGGCGAACGTCAACAAAGAAGAAGATCGAGACATCGAAAAGCTGGTCGTGCAATTTACCGACATGCTGCTAGGGCAAACACCACCCCTGCCTGCTTGAAGCGCTGCGCCGTCGGCGAGCGCCCGGTCCTTGAAACCAGCAAGCTGTCTCTGCGGATTTTTCTAAACCAAAACATTGCAGCAGTCGGACCTGGCTCGGGGACAGATTCCTCTGCGGGTTGTGGCCAACGTCGCAGCTTAAGCTGAAGGTTGGGCAAAACGCCTTGTTTCAACGCAGAGCTACATCCAGCGGGGCAGGTCAAAACATGATGTCTATGCCTTGACCCGCTCCATTTTCGGATCGTAGAGCGGTCGCAGGGAGACTTCCGCCGGATAGATACGACCGGCGACGTCGACTTCCCAGTTGCCGCGCTGCAGCCAGTCCGTATCCACCGGATCGCCCGCGACCATGGCCAGACCGACTGCGCCGCCCAGGGTGTGCCCATAGGACGCCGCGCGGACCTCGCCCACCGGCACGCCGTCACGCAAAACCACTTCCGCATGGTGCATCAGCGGCTCCGGGTCCTTGAGCAGCACCTGCACCAGGCGCTTCGGCCAGGGCGCCTGTGCCTTCTTCGCCAGGCAGGCTTCGCGGCCGATAAAGCCGCCCGGCTTGTCGACTTTCACGGCAAAGCCGAGACCCGTTTCATAGGGATCGTCGGTGTTGTCGATATCGTGTCCGTAATCGCGATAGCCTTTTTCCAGGCGCAGGCTGGCCAGCGCCCTGAGGCCCGCATGGCGCAGCCCGAAGGCCTGCCCGGCCTCGACAATCCGGTCGTAGACGTGCACCGCCTGCTCGGCCGGGATGTACAGTTCGTAACCCAACTCGCCGACGTAGGTGATGCGCACGCAGATTACGCGCGCCAGGCCGATGTCGATCTCCCGGACCGTGCGGAACGGGAAGGCCGCGTTCGAGAGATCCACCAAGGTCAGCGACTGCAGCAATGTCCGCGACTTCGGACCCTGTATGTTCAGCTGCCCATAAGCGGACGTCACGTCGGTCACGAATACGTGCTCCTGGTCGCCAATATGTCGCTTCATCCAGGTTTCCACGTGCCGGTGCGCCGTATCCGAAGCGACCACCATGAACTTTCCGGCATCGAACTTGATCACCGTCAGGTCCGCCTCCAGCGTGCCGGCCTCGTTGAGCCATTGCGTGTAGGTGATCAGGCCGGACTCGCCGTCGACTTCGTTCGCCGACAGACGGTCCAGGAAGCGGCCCGCATCGCGTCCCTGCACGAGGAATTTGCCCATGAACGACATGTCCATTGCAATCACGCCCTCGCGGCAGGCGCGGTGTTCGCCCTGCCACCACGGAAACCAGTTCTCGCGGCCCCAGGAATATTCTTCCACCTGCGGTTCGTGGCCCTCCGGCGCGAACCAGCCCGGCGATTCCCAACCGCTGACTTCGCGGAAAGAGGCGCCCTGCGCAGCGAGGCGCTCGTGGAACGGCGAGCGCTTCGCCCCCCGCGCCGTTTGCATCGAGCGCGAAGGATAGTGGCACTCGTAGACCAGCCCGAGTGACTCGAAACCGCGCTGGCGTCGGTATTCGGGGTTGCACTGAAATGGCTGGAAACGGTCGATGTTGATGCCGGTGACGTCCACGTCGGCCGAGCCGTGCAGAATCCAGTGCGCCAGCAGCCGGCCCAGACCGCCGCCGGTGATGATGCCGACCGAATTCAGGCCGGCGGCGACGAAGTAATTCTTCAGTTCCGGCGCCTCGCCGACGATCGGGGACAGGTCCGGCGTGAAGCTCTCCGGCCCGCAGAACAGCTTGCGGATACCCACCTCCATCGTCACCGGCACGCGGCTCATCGCGGCCTCCAGGAACGGCGTCAGGCGATCCCAGTCGGGCGGCAGTTCACCGTAGGAGAAATCCTCCGGGATGCCTTCGACTTTCCACGGCACGCAGTCGGGCTCGAACATGCCGACCATCAGC
>JAVVFH010000075.1:0-13586 GCA_032250585.1 Lysobacterales bacterium
CCAGGGGGCGGCAGCGAGGTTCTCGAAACCGTATCCCGCCCCGAAAATGACCATTGCATCGGCAACCTCCGGGAAAGCCAGAAAGTTGATTTCATTTTCGGTGACAAATACTTTCGATGGCGGTAAATCAAGTGATGAGAAGCCAGCCTTCGTCAGGCTGATGTCCTGGTCGCCTGCCGAGGGCAGCAACCGGGTATTCGGGTCCAGCAAGCGAAAGCGGACCCGCGAGGGTTTGTCCAGGAAGCCGTAACGGCGACAGAATCCTCCCGCGCCTGTATGCGTCGCCTCGATCGCTGTCAGCGGCAGGGCGAGATCGAACAGCTCCGCGAGCACGGCGCGATGCCCTTCAATCAACTTGCTGTGGACGCCCGGCAGATCGATCTGGCGCAGATAGATCGTGGGGCGAGGGTGTTTCTGCAGCCAGGCGACGATTGACAGCAGTTGCGACCAGTCATCCGCCAATTCCAGGGCACGCAGCGGTCGTTTTGCCAGCCAGGGGATCAGCTTGGGCTGCTGCTCGCGCGTCGTTTCGAGCAGGGCCGTGAACTGTTCCGCCGCCTTGCGCTTGCCGATCAGTCCGAGTGCATCCTCCAGCGTGTCGACCCAGACGGCCGCCGGAATCTCATTGGTCCCGAGCACGCGGTGGTTGACGCTGCGCCATTCGATCCGATAGCGCCCCGCGGCCGCGGACAATTTGGCGATCCACGCGCGCACCTCGGGAAATCGTTCGCTCAATTCCCGCGTAGCAGGGCCTTTCAGCGTCAGGCGCCGGGGGAATACCGGTTCGCCGCCCGCCAGTGAAGCGAGCAGCAGGCCGCGGTTCCAGAGCTTTTGCACCTGCGCTTTGAGAGCCGCCGGCGTCGTCCACTTCATCCCTGCAGCCTTTGCTTCCCGGCACGGTATTCCTCGATGCTCAGGGTGCGTAAAACGGAGTCACGACCGTTTTCATTGTGGACAAAGCCGACGCTGGCGACGAACGGCTCGATAATATGGATTTTCTGCAGCGGCGTGACGATCAGCAATTGCAGGTTGAGTTGCGCGAAAAGTTGCAGGCCGTAATGGGCCGATTCATCAGAACCGCGCCCGAAGGCCTCGTCGATTACCACGAAGCGGAACGAGCGCGAACGCACCGCACCCCATTCCAGGCCAAACTGGTACGCCAGGCTGGCGGCCAGCACGGTGTAGGCCAGTTTTTCTTTCTGGCCGCCGGATTTTCCGCCCGAATCGGCATAATGCTCGTGTTCGCTGTTGTCTTCCCGCCAGCGCTCGCTGGCAGCGAAAACGAACCAGTTACGCACGTCGGTCACCTTGGCTGTCCAACGCCGATCCAGGTCGGCGTGTTCGGTGCGGCCGCGAAACCGTTCGATGATGCGCTTGACCTGCAGAAATTTGGCTTCCGAATACTGTGCATCGTCCGAGCCGGTGAGGGCCCCTTCCGTGCAGGCACGCAGCTCGGTCTGAAAATCGCGGATGTCGGCGTCGAGGTTCATCTGCGCCTCGAGACTGATGTAGCGGCCCGGGTTGTAATCAATCTGTGTCAGTGATTCGTTGATCCGGGCAATGCGCTCCTTGATGGTTTCCCGCTCGCGGGCCAGCTGGGACTGGAAATTTGCGACCTCGCGAATCGTGTTCTCGTTCAGCAATTCCTTGAAACGGCCTTCGAAACGGGGCAGGTCGTCGGCCTGCAATTGGTCCAGCATCAAGCGGTATTCGGGTCCGGCAGCCAGGTTGGCATCGACGTCCCGGGTCTCCAGGGGCCACTTGCCGTTATACTCGGTCATGGCCTTGACGATTTTTTCGGACAGACGCTTGATCTTGGCGTCTTCCGCGTCGATCCGGGCCTGCAGCCAGTCGCGCATGTCGCGCTCGCGATTGTCACAGGACTCGACCGTCAGTAACTGCTTGCCGAGCGCTTCCTCGCGCATCTCTTCCAGCAGACTGAATCGCCGGACCGAGTCCTCTGCGGTCTCGAGCAACAGGGTTTGCGCCTGCTGCTGCAGCTCTTGCGCGGCATTGATCTTCTGTTCGGTTTTGGAGCGCTTGTCTTTCTTTTCGTCGAGTTGGCGCTCCGTATCCTGCAACTCTTCTTCGACTGCGGCGAGCTGGGCGCTGAGCGTTTTGAGCAGGTCAGAGGCGGCCTCGAGCGCCCGTTTTTCCTCCTCCAGCCGGGCAATGCTAACCGCCACGGGTTGCCAGTCGAGATCACGGAAGTCCTCGTATTCGCCCAGCTTCGAGAGGATCGAGAGACGCTCCGCGAGGACGGACTGTTCTTTCTCCAGACTGGCGATGCGCGCACCGATTTCGCCCAGCTGTGTTTCCTGTCGTTTGGCTTCCTGTTCCAGTACCGCGATTTTTTCCGCGTTGCTCCACCCGAGGACGTAGCGACGGCGATCGTCGAGGCGATGCCGGTCATCCTTTTCATGCCGTTCCCCCGGCGCCTTGATCTGGCCCGCCCGGGTGATGGCGCGGGTTTCGCGGCGAAACTGTTCCTGCGACCGGCAGCAGGCCAGATCAAAGCGGTGTGCCACTTCGCGCTCGATCCAGTCGTAAAAAAGCGAGTCGGGTTTGAACTGCAGCTTGCGCACCAGCGAATCGGCATGCAGCGACGGTCGTTCGCTACGCCGTCCTTCACGTACCCGAAAATAGACCAGTCGCCCGCGCAGATGCGTGCGGTCCACCCATTGCGCCACCCTGGCGTAAGAAGGGTCCGGGACCAGAAGAGACAGGCCGAAACCGTGCAGCAGCCGTTCGATGGCGCCTTCCCAGTCGCGCTCGTCCTCGCGAACCTGCAGCAATTCGCCGGCAAACGGCATCTCTTCTTCGGCCAGGCCCAGGGCCTGGCAGAGCGAACGCCGGATGACGATCTGGTTTTCGTCGATGTTGGTGACACGGGCTTTCAGGCCCGTGATTTCCTTCTTCACCCGCTCATGTTCCTGCCGTCCCTGGGCAAATTCGACTTCGGCACGGGTGCGGTCATTCTGAGCCTTCGCGGTTGCTTCTTCCGCCATTTCACGCCAGTTGGCGGTTTCAGAGCGCTGCCGGAGAAAGGCTTCCTGGGTCGCGGCGGGGTGTTGATCCAGCGAGCGCACCAGCTCCTCATAACGCGCGGCCTTGTGTTTGCGCCGCGCCAGCTCGTCCTGTTGCTGCAGTATTTCCACGCCGATAGTCTCGATGCGGTCGCCGCCGTTTTCCGCGATGGCGCGCCGCAGTTCGCGCTCCTGCGCCTGCTGTTCCCGCCGTTGCCCGGCCAGTCGCTCGATGGCAGTCTGGTGGCGGGTCAGTTCTTCGTTCAGCGCGGCGAGGCGTTTTTCCAGCAGATTCCCTTTCAGGGTGGCGAACCACGGGCGCAGGGCGTCACGGCAGGCGCGCAGATCTGCCGCAGTTTTTGCCAGAGCCAGGTGACGTTCGCAATCCTCGACCAGAGGCTCCAGCATCTCAACCTGTTCTTTGGCCTTGAGGACTGCCTCGTGTGCCCGGTTGAGATCCTCGAAGTGGCTAATCAGGGCGGCTATGCGCGGCGCAACATCGAAAGGTTCGAGCATGTGGCTGCGCACGAATTCGGTGAGATTCCCGACCGACTTGAGCGACACGGTCTGCAGGAACAGGTCGAGCGCCTGTTCGTTCTCGATGCCCAGGCGTCGCCGGAACCACGCGCCGTAGGGAGGGAAGCTGTCGAACAACTCGATGCCGCCGGAGCGGAGCTGCTTGCGCAGGCCGAGTATCTCGCTGCCGAAACCGGAAAAATCGGCGGCTATGGAGAGATCGCGTTCGCTGGTGGCGTAAAGGCGCGCCGGCTGCCCCTTGGCGTCCTTCATCCAGAAGACCTGCGCGAGGGTGACGGTTTTATTGAATCCGGCGTTATAAAAAACGCCGAGTACGACCGAGTAACTGCTGAAATCGCGCAGAGCGACCGGCTTGGCGCTGCCCAGGGTTTCCTGCCGTTCCGATTTGTAATAGCCGAGCACATAGGAGCGTAGCGAGCGTTCGCGGCTGTCGGCGCCGGCCGCCTTGTTGTAGGCAACGCGTTGACTCGGCACCAGCAGGGTGGTGACGGCGTCGACCAGCGTCGACTTGCCGGAACCGATATCGCCCGTCAGCAGGCCGTTTTTTCCATCCAGATGCAAGGTCCAGACCCGGCCGTCGAAGGTCCCCCAGTTGAACACTTCGAGTCGTTGCAGGCGAAATCCGGCGAGACGGTCATCGGCCATGAATTCCAGTTCAAGGGCCTCAGCCATCGGTATCCTCCGGCGCGTTGACCAGTTGCTGTCGGTATTCCGCCAACCGCCCCTCGAAGTCGGACAGCCATTGCGCATCGACATAGGCCTTGATGATGCGCCGCACTTCGATCATCTGTTCCTGCCCCCGCAGACGGCGCACAAAACCGAGCGCGGCGATCTTGTTCAGGCTGGTATCGACCTGATCGATGAGCTTCGCCTCGTTGCTGCCGGCCGGCAGAAAGATCCGAATCAGCTCCACGACTTCGTCGCGGGACAGGATCAGGCGCGTATCGCCGCCGGCGGCGTCAAATTCAGCCAGTTTTTTACGCAACAGCGCGAGCAGCAGACTGACGGGATAGGCCAGTTGCCGCCGGGCCACCAAGCGCGGGATGGCCGGTTGCCCTTCTTCGTCGAGATCCTCGCGGGAGCGTAAGAAAGCGTAGCCTTCCGCCTCGTCGAGCAGCAAATCCAGGCCGAGTACGGCCACGTAGTCCCGGACACTCGCCTGCAGATTCAAAAGGGCGGCCCACAGGCCCGGGTTATCCTCCTGGTAAATCACGCCCTTGAGCAGAGGCACCACCACCGACGAGAGTTCCTCGGTCCTGGCAGCCGCATGGCCGGGGTCGGCAGTTCCAATGTTCATGCTCGGTCTCTCAGTAAAATGATGCGCGGCAAAGTCGCCCGCCGCATGACACCTGCTTCGGAGTGCCAGATCACCTCTTCGCGCAGTTCCTCATCCACGGCCGTCCCGGGCCAATCGCCGGCCAACTGCAGGTAGGCTACCAGCTCAGCCAAACCATGGCGAAGGGGATGGTGAAAGACCACTTCGGCCAGGCTGATCTGGCTGCGGCTTCGCAGTTCCTTGCGGATATTGGCGTCAAGCCTGGCGCGGTCAACCACGATTTGCGAGTAGAGCGCGCTCGTATCGACGTCCACATCCCCCTCGTCCAGCACCACGCCGGCAATAAGTGCTTTGAACGGTGGCCGGTAGAGCGGTCTTTCCAGCGGCAATTTGATGGTCGCGGTGGTCTCGGCCAGTGGCATGAAGTCTCCGGCCGGGTGCGCATCCCGCAGGGCCAGTGCGTGGTTTTCGACGTGGTGCAGGATGTCCATGATGCGCCGGTTTTCCAGCCAGGCCTGGTCATCGAGGAAACGGCGCAGTTGCTGGGAGAGCCTGGCCACGGTGCGCTGGGTGTGCTCTCCCGCTTCGAGCCAGTCGTAGTGCACGCGCTGCAGACGGGGTTCGGGGTGCAGGTCAAGGATCGGCGGCAAGGAAAGCACCTGTTCCAGCAGGCCGCTCAACTCCTCCTGCCGCGACTGGGACATCAGGAAATCCCAGAACGCACGGAAGCTTTTCCCCTGATCGGAATCGGCGATGGCATCGCGCTCGCCCATGATTTCTTCCAGCAGCGCGCCCTTGGCCCCGTCCCACAGCGCGATGCGCTCGCGCACCCGCCGGTCGAGGCTGCGGAAATTGTGTTCCACTTCGCGAAAATCGGTCAGTAGCTCCCGCGCCAACTGAAGAAACTGCTGGAAACGGTCCTTGAGCGCCGTGTCGTCCAGGAGCGGAATGTCACCCGCCGCTATGCGGGCGATTTCGGCGTCAATGTCAGCGCGCCGTTTTTGCAGTTCGGCGATCCGCACTTGCGGATCGGTCTCGCTCCCCTCGCTCATCTGACGCAGCAGTTCGAATAGGGTAAGCAGGCGTGATTCGGTGCCGACAAAGCTTCGTGCGGTGAGGTCCTGCAGCCAGGCGAGGGCCTTTTCGGTGGCCGGAGTCAGGTCGAAATGTGGTTCGTCCGTGCCGGCCGGATAGAATTTTCGCAGCCAACCCTTGTCGTTTTCGGCCCAGTCGTTGAGATAGCCCAGCGCGGTTCCCGGAAATGTTTCGGTCCCCAACTGTTCGCGCAGGACGAAGAGCTCATCTTCCAACGCCTCGGCCAGATCGGCCTGTGACAAATTCCGCACGTTGGGCGTGATGAACACCCGGTGCAGAAAACTGGCTACCAGCGGTGCGTGCTGGGCACGCAGCAGGCGCCAGGCGGGGTGGCTCTGGCGGAGCAGCTCTAATGTGGTGTAATCGAGGGCCATGTCGTCATTCGAGAGGTTCAGTTGCGCGCGACTGGCAGGGTAGGCCGCCTTCCAGTGACTTTGCACGCGCATGACCGCACCCGTTAAGTCGAGCCCTACAGGAGGCCGGATTTCCTTGCGCTTTATTAAGTATAATAACGGTAATAACGCGGATAATAACGCGGACACCCATATCCCACCAAAGAATAACAAAGGCCGAACAAAGACCGGACATCCAAAACGAAGTCAGAAAACTAAGTCAGGACACCCTAAACTTTATCCCGCCTTGAATTCAACGCGTAAGTGCAACTGTGAAATTTCGGTATAAAGGCAAGCTGCGGGAGCATCATGGTTTTCCCTACCGACGGAAGTAAGAGGAGCACAAATGAGAGGCTACACGCAGCTTACCCTAGAGGAACGATACCAAATTTACATCCTGAAGAAAGCGGAATATAGCCAACGCAGATTGCCGAGCTGCTGGAGCGTGATACGTCGACCGTCTCCCGGGAACTGGGCCGTAACCGGGGGCTGCGCAGCTATCGGCCCAAACAAGCTCATCAACGGGCGTAGGCACGAGGTTTAAACAAAGTGCGATCCAGGCTCGACCGTAAAGTCTGGCAGCAAGTCGACCTGCTGATCCGCCAGGAATGGAGCCCGGAGCAAATCGTCGGTCGTCTTGGGATGGAGTACGAGGTTCAGATCAGCCGTGAGTGGATCTACCAGCATATTTATATCGATAAACGCTCAGGTGGCCATCTGTAGCGCTATTTGCGTTGTCAGAAGAAGCGGTGCAAACGTTATGGGAGCTACGACCACCGCGGCATCATTCCCAACCAGGTCTCGATCGATGAGTGGCCCGCCATCGTCGAGGCCCGTGGTCGCTTTGGTGATTGGGAAGGCGACACCGTGGTCGGCAAGCGTCATCGTGGCGCCAGGGTAATGGACTACCGGAAACCCTTCGAAGTCTTCTTCAATATCAAGACTTCGTTAACCGTTTCACTTAAAAGTTGAATCCAGGAACCGGCCAAAGCAGGTTTTTTGACGGTTTTGACCGACCTTACAGAATTGAGCTCTTTTGGATGGCTGAATATTCAGATTTCACCCTATGCGAACCACTGCAAACCGCCCGTTGCAAGTGGATTTCAGGCGTTACTGAATTTTGAATTTATCCCGGACAGAGCCGATCGCCAATAGCGTGTCCTTTCACAAATTTTTGTCCGATGGATCGGGCAAAAGCCTTCAACAAGGTCACCGGCCCCAAAGCACCAAACCCCGCCATTTCCTCTTTGGCGAGGTAATCTAATACCGGTGACGCATCCATCCTTAATCTCGTCAATATGGGTGGCACTTTGGCCGGGATATGTCCCCGCGCGTCGCGTCTGATTGCCCGGCCACCCCAGTCCACCAGTTCCAGATAATCCTTGAGGTCAATCGGAATGGCGTTGTGAGCCTGCTGATCGAGCGCACGCAAGCTGTCGGCCTCGGGTTGTTTAATCCGTTCCTGAACCGAGGTGTAATC
This sequence comes from Lysobacterales bacterium, assembly GCA_032250585.1. GTDB lineage: Bacteria > Pseudomonadota > Gammaproteobacteria > Xanthomonadales > SZUA-36 > JAVVFH01. Next base: position 7,807 of record JAVVFH010000075.1, read on the forward strand.
GGATTGTTCCGGCGTCGTAGCCAAGACTGCTCTTATCGGGTTCAGGTCCACGTACGCCATGCAGGCCAGTAAAGCGCGTTCATCCAGCAGGGCCTGGGATTTGAAACGGCCTTCCCAGAACCGTCCGGTGCACTGGTCTTCCGCATTGGCCAGACGGGCAATCGGCTCATTAATGCAGCGCATGAACCAGGAAAGGTTGTTCAGTCGTTCACGCCAGGTAGCAAGCAACTCAGTAACCGATTCAAGCTCAATGGAACTCAAGCTTGCATTGCGGAGATATTTTTGCATCAAAACGGGGCTGGTAAAAACCCGCGTCCAGCGGCGGGCGACTTCTTCATCCGTCCAGCCTTTTGCCTGCTGGACATCGACCCGAACCACGATGTGGTAGTGATTACTCATGATGGCGTAGGCACACAGGTCAACGGCAAATACCGAACACAGCAGTTTGATTCGATCGAGTATCCATTGGCGCCGATGTTCGAAGTCGAAGCCGGTGCGGGAGTCCTTACCGCAGAGGAACGCGCGCCGCACGCATCGGGAGATGCAGTGATAATAGGGTGTGTCTTCAAGAGAGACTTGGCGATAGCGAGCTTTTGGCATATGCAAGAGCTTAATCTGCTGGTTCAAGTATCGGAAGAGTCAAGTACCCCGATTTCTTGTAGGGTATTTAAGGTGTTGTGGGTGTCTCGGATTTATTTTGTGGGTGTCTCGGATTTTTTTACTATGCTCGGATTTTTTTACTATGGGTGTCTGTGTTCGCCTTCTGGGCGTTATGGGTGTCTGTGTTCTCCTTTCGCCTTCTGGGCGTTATGGGTGTCTGTGTTCTCCTCCTGTGTTCTCCTCTGTGTTCGCCAGCGCACAGAATGCTGACTGAGATCGGCGCACTATGGCGCGACTGGACCCAGGTCAGCCTGGAGCATCGTGATTTACGCATCCACCCATCCCGTCAGCCGCCACGTGCGCCTGGCAGCAGGCCGGGTGTCACCGTCGCGATGGCCAGCCCGTCACTAACAGTCGCGGCACTCCCGCGGCCTCGGAGTTCAATAGATGAATACTTCAAAACTGATTGGCATCGGATTACTGGTGTTGGGTGGAATACTGCTCTTCTTCGGGTTCAATGCTACGAGCTCGCCGATGGAGGAGCTCGGTGAAACCCTTACCGGCAAGTACTCCGATGAAACGATGATGTACCTGATTGCCGGCGGCGTCGCTGCCGCAGCCGGGTTGTTCATGGTGGTCAGGAAAGGCTGAGCCGTAGCCGGATTTCCGGCGCCGGAAACTGGAGCATGATGAACCTGCAGCCAGGCCTGACCCGGTGGTATGGGCGGCCTCCGGAATTCTCATTCGCCTCATGCCAGGGCTGCCAACCTCTTTGTCGCCATTTAGCTGATCCTCGTTGGGCTGATTGGTCTGTCGGGCTCGGGTAACCCGAGCCTCTGAAGATCAGGCCAGGATTTCGTCTCAGGTACGCACTCGAAGCAGGAGGCTGAGTGCGCGCCAGCAGCCATTTCCGTTTCAATCAAAACCATCAGGAATAATTCAGCATGAATATGAAAGCAGCTTTCTCCGCGCCCGCACTGGACCGCGTCCTGTCCGGTGCACACCGCGGCGTCGAGGCCGCTGGCGAGCCACGTACCCCGCGCCCCGTCGTGGCCCATGATTAGCCCGGGCGATTCAGTCCGGCGTTCGGGCGGCAACGAAGCCGGCCTCACCATGGAGACTGCGGATCCGACGCGGGTATTGGCCCCGGCAAAAACGCCTGGTGAATCAATGCCGCTGCTGCACGCACCGGGCAGTTTGCGCAGCGGCGCATTACTGATTATTGCGGTGCTGATCAGCCTCGCGGCGTTGCGCTATGCCGCCGTGGTTATCGTTCCGCTGGTGCTGGGTGTTCTGCTCAGTTATGCGCTGACACCCGTCATCAACCTCCTGGTGCGGCTGCACCTGCCGCGCGCGCTTGCTGCTGCCCTGTTGATGGCGAGCATCGTGGGCGGCATGGGCACCGTAGCCTATTCGCTCAAAGACGACACGGTTGCGTTGATCGAAACCTTGCCGGAGGTCGCCCAGAAACTGCGCCGCGCCTTTGATCTGCAGACCGAGCAGGGCTCCATTGGCACCATCGACAAGGTGCAAAGGGTCGCCAGCGAGCTCGAGCGCACAGCTCAGGAAAGTAACGAGGATCCGGAACCCGATCGCGATGTGGCCAAGGTGCAGATCGAGAAGCCCAAATTCAATGTGATGGACTACCTGTTGCCCGGCACACTCAGCCTGGCGGCGGTAGCGGGGGAGGCCATCGTCGTCCTGTTCGTGGCGTTTTTCCTGCTGGCGGCGGGTAACAACTTCAGGCGCAAGATGGTGCGGCTCGCCGGCCCTACGCTCACCGAGAAAAAATTCACCGTGCAGGCCCTGGACGAAATTGGCGCGCAAATCCAACGCTATCTGCAAGTGCAGATCTTCACCAGCGCGCTGGTTGGCACGGCCACGTGGTTGGCGTTCGAGTGGATCGGCATGGAACACGCCGCGGTGTGGGGTATCCTCACCTTCGTGCTCAACTTCATCCCCTACCTGGGCAGCATTATCGCCAGCGGTGCGGCGATGCTTTTCGGCTTCGCCCAGTTCAGCTCGATCGAGATGGCACTGCTGATCGGTGGGGTTACCCTGGGCATCAACAGCGTTGAAGGTTATATGCTGACTCCCTGGCTGACCAGCCGGGCCAGTCGCATGAACCCGGTGGCGGTGTTCGCCGGCGTGCTTGCCTGGGGCTGGCTGTGGGGCGTCTGGGGCCTGTTCCTGGGGGTGCCGATCCTGATGGTGATCAAGGTGGTCTGTGACCGCGTCGATGAATTCAAACCGCTCGGTGAACTGCTGGGCGAATGATCAAGCGCGAAAACGGGTAAGTGCAGCTGGGGTCGCGCTCAAGGGCTGCATGGCACGTGCGCGGCTGCCTACTGTCTGCGCATCCGGCCTTGAATCAGGTCTGTGTGTGCTAGAGTACATAGTCGCACTGCCGAGCAGGCGTTCCAGCGTTGGAAGCAGCCCGAAGATGAAGCGTGGAGAATGACGATCACCAAACCCCCCATACCACCAGCAGGTCCCACACCCACACTGCTGGACAACAGGTTACTGGCCGCCTTGCCGGCTGAAGCCAAGGAACACCTGTTTCCTCACATGAAGCTGGTGGACCTTCCGCTGGGCAAAGTGCTGTACGAATCCGGTGACACGCTGCAATTCGTCTACTTTCCCACCGACGCCATCGTGTCGCTGCTCTACGTGATGGAAAATGGCGCATCGGCGGAAATTTCCGTGGTGGGCAACGAGGGTGTTGTCGGAATCGCGGTCTTCATGGGCGGCGAAAGCACTCCCAGCCGGGCCATTGTGCAGAGCGCCGGCTCCGCATTCTCGCTGTCATCGCAACGGCTCAGGAACGAGTTCAACGGGTTTAACGACATGCGCATGCTGATGCTGCGCTATACCCAGTCACTGATCACGCAAATGTCCCAGACGGCCGTTTGCAACCGCCACCATTCAATTGATCAACAGCTTTGCCGCTGGCTGCTGCTTTCACTGGATCGCCTTTCGGGCAACAAACTGGTAATGACCCAGGAGTTGATCGCCAACATGCTGGGTGTCCGTCGCGAAGGCGTGACGGAGGCTGCCGGCGAACTGCAGGATCTCGGCATCATCGAGTATCACCGCGGCAAAATCACGGTGCTCGACCGGCCCAGGCTCGAGAAACTTTCGTGCGAATGTTATGCCGTCGTTAAAAGAGAAACCGACCGCCTGCAGGCTTACATACCACTGGACCAGCGCAACTGAGCCCGCCGGGGGGCTGCGCTCCGGTTCTTGTGCCCCGGTCCTGAACCCAATAAATGCCCTTGGTGCTGTAGCGCACAGAACATCGCGTTGAGGGCACGTAGTCTCGGCTTCTACAGGTCTCGCAGCTAACGCTTTTGCCGTGATTGGTCGTCGTCGTGCTGCGTGATAATGATTTCTCCGTCAATCCGGGGCGTACCCCATCAATCACCTGATCGCCGGCTTGCCATCGAAAGAACGGGAGCGGATTCTGCACTCGGTCAAAGCCGTGGAACTGGTCGCGGGAACAATCCTGTGTGAGGCCGATGAACCGTTCAAATACGCGTACTTTCCACTGACCAGCCTGATTTCGCTGGTGGCCGCCACGAGCGGCCATTCCCCACTAGGGCTGGCGATGATCGGCAGCGAAGGCTTGCTGGGGGCTACTTTGGCAATGGGGATCAACACGCCCCGGTTGCGGGCGGTGGTCCATGGTTCCGGCACTGCGCTGCGCGTTTCCGCCGCGCCAATGCGGCGCATGTTGCGCGAGAGTCCGGGCCTGGTTCATGCGCTCCACCGTTATTCCTATGTGCTGATGGGGCAACTGGTCCAGACCGCAGCCTGCAATTCGTTCCACGATGTCGAAACGCGGCTGGCGCGATGGTTGCTCATGACGGACGACCGCGCCACATCGGACGGATTCCATCTCACGCACCAGATGCTCGCCGACTTACTCGGCGTGCAAAGAAGTGCCGTCACCATTGCCGCCGGTAAGCTTCAGCACAAAAAAATCATCGGTTATACGCGCGGATATGTCAGCATTTTGTCCCGCATCGGGTTGGAAGCCGCGTCCTGTGAATGTTACGCAAAACAGGTGAAGGATCATGCCCGCCAGTTTGCGTATAAACGGAAGAAAAAAAGAAACGAATCAATGGCTCCATCCGCCTGATGCAAAGCATGCCAGTCTGGATTTCTCCGTTTGCTGGCCGCGACCGTCCGTGCCGCTCCATCGGTGCTGTACCGCACAGATGGCCACACCGCGAAGGCTCATACTCCAGTCTTGGCGGCCTTGACCAATTGAAGCCGCCGACACACCCAAAGGAGCGCCAACCGTGCTGTATACCATTGCTGTCATTCTTCTTGTCCTGTGGGCCCTCGGGCTCGTCTCCGGCACCACCATCGGCGGATTCGTGCACGTGCTGTTGGTCATCGCAGTGATCATGGTGCTGTTGCAACTTATCAGTGGTCGCCGTGGGCTTTAGCCGTGCTGTCGGGGCCATGCCCTGATGGCGGCCGCGCAGCCCGCGCCCGGACCTTTCAGTAGGGCTGGCTGCGCGGCATTGTCCCAGCTGCGTAAACTGCTTCCGTTTACGGCGGACGCGGTCCATCGCGCATTGCGTGCAGGCGGGCAGGGAATTTACCACCAGGACGGGCCCCCCACCGACAGGGCCGTCCGCCCCGCCACGGTGCCAACGTAAACGCCGCTTTGTGGGTGTCTCGAATTTTCCCTCTCGAATTTTCCTCCGCTTTGTGGGTGTCTCGAATTTTCCGGAGTTTGCGGATCCTTTATCCGACAGAGACAGCCGTTCCAAACCGGGTTATCCTGCCAGAATGTCCCCTCCGCTTGACCCGAAGCATTGAGTTACTGGACCGGCGCGCTGATTGCACTGCTGTTCCTGGCCTTTGCGCTGGGCAGCCGCAAGCTCTCGCATTCGATGGTGACCGGGCCGATGCTGTTTGCCGGTTTCGGGTTCATTATCGGTCCCCAGGTGCTGGGTCTGGTCGAAATCGAAATCTCCAACCGCACGATCCATGCGATTGCCGAAATCACCCTGCTGATTGTGCTGTTCACCGACGCCGCGGGCGCCGACTTGAAGCTCTTCCGGCAGTCCCGCAACCTGCCGTTGCGAATGCTGCTCATCGGGATGCCGCTGACGGTCGGCCTGGGTACGCTTGCGGCACTGGGTCTGTTTCCTCACTGGTCGCTT
>JAVVFH010000076.1:0-13575 GCA_032250585.1 Lysobacterales bacterium
GTGTTGTTGGAACGGGATTTCCGCTTGCGCGGAAATGACGAGAGTTCAAGAAATTGGCGTGAGAACAAATTTGCCCTGCCCGCAAGCGAACCGCACTTAAACGGACAGCCTGATTTTATAAAACGGCACATTGAGCTGATTTCCCTAACTGAAACGGAGACTTGAAACATGAAACTATTGGCCATGATCACACTGAGTTGCTGCCTCGTCAGCCCGGCGTTGCAGGCCTCGGAAAGTGACGGCAGCGAGCGGCAGCTGCTTTCCTCGGGGTCGAAATGGGAAGACCTCGCGGCATACTCCCGCGCGGTCGTAGATGGCGACTGGGTATTTGTATCCGGTACGGTCGGCTTCAACCCCGAGGACAGTTCACTGCCGGAGGATTTCGATCAACAGATGGACAACATCTTCAGCAACATCAGCAAGGTTCTGGCCGAGGCCGACGCAGACCTCGCAGACATCGTGCGCGTGCGGGGCTATCTGGTCGATACGAAATACATCGAGGCGATGTCGCGAAAACTGCATCAGTACCTCAGCGAGGTGCGGCCGACGAATACGACCATCATCAGCCAGCTGGCGCCCGCGGGGGCCCTGATCGAAATCGAGGTCACCGCATTGAAGCGGAAGAAATAGGCGGGCGCAAACCTGGCTGAGCCGGCCCATGTGATCCCATGAAGTCATTGCCCTACATTGACGCGGCGGCGATCGCCGCGCAGCTGTCCTACCCGGAGTTGCTGGCTGCACTTGAGCAGGCTTTCCTGCAGGCTCACCAGGTGCCCGACCGCATGAACTGCGATATCGGTGCCCAATGGGGTATCGACGCGCGGCTGCTGCTGATGCCGGCGTGGCGCGCCGACGGTTTCCTGGGCATCAAATGCGTCACTCTGCACCCGGACAATCCCGCCCGCGGAATGCCGGCGCTGGCGGGGCTTTACCTGCTGCTCGATGGCAAAACCGGCCAGCCGCTGGCGCTGCTGGACGCGGCCGAACTCACCGCCTGGCGAACCGCGGCTGCCTCGATGCTCGCGGCCAGCCTGCTGGCGACCCGCGCGCCACGCAAAGTGCTCGTTATCGGGGCCGGCAAGCTTGCGGCTTATTTTATTCGCGCCTACTGGGAGATCATGCAGCCCGAACGGATCGGCCTGTGGAACCGGGACATCAGCAAGGCGGAGCAGCTGATCTCTTCCATCCAGCTGCCGGGCTGCACGCTGGAAGTGGCGCCGGACCTGGAACAGGCCGTGCGGCAGGCGGACAGCATTTCCACCCTGACCTCGTCCCGGCAGCCACTGTTTCCGGGCCGCTGGTGCCGTCCGGGCTGTCACGTCGACCTGGTTGGAGGCTTTGCCCCGGACATGCGCGAAGCGGATGATGAGCTGTTGCGGCGCGCCGTGATCTGCGTCGACTCGTACCAGGGCGCACTGGCCGAGGCCGGAGACATTATCGATCCGCTGGAAAGGGGGGTCATCTCCCGCGCCGACATCAAGATGGAGCTGTCTGAACTGGTGACGGTTAAGAAACCGCTGCTGTCCGCCGAAAAAGACCTGACCGTTTTCAAGTCGGTCGGCACCGCGCTGGAGGATCTTGCCGCGGCGGTGCTGATCTGTGATCGGATCAACCCCGGCCAGGACAGCCCCTGCCCATGAGCAAGACGCCCGAATCACGCAAAGACGCTATCATCGTCACGGCGATCGACCTGCTCGTTGAAGACGGGCACGGGGCGCTGTCCATCGACCGCGTCGCCCAGACCCTGGATATCTCCAAGGGCAACCTGACCTACCATTTCCCGACCAAGGATCTGCTGGTGCGGGCGATGTTCGACAAGCTGATCGACGACACCCAGGCCCTGCGCGCGCGCGCCGCCCGGCGCCCCTGCGCCGATCCGGTGGAGCGCTTTTACCGTTATGTCGATTTCCAGCTTGCGCTGCGGCGCAAGCGCGGCTACGACGCGCAGTCCTGGGAGACCTACGCCTTCAGCGCACACAACCGCTACGTGCGCGGCAGGGTCATGGAAATGATCGAGTCCTATGTGCAGGAGCTGACGGACATCATCGCGACGCTGAATCCGGAGCTGCCGCAGCAGGAATGCCGGCGCCGGTCGATCATGATCAACGCCCTGCTGCGCGGAATGCTGCTCTTTACCGGCTACGAGCTCGGCAACAAGCGACACAACAAGGCGCTCACCGAACAGGCGCGCCGCACGGCGGCGATGATTGCCGGTCTGGAGCCCCCGGGCCCGGAGCGGAACTGATCGCCTGACGCCTACGGTCCCGCTCGCCCTTCGGTGACACCATCGACACCCGCTGAGCGGCCGGCCGCACACCGTCTCGTTATTATTTCGTTTGTACGCGAACATTAAATTTACAATTCCTGAATTTGCAGCCGACTCGAAACTGTGCTAGATATAGTACGTAGGTACTAAATCTCGTACCGCCATGTGCCGGCCTGGCAGGCGCAAACCCACGGTGCCAGCCGGATACCGTTCGGGAAACCGGTAACTCAGACCTGAAAGAGACACGCACCACAATGACCGCACAGCTTGAAGGAAAAACCGCTTTCATCACCGGCGCGGCCCAGGGCCTGGGTGCCGCGATCGCCCGCGCCCTGCACGCCGCCGGTGTGCGGGTGGTGCTGGCCGACATCCATGAGCGCGTGGAAGAAACCGCCCGCGCCATCGACGCCGAGCAAAACATGGCCGTTGCCGCACGGCTCGACGTAAGCGACGTGGCCGCCTTCGAGCAGGCTTACGCGGACGCGGACGAACGCCTGGGCGGTATCGACATCCTGGTCAACAACGCGGCCATGACCGCCATGCGCCCGATCTGGGACATCGATCCGCAGGAATGGGACCAGGTGCTGGCGATCAACCTGCGCAGCGTCTTTTTCGGCTGCCAGCTTGCCGGACGGCGTCAGCGCGAGCGTGGCTGGGGGCGCATCATCAACCTCTCTTCGCTGGCCGGCCAGCAGCCGAGCCGCGTCGCCGGGGCCCATTATGCCGCATCCAAAGCCGGTATCATTTCGGTTACCCGGAATTTTGCGCAGGCCCTGGCCGGCAGCGGCGTGACGGTCAACGCCATTGCACCGGCCGCAGTCCACACGCCGATCATGGACACGCTGTCGGCGGAGCGGATCGAGGCCCTGCGCCAGGCCATACCGGTGGGCCGCGTGGGAGAGCCGGAGGAAGTAGGCGCCTGCGCCGTGTACCTCGCCTCCCCCGATGCGGCCTTCATCACCGGCGCCACCATCGATATCAACGGCGGCCTGTACATGCGTTGAGCCGACTTTTCCACCCACGAGGAAAAACCATCATGGCAGTAGATTTCGAAGCACCCACCATTCCCAAGCCCTACCGCGTGATCTTCCTGGGCCGGGCCGTCGACGGCTGGTTCAAAGCAGACGACGCGGAACGCCGCGAGGTGGTCCTGCCGCGCGCCAAGGCGATCTTCAACGACGAATGGCCGCAACTCGGCGCCAAGGTGCTGTGCACCCTGGACGACGATCTGTTCACCGTCGGCTCGCCCGCCACCGCGGATTTCACCTGGTACCTGATTTACCAACTGGAAGACCTGGACATGATCCCGGCCATGCTGCAGCGCCTGCGGGTGACCGTCGACGGCGCGCGCCTGGATCGTTACCTGCACATCGAAGCGCGGGTCGGGCGGCCCTTTTTCCTGCTGGGCGGCGTGTAATCATGTCGCAACAACGGCCCTGGCTGCGGCCGTGGCCGCCGGCCGGGCGAACCCTGCTGGGCACCTTCCTGCAGCTTCCCAGTGCCGCGATGGCCGAATACCTGGCGGTCCTGCCCTTCGATTTTCTGTGCATCGACGCGGAGCACGCGCCCTTCGACGCGGCGGCGATCAATACCGTCGTGGCGGCTGCCGAGGGGCGCGCCATGCCCTGCATCGTCCGCGTCGCCAGCGTCGATCCGGCCTCGATCAAGCAGGCGTTGGACGCCGGTGCCGCGGCGATCATGGTGCCCTGCATCGAGACCTCAGAACAGGCCCGGGCGGCCGTCACGGCGGCGCGTTTTCCGCCCTTGGGGCGGCGCGGCTGCGGCCCCGGCCGCGCGGCGGGCTACGGCCGCGAGATCGTCGATTACGTCCGCCAGGCCGATGCCGGTCTGCGGGTCATCGTCCAGATCGAAACGCGCGGCGCAGTGGAGAACCTCGACCAGATCCTGGCCGTGGAGGGGATCGACATGCTGTTCATGGGCCCCGGCGATCTGTCGATTGCCTATCGGGCCGCGCCCGGCGACCAACCGGTCGACCCGGCCCCGCTGCTGCTCGATATCGCCGCACGCTGCCAGGCGGCCGGCATGCCGGTCGCCACCTTTGCCGGCGGCATCGAAGACGCGCAACGCGCCTGCGAAGGCGGCATGGACGCGGTAGTGCTGGCCTCGGACCTGATGTTTGCCGGCCGCGGTGCCGGCCAGGCCCTGTCAGCGCTGGGACGCGATCCGGGTGCGGCGCCCCGGGGCACTGCCGTGCCCACCGCTCACCCGGACCGGACGTGACGAGGCGCCGGTGAGCGAAGCAAGCCATGAATGAAACGAGCCGGGAGGGCCGTGACGAGCTGACCGCCGGCGCGGCGGATACCCATTTTCCGAACCCGGTCTATGCCTGGTACGTGGTGGGTGTCCTGACGCTTGCTTACATCTTTTCCTTCATCGACCGCCAGATCGTCAACCTGCTGGTCGAACCCATCCGCCACGACCTGTTGCTTTCGGATACGCAGATCTCGCTGCTGCAGGGTTTGGCCTTCGCGCTGTTTTACACGATCATGGGCCTGCCGATCGCACGCCTGGCGGATGTCGTCGACCGGCGGCTGATCATCGCCATCGGCGTCTTTCTCTGGAGCCTGATGACCTGCCTCAGCGGCCTGGCGAAGTCCTTTGCGGGCCTGTTCGGTGCGCGCATCGGGGTGGGGGTGGGCGAGGCCGCGCTGTCGCCCGCCGCGTATTCGCTGATCAGCGATTATTTTCCGGCCGACAAGGTCACGCGCGCCATCGCGGTCTATACCGGCGGCAGCATGCTCGGCGCGGCGCTGGCCTACATCATCGGCGGCTTCGTGGTCGATTACGTCACCGCTATCGGCAGCGTCCAGCTGCCGCTGTTGGGGCAAGTGCGGGCCTGGCAGCTCGCATTTATCGTGGTCGGCCTGCCAGGGCTTTTACTGGCCCTGCTGGTGCTCAGCCTGCGCGAACCCGCGCGTAAAGGGTTGCTGTCGGCCGCGCCCGGCACGCGGCCGCAAAGCATCCCGATCAAAGACATCATCGCGTTTTTGCGCGCCCACCGGCGCACCTACATCGGCAACCTCCTGGGGGTGCCCATTTTCATCATGCTGGCCTATGCCGTGCTCGCCTGGTTTCCGGCGTTTTTCGTCCGCACCCACGGCTGGACGGCCGGTGAGATCGGTATTGTCTACGGCATCGTGCTGCTGTTTTTCGGCACCTCCGGCGTCGTCACCGCCGGCTGGCTGGCCGAGGCGCTGCGCCGGCGCGGGCACCGCGACGCGAACCTGCGCGTCATCGTGATCGGCGCGCTGTGCGCCCTGCCGTTCGGCATCGTCGTACCGCTGGTCGGCAACCCCTGGCTGGCGCTGATCCTGATGGCGCCGCTGACCTATTTCCTCAGCCTGCCGCACGGCATCGCGCCCGCGGCGCTGCAGCCGATCACGCCCAACCAGATGCGCGCCCAGGTTTCGGCACTCTACCTGCTGGCCGTCAACCTCATCGGCCTGGGCGTCGGACCGACGGCGGTCGCGCTGCTGACCGACTACCTCTACGGTGAGCCGGCCCTGGTCGGCTATTCACTCGCCACCGTAGCGGTGATCACCGTGCCGCTGTCGGTATTCATCATCGGCCGCAGCCTGAAGCATTACCGGCACAGCCTGGCGGCGGCGGAACGCGGCTGGCGGGAGCCGGACGGCGGCTGAACGGCATCCGGTATGTGGCCGGGGCGAACTGTGTCAGGCACCGCAGAACACGCAGCCGGGAATGGGCTGGTGCAGGTGACTCGTGACAGGCACCGGTAGCCAAGCGCGACCCTATTGGATTTTTATCAGTGCCGCATTCCCGACGTGACTGAAGCGGCCCGGGGAACAGGTCATCAGCAAAATCTGGCAGTCCTGTCCGGCGCGGGCGATGGCCGCGCCCATCGATTCAAGCCGGGCCGGATCGGAAAAACCCAGCGCATCGTCGATGATCAGCGGCACGCCGCCCTGTTTGGAAACGATTTGTGCCGCGGCCAGGCGGGTGATGATGCCCAGCTGCTCGCGGGCGCCCACGCTGAGGCTGTCGAAGGGCAGGGATTGACCGTTCAAGGTTCGCGAAACCAGCTTCCAGTCGTTGTCGATGTCCACTTCGAAGCCCGCGCCGAAGACGATTTCACCCAGCCGTTCGATGCATTCTTTCAACGGCCGGACATAGGCTTTGCGCGTGGCGTCCCGGTGGCTGCTCAGAGTCTCCCACAATAACTCAGCCGCGGCGGCACGCCGTATCGCCTCCCGGTGCGCCGCGGCGGCCGTCTCGAACTCGTGCCCGGCGGCTTCGAACGCCTCGTAACGCCCGTTGGCCCGAGCCTGCTGCAGCCGGTCGGCCAGCACGGCCAGCTGCTTATCGGCGTCGCGCAGCTCGCTGCAGGCACGCTCATGGGCCTGTCTGGCGTTCAGGTACTTCGCCTCGGTCGCATCCGGTGAGGCTTTCTTCAGATCGGCGCGCAACTGGTCAATCGCCTCATCAATCCTGGCCAGCTCCTGCTCCCGCTTGCTCACGCGCCGCGCCAGAGCCTCATCGCTTTCCCCTTTGCGCGCGGCCTCCAGCCGGCCCTGGTTCTGTTTCCGGGCCTCGGCCAGTCCGGATTTCTCCTGCTGGGCGAGTTCCAGTTGCAAAATGGCCGCGTCGCGCTCGGCCCGGATTTCAGCCAGCTTTGTTTCCTTGCCTTCGAACGTTTCTTCAATCTGAGCGAGTTCGTCGCGCAGTGCGTCCACGCGCCTGGCGGCCTCGCTCAGGCTGGCGGGGAGCTCGGGCTGTTGCGGGCGGGTTTCCTGGTAGGCCTCGCACTCGGTTTGCAGTTTTTCAGCCCGCTGCTCGATTTCGGCCAGGCCTTCGTCTTCCAGCAGCTGTTTTTCCTGCCGCTTGATGGCCTTGAGATCGCGCTCGGCGCTTTGGCGCGCCTGATTGGCCGCCACGGCCTCGGCATAACCGGCAACGCCGGAATCAGCGAGCAAATCATCGAGCGCCTTTTCAAGATCCCGGTGTTCCTGGTCCAGGTCTTCCGCGGATTTTGGGGGCGCGATGAGCACGCTTGCCACGCCCGGGAAGCAAATCCGCGTCTCGCTGGCGATGTCGAGCTGCTCCAGCCCGGCCGGCTCCAGCTTGACCTGGCGCTCATCGACCTGCAATTGCAGGCGCGCATCGGCTTCGACCGTAACGCGGGTCGCCGCCATGTCACGCTTACCCACGGCCACTTTATGCCGGGTGTGCGCCTCGCGGATCAGTTCAAGACGGGCGTCGTCCACGCGGTTCGAAGCGAGCGTTTCCAGCGCGGCGCTTTTCTCCTTCGCGAGCGCTGCGAGCTTATCGAGCCGCGCGGCTTCCTTGCGCAGCGTCTCCTTGCGCTCGAGATGCTCCCGGTCGCCGGCTGCGCGTTGGAGTGCGGCGCCGATTGTTTTTTTTCGCACCTTCTCCTCGTCGAGCGCCAACTGCGCGGCATCGAAGCGGCCCTTGAGTTCATCGACCAGGCGGGTCAGCGGTTCGAGCCCTTCTTCGAGCGACCTGATTTTGGCGTCTTTGTCGGTGATTTCGGTGCTCAGGCCGGCACGGCGATGCTGGTCGTCCTGTGCGCTTTTCAGCAACTCCGCGGCATCGGCGCGGTCCCGCTGCCTGGCTTCGAGCTGCACCTTGAGGGAATTGACCCGTTCCCATTCCGCCGCGTGCTTTTCGACATTGGCCTGCAAGCCGGGAATCAGTTCGCGCAGCCGCGAGACGTCTTTTGCGCTGCGTTCGTGTTCCTGGACGTCCTGCTCGATGGACGACAGAGCTTGCCGCGCGCTTTCGAGTTCCGCTTCGGCCTGCCTGAGAGTTTCTTCGCTCGTCCTGTTCCTCGGCAGCCCCGTGGGCGTGAAATAGCGGGCGTATTCGGCTTCGGCAGCGGCAATCAGGCCGGATTCCTCGTAGCCCGTTCCGCCCGCGCCCGCCACTTCGTCGAGCGATTTCGAGAGCCCTTCCGAATCGTTCAGCTTGGCCTGGCCGACTTCCTTTCCCTGGTCCACCAGCAACGCGTCCCAGAGCGCCAAGTCCATGGTTTCCTCGAGCATCGCGGTGGCTTTTTCATGCGCCTCGCGGCCCGTGAACTGCTCTGTAACGGGGGCCGTGACGTGCAAGGTGGTTTCGGTGTTGCGGTTGTAAACCTTGGCATAGGTGAAACGATAATCGCCGGTGGTGATTTCCGCCTCCACCCGGCTGCCGACATCCCGGCCGGCCGGCTGAATCGCCTTGACGTCTTTCGCTTTCGAGGAGTCCAGAATCCGGAACAGAAAGCGAATGGCTTCGACAAAGGTGGTTTTGCCGATTTCATTCGGCCCCTCGATGATCGTGACGCCTTCGTCGAGTTCGATTTCGCGGGCATCGATGCCGCGCCAGTTTTCCAGCTTGATTCGGTGAATGCGCATCAGGGGGCCGCCCGCTGGCTGAGACGGTAGAGGAGCTTCAGGGCATCCTGCGCCACTTCATCCCCCTGCTGCGCTTTGGCGACCAGTTCGTCCCAGGCGCTTTTCGCGTAGCCGGCCAGATCCAGGCTGTTCTGGTCCAGGCGGTCGGGGACGGTGACAAGATCGGAAGTTCTTTCGCGCTGGCGCAGGCTGGCGAAAAGATCGGCGCGGGACTCCATGAGCTCCGCCAGCATGGCGTCCTCGGCCAGGTTGACGCTGCCCTCGAAGCCGACCTTGATGGCGGTGCGCTGCTTATTGGGCAGACCGTCGAGCCAGGCCCTGAACCGGTCGATGTCATCCGCGCCGTTCACGACGAAGTGCTCGGCAATGAATTCCCACTGCCCGACATCCAGCGCGCGGGTCGAGCAGCCACCGCCACTCTCGATTTCGACCAGCAGCGCCTTGTTGGGCTCCACTTCATCGAAGGCCGTAACCAGCGGCGCGCCAGAATACCAGATGCGGCCCGTATCCCCGACCGGCGTCAGCGAGTGGCGGTCGCCGAGCGCGACGTAATGGACCTGGCCGCTGTCGAGCGCCGCCTCGACCTTCGCCAGTTCGATGATCTCGGGGCGCGACTGGTCGGGCGACAGCGCATCGACCTGTCCATGCGCCACGACGACCCGCAGCGCAGCGCCACCCGACGGCAGGGATTCGAGCAGGTCGCCGCACAGATCGCCGCTCGGATGCCGGGTCGGCCACGGCGCCCCGTAAATCTCGACGCCGTCGAGCCCCGGCACGGCGGCCGCGGAAGTGTCGCGCAGCACGAACACCGACCCCCCGATGTCGCGGAATTCGCGGGTGTTGAAGATCGAGGATCCGTCCAGCGGGTCGTGGTTGCCCGGCAGAAGGTATATCGGGACGGGCAGGGAGGACAGGGCATCCAGCGCCCGGGTCAGGGTCACGCGCGAAAGCTGGTTCGACTCGAATACGTCACCGGCAACCACGATGAATTGGGCCTCGTGCTCCCGGGCCAGCGCCCCCAGCCGACCCACCACGTCGATCCGCGCCTGGCTGAACCGCGACATGGCCTCCTTGCTCAGAAAGGCCCGCGTCATTCCAAGCTGCCAATCCGAACTGTGAATAAACCGTATCTTCGAGTTATCGCCCACCGCGATGCCAACCCCTTTCCATCAACCGTCCCGGACCCCGCCTGGCGCTACCGCGGAGCATCGAACAAACCACACTACCATAAGGCCTGAACTGCATGGTTTTCGGTTGGCAACGGAAGCGCCGCGAAATCAGGACGAAGTCAGAGCGAAGTCAGCGAAGTCAGAGCGAAGTCAGGACACCCATAGCGAAGTCAGGACACCCACCGACGAAGCGAAGTCAGGACACCAGCGAAGTCAGGACACCCATCGATCTGATAAAGGTGGCCTGCATCCGTTCCGCAATCACCCGGTTAGGCAACAGGCTATGGTTGCCGTGCATGATTTCCCACTCGACGGATGTGCCCGTGCCGGCAGCCGCTCCCCGGGCGGCCGCTTCGACCCGTGCCCACAACTCGAGCAGCACGCGCGCGTCGGGGTGACGCACGTAGTAATAAACCTGCGCGTGATCCGGCACCACGTTGGGCGCCTCGCCACCCGCGGTGATCACGTAGTGGATGCGAGTTTCCTGCGGAACGTGTTCGCGCATCAGGTTGATCATGTAATTGAACGCTTCCACACCATCCAGGGCGGAGCGCGCCTTTTCCGGCGCAGCCGCCGCATGCGCCGAAACACCGCTGAAATTGAAACGCGCCGACCGATTGGCCAGCGAGGACGACAGTTCGGCGCGATTAACGTCCCCCGGGTGCCAGGAGAGCACCGCGTCGACGTCATCGAACAAGCCTTCTCGAACCAGGTAGGCCTTACCGGAGCCGCCTTCCTCCGCAGGTGTGCCGTACACCCGGATCGTACCCGGCAGGTCATTCTCGCGCAGCCAGCGACGCACGGCCACGGCTGCACCCAGCGATGCGGTCCCGAACAGGTGATGCCCACAGGCCTGTCCGCCCGCCTTGCCAGGGATTTCCTCCCGCACCGGAAGGGCGGCCTGGGTGATGCCCGGCAGGGCATCGAACTCGGCGAGCAAGGCAATAACGGGCCCGCCCGAGCCGGCTTCCGCGACAAAAGCGGTCGGAATGCCGGCCACACCGGCTTCGACCTCGAAACCTTCAGCTTTGAGTTTTTCCTGCAGCAGTGCACTGCTCTCGAACTCCTGGTAGCCAAGTTCGGACAGATTCCAGATTTTCAGTGCGATGGCTTTGTGCTCGTCGAAGCGTGCATCGATTCCACTGGTGATGCCTTCGCGAGAGGCCGCATGAGTCGTTGCAGCGGCCGAGAGCAAGACAATCAGCGCGCAGAGTCGAGTCGCGAAACGATGATTTGTAAGGTTCATAAGGCTGATTTACCGGATTTCCGAGTAAGATGAGCGAGCACTGTAACAGCAGCTCAGGGCGCCAAAAAGAAGACGGGCCCAGACAAGGCACTCGTACACCGGCGAGGGCCCGGCCGGGCTCAACCACGCCGGGCGCGGTCCCGGCATTGCGAACGGTCTCAGCTGGTCAGGTCCGGGTCCGCCATGACCTGCTCGAAGGCCTCGCGCTGCTCGGCAGTCGTTTCCTGCTGATGCTTGTCTTTCCACTCCTCATAGCTCATGCCGTAAACGAACTTGCGCGCCTCGTCCATGGTGAGGTCGAGCCCTTGCTCCTGAGCCGCTTCCAGGTACCAGCGGCTCAGGCAGTTGCGGCAAAAACCCGCCAGGTTCATTAGATCAATGTTCTGCACATCGCTGCGTTTGGCCAGGTGGCCGAGCAGCGTGCGCAGCACGGCGGCATCCAGTGCGGTTCGGTTTTCAGGGTTCAGTTTGGTCATAACTTCGCCGGCGATTTGAGGTGGGTGTCCTGAATCTTAACGTGGGTGTCCTGATTCTTCTATCCCCAGCCGATCTCGTCCAGGTGATCGTCGTCGATACCGAAATAATGGGCGATCTCGTGGATCAGCGTGGCGGCGATCTCCTCGCGCAGTTCCTCCCGCGGCAGGCCCAGCTCCAGGTGCGGCAGGCGATAGACGTAGATGATGTCGGGCAGATCGAACAGGTCATCCAGGCTGCGCTCGGTCAGCGGCGTGCCGACATAGAGGCCGAGCAGGCCCTCTTCGCCCGGCTCGCACTCCTCACCAGGCGCGTCGGTGACCTGGATTTCAATATGCTCCAGGGCCGTGTGCACCCACTCCGGCAGGTGGTCCATGGCATCCTGCACGACCGCCTCGAATTCCGCCTGCTTCATGCGCGCTCATCCTGCCAACCACGCTGCGGGTTCCGGCGGCAGGAAATTCCGGCCTCAGTCATTACAGCGCCTCTGCGTCGCCGCCCGCGAAGTTCTCTGGATCGCCCTCGCGCACATCGCACCGCCCCGTAAGCTTCGCCGTTGCTGCGCCGTGGGTCAACCGGCATTCGCCGGGCGAGACAGAACGGCATGATTCGGCGAATGCCGCCCATCACAGGCCGTCTGGCAGACCCTGTGCTATTCTCGTTCACCGGTTGGCATCCGTTGTCCCGCCAAGCCGAGCCCCGCGCAGCAAACTCAGCGGCACCCTGGCCGTCGTCAACCAGGCGTCCGACACCGTCACGCTGATCGACCTGGCCACGATGGAAGCCAACAAGCATGTGCAGGTGGTCGGCGGGCCGCACGAGGTGGCGGTGTCGCCGGACGGGGGGCGCGCCATCGTCACCAACTACCGAAAGCACGGCGAGGGGCCGCAAAAGGCCCTCAGCCTGATCTCGCTGCCCGATGGTGCCGTGCTGAAAACCATCGATCTCAGCGAGTACCGCGCTCCGCACGACGTACACTGGGTCAACGACCGCCAGGTCGTCTGCACCACCGAAGACAACCAGGCGCTTCTGCTGGTCGATGTCGAGAGCGGCAAGATCCAGCGCGTTAATGAAACGGGCAAAGACGG
Source organism: Lysobacterales bacterium (assembly GCA_032250585.1). Classification (GTDB taxonomy): domain Bacteria; phylum Pseudomonadota; class Gammaproteobacteria; order Xanthomonadales; family SZUA-36; genus JAVVFH01. The sequence continues at coordinate 12,642 of JAVVFH010000076.1, forward strand.
CTCGCACATGCTGGCCTTGTCGCCCGACGGGCGCTGGGTGTGGGCCGGCAACCGGGCCGAGGACACCGTCTCGATCATTGATGTCCAGTCGCTGGAACTCGTGAAAACACTCGAGACGCCCGGTTTCCCCTACCGCGTGGAGTTCACGCCGAACGGCCGCTACGCGCTGGTGCCGCACGCGGTCAGCGGCACGCTGATGCTGGGCGACGTGGCCGATCAACAGGTGATCAAGCACATCCCGTTGGGCCTGACCGGCGTCGACGAACCGTCCACGGCCGGGGTGTTCCCGCACCCCGACAACGTGCATGCCTTAGTGACGGTGCGCAACGACAACTCGGTGCTGGTACTGAACCTGGAGACCGGCGAAACTCTGGCCCGGGTGGAAGTGCAGTCGAGCCCAGACGGCGTGGCCTGGTCGCCGGTGCAGAGGTAGCGCGGCGTGCCCACGGAATCCGCGCCGCCCTGCCAATACCGCATCGAGCGCGATGCGGACGGCCCGACCCTGGTCTTCATCCACGGCGAGCGCAAGCGGTTCATGCTGCACTCGAACAAGTGGCTGCGCACCGTCGCCGAGCCCCCCGGGCAGGCCGAAGGCCTCGCCAAGGCCGGCCACTGGCTGATGGAAACCCACGCCGACCCGGTGAACGGGAAAATTCCGAAAATCATGGACACCCACCTTCTGAATAAAGTGGGTGTCCTGACTCTTCCTCTGAATAAAGTGGGTGTCCTGACTCTTCCTCCCCCGAATAACATGGGTGTCCTGACTCTTCTCGAATAACATGGGTGTCCTGACTCTTTCTGACTCTTCTCTCATGGGTGTCCTGACTCTTCAGTCCTGCTGCAGTGCCCAGAATGCCTTGATCAGCGGACTGGCAAGGCGCTTTTCGCGGGCGAACAACCCCACTTCGTAAGGCGGCAGTTCCGGGCGCACCTC
>JAVVFH010000077.1:0-13250 GCA_032250585.1 Lysobacterales bacterium
AGTGAACCGACAAGGATGATCCATAATGTGCGTTTCATTTTTGACCTCCGATCTGGTTATGTGAGAGCTGCTCTCATCTTTAAATATCTCAAACATCTTTAAATGCACATCGCATGCCATTTTTTTACATTGTATTTCTAGCTACTTGTGAGCAATGAACATATCGCGGCAGGTGAGACGAGGAATATTCTACAGGGGACTGTGCAAATGGCTTCAACCCGTTGCGGTCTCTGACGAACTAGCGTGCCGTGAAGAGCGCGTCTTAGAGAGTTTTGTGACGTACTCGCTTCGCTTAGTCATCCGACACAAGGGGCCCGTGATCATGAACACGAACGGTTCCATCTCCGCGCTCGTCGTTCAATCGAAACACACGGGTCGTTCCGCTGACGAATTCGCAGATCTTACCGTCAACACACAAGGAAATTGGCGCCGCCACACCATCACGTCCGCGGACCCTGAGCAAGTCGTGTGTCAATCGCAGATCGAGTGAATGCCCGCGATAGCGAATGTGCATGTCGAGGCGCTCCATCTCCCTCGGCAATTCCGGATTGAGTCGCAGAACATCCCCTCTTACTTCGATACCTGTCGATACCCGCTGCACCAGATCGACACTTCCCGCCATGGCGCCGAGATGGACGCCCTCCGCAGTGGTGCCCTGCTGGATATCGCTTACATCGCTTTGCAGCGCCTGCGCAAAGAAGTCCATCGCGCGCGGACGGTCGGAACGCGCCATGACCCAGGCGCAGACCACGCGACACAGGGTCGAGCCCCGAGATAAGCGAACAGCGTAGTATTTTACATTTCTGGGTATGGTCTCGTATTCGAACGGATAGCCCAGACGTTCGAACAATTCGCCGAGTTCCTCATCGGAAAACAGGTAGAACAACATCGCCACATCCACCTGTTTCGCGAGCTTGTAGTAGTTGGCGCTGTCGTCCTCTGCCTCGAGGATGAGATCGAGGCGCTGGATATTGCCGTACCGGGTCCGGTAGTCCTCCCAATCGAGTTCACGCAACTTTTCGTAGCCCTCGAACTGGCTGATGATCCCGTCGCCATGGAATGGGACAACCATCCTGCGACTGATATCGTCCCATCGCGCTACCTCCTCGGCCGAGATGCCAAGCCGCGTTGTGAGTTCGGCGCGACGCATCTCGGAGAGTAGTTCGAGCACCTCCAGCGCCCGGCACAGCACCCATACGGCCATGACGTTGGTATAGGCGTTGTTGTTGAGGCCGGGCGTTGCTGAATCCGGATAACCGTCGTGGAACTCGTCGGGGCCCATCACGCCGCGAATCTCGTAGCGCCCGCGCTCGTCATCGAAACTCGCGATGCTCGACCAGAAGTGGGCGATATCAAGAAGCAGCTCCGCGCCGTAGGAATGCAGAAACTCGAGATCGTGAGTGACCTGGAAGTACTGCCAGACGTTATAGGCGACGGCGCTGCCGACGTGGCGCTGCAAATAGGAGTTGTCGGGCACCCAGCGCTGCGAGAGCGGATTCAGGTTGAGCGCCTGGGTCTCCTCCTGACCATCGCTACCGCTCTGCCAAGGGAACATCGCTCCCTTGTACCCGGCCGCCGCGGCGGCTGCGCGCGCCTCGCTCAGGCGCCGGTAGCGATACATCAGAAGCGACCGGGTTATTTCGGGCATTCGATAATTGAAAAACGGGAAGATGAACAGTTCATCCCAGAAGATGTGTCCCTGATAAGCTTCCCCGGTCCAACCTCGCGCGGGCACACCTATATCGAGTCCGACGGAGTTGGGCGATACGGCTTGCAGCAGATGAAACATGTTCAACCGAAGCAGCATCGGAACGTTCATTTTGAACCCCGGATCGGCTGGCTGGATATGCAGATCGAAGCGGCGCCACAGATTCTTCCAGGCGAGCACATGGTCCGCAATCACGGCATCGAAGCGACCCGCGCGCGCGATCACCTTGCGCGCCTCCAGCCCGCACTCCGAGATGGCGTGGTCGCGCGAGGTATAAAGAGAGGCCAACTTCTCCAGCACCAGCGTCTCGCCTTGGTTGATGTCCACCTTGAGTTCCTGCGCTATGTATCCCGGTTCCTCGATGAGCCGGCGCTGGACTTCGAGAAGTTGTCCGTCGAGGAACGCCCGCGTTCGCGCCGCTTGGGCGACATGAAGATTCGACTGACTAGTGCGCACCAGCAGGCACACGCCGTTCTCCCCAAAGGCCTCGCCCGCCAGCGGCTCCAGGTGCTTGTTGTTGAACTTGCGGTACAACTTAGCCCCGGCGTTGACGATGCGCCCGTCGATCGCCGAACGCACCGTGACGCTGGCCGACCAGTTGTCGGCGGTCAGCGCCAGTTCAAGCGCGCCCAGATGCATGCCGTCCATCGAGACCAGGCGTCGCTCTCTAAGTGTGCTTCGCCGCCCTTGGTCGTCCTCGAAACTGATGCTGCGCAACAGCATGCCGCGCCGCAGATCAAGCTCCTGACGGTATGACAGGAGCTTGACGGTTCGGGCATCGAACCAGCCCTTATCGCCGATGCGAAACTCGAGCACGAGCCAGTTGGGGAGATTAACGAGATCCTCGTTCTCAATCACGCGGCCGGCGATGTCGGTGCGCAAGCGGTTGTAGCCGCCGGCGAGGTAGGTTCCTGGATAGTGAACGTCATCCGCTTGCGCCCCGGCGGCGGCGCCGCGCGTCGCAAAATAGCCATTCCCCAAGGTGCACAAGGCTTCACGAACACCCTCTTGCGCCGGGTCGAAGCCCTCGAACACCAGAGACCACGCGGCAGAAGGCTCCTCCGCCACCCGGATCTGGCCCATATCGGTCACCACGACATCAACGCCGGCATCGCGCATCGCCGGCGCCTGCCCTCTGCGATCGACGCCGATGACGCAGCCGAATCGGCCGCATCCGGACCCCGTTCGGTCTGGGTGACGACCCGTTTCACGCAAGGAAGCCTTTGGGTTTCATTATTGCGCTGCGACTCATTCTTAACCTTCATAGAAATATTCCTTTCAACGTACGGCGAGAGCGCGCCGCCAGGTGAAGTGTTCATAAATACCGGACCAGTACATCCCGAACCCGGCGGCAAACAGAAGTTCCTCCACCGGCATACCGAAAACCTGGACTCCCAGCATTTCTGTGAGATTCCACACGCGCTCGATGTAACCGGGCACCGTAAACCGCAGCCCCTGGAGAAACACGGTATAATACGCCACAAACAACGCACCGCCCACCCAGGTCGTCCTCTTCAGGTCCGGACGGCAGACCATCGTGGCCAGAGCCCCCGCGAACATGGCAAAAATACCGGGATAGATGGGATTCCATGGCAGGAACACCAGAATGGCGAAGACAATGAACGGTACAGTCATCATCATGTAGTGGCTCCGGTGCAGAGGCAGGCGCCTTTCGCGGGTTTCGATCCGTTGCGGCAGCCGCCTCGCGAGAATGTTGTAGAGCACAGCGGCGACACCGCCGATGGCGAAGCAGAAGATGAAGCTCTCGATATCAAATCCGGTTTTCTGGGCCAGGTCAAACAGACTGGGGGGATTCCAGTATTCCGGCACGAAAAGCGGCTCTGTAAGGCCGAATGGCGCGGTAAAAACACTCGCCCACCACATGACTCGCCGCTGAGCTGGAAACGCCGCCCACAGGATGATCCAAGGAACTAGAAACCCGCCCGACCAGATCAACCAGATGTATTGATCCGAACTCATGGTGCGACTCCTCGCGTGATTTGCTTTCGCATCTGTCTGCCGGGAGATATCAGCTGGAATGCTTATGCTCCGGCTGGCCTTCGGGTGGGCGTGTTCTGAGGAAGAAAAACTCCGTAATCAGGATCGCCGCCATGACGGCGGCTGCCACGATGAGGACCAACGGATCTGAGGTGATTTTTACCCAGAGAAAGCCGCCGAGGACGATTAGATCCAGAACAATTGCCATGACCGGAATCACAGGGTTGGCATCCACCTCTTTTCTCAGGTGGCGCAGCACCCCCCAGTGAACGGCGGTGTCCATGATCAGATAAAAGATGATGCCCAGCGCCGCGATACGGGACAGGTCGAAAAACGCCGTCAGCAGTAATCCCAGCACAATCGTATAGACCAGCGTATGCTTCTGGATGCTGCCTGGCATGTGGAAGTGGCGGTGGGGAACCAGCTTCATCTCGGTCATCATGGCCAGCATGCGTGACACCGCGAAAATGCTGGCAATGATGCCACCCGAGGTGGCCAACATGGCCAGGATGACTGTAAACCAAACCGCGTATTCTCCCAGTGCCGGCCGGGCCGCGGCGGCCAGCGAGTAGTTGCGCGATTCGATGATCGCCTCCAGCGACAGGTTGCTGGAGACCGCAAAGCCCACCAGCGCATAAATCACCACACAAAGGGCGATTGAGATCATGATGGCTTTGCCCAGATTTCGGTGCGGGTCTTGCAATTCCGAACCGCTGTTGGTGATGGTGGTGAACCCTTTGAAGGCCAGAATGCCGAGCGCCGTGGCGCCGAGAAAACCGGTTGGTGAGGCGCCGGGATCCACCGCGGAGAAATCCACTTTCACCGAGTCCGCCACCACCACCCCGACCACGCCGAACAGAACGATGCCGCCAATCTTGATAAAGCCGAGCACCGAGGCGACCCCCTGAATCAAACGATTGACGGACAGATTGATCAGGAAGGCCACCAGCAACAGCCCGACCCCCAGCACAGGTACCAGCACGCTGCTGTCGTCGATGGCAAACAGTTGCAAGGTGTAGGAACCAAATGTCCGCGCCAGAAAACTCTGGGCGATCACCATGGAAAAATACATCAACAGGGCATGGAAGGCGGTGGTCAGGGTTCCGCCGTACGCTTTTTCAAGATACATGGCGATGCCGCCGGCAGACGGGTAGGCATTGGATAGTTTGACGTAGGAGTAGGCGCTGAAAGAGACGATCAGCGCAGCGGAAAGGAACGCCAGGGGAAACAGGCTCCCGGTCATCTCCGCCATCTGGCCGGTCAGTGCGAAGATCCCGGCGCCGATCATCACGCCGGTCCCCAAGGCAATCGCACCGATAAGCGAGAGGCTGTCCGCCTGATATTTCGTCGTTCTGTCGGGCGTATCTTTCATGTTATTTGTACTCCCGGGTGTGAAGACTCAGATTATAAAGCCCGCGATGGCCGCAAGGCGTAAGTACAGGACCGGATTCCGGCGAATCAACTCGCAGAGGAGGAGCGGGACTAGATTCAGGCCACCGCCAATGCCCTGCAGTTCGCTCACCTGCCCCCCAGGCAGGTCGCGCCGCAACTCATCGATGAAGGGCGATGAATGGCCTCGGAATCGAGCTTTTACCGGGTCTTGCGCGAAGCGATACCACTGGCCCGTTGGGGCAAGGCCAAGACGCCGGCCTCGCCCGCCCGGCACTTGTCGCCACCGCGCCCAACCGGTTCTGGAGGTGGAATATCACCTACCGTGCGCTTCGACTCGGCAAACGGAGGCGATCGAGCGCGGCATCCAATCAACTTCAGGCACTGGTTTTATTCGTGCTGTGCCGATTTAAAAGCTCTTCGATCGTCGACTTGGTATCCTTCGGGGTAATGACCTTAATCTGTAGTTTTTCCTTATCGACGAAAAACTTTTCTTCGGGAATTCTGGCTGCTACAAGCTCACTCACCGCGTTTTTCATGGCATCTGCTGTGGCATAGGTAACGGTTACGGTTACTGTTTCGCTCATGGTGTGGTCTCCTTTTGTTGGGTTGCAGGGATCGCCAAAAACAACTGTAAACCTTCACCATTGCTGAAGTTTACTATCGGCGACATTTCTTTTTTCGTGGCTACTGTTTTGATTCTTTCATGGTCATGTTTCCTTTGTTTAGCTTTCGGCAAACTCCGCAAACGGCGGGATCGGACAATCCAGCGTGTCGGCGATGGCGCGGAGCAATTCGGCTTCGCGTTCCTGGATCAAGCCGTCCGCGCCGACGACCTGCACGCAGGCTTCGAGCAAATTCTTCTTGATCTGTGGTGCGGCCAACGCGAGGCGGTCAAGCACGGTATCCAGTTGTTCCAGCCCACATTCTTTGCGCGGCATCAGTTGCAACCCGTCGGCCTTCGCCCCCAAATGGGTCGCGCCCGTGCGGAATGCCTTTTCGACTTTGCTGGCGTTGCTGCTGGCGTTCGCCAACGCAGAGAGCACGACGCTGCAATCCCGCACGAGCGGTTTGAGCGTGTCGTATTGAATGGAGGTCGGACGGGTTTCACCCGACTGCGACGCGAGGTGGCGGCGAACGATTTTCTGAAGGACGAACTCAAAGATTTCAATCTGGTCGTCGCTTTCAATGAGCCACTGCAACGTCTGACTGAATTGCTCGAACTCATCTGGGCGAAGCTGTCGCAGCGCGGGTAAAGCGAGGTTCACGAGCGGCAGCCGGACGCGCGAGGCGATGGATGCGATTTCCGGCCAGAGCGCTGCAGTTTTTTCTGCAACCCCCGATGCGGCTCGCTCGCCAAGTTCCGTGAGTTGTTTTGCGCGCAAGGCGTCGTCAGAGCTGAGGAGCAGCGCGTAAACAAGCGCGGTGGCGTCGAGGGTTTCGCGAGCGGCGGACTGGACCTTTTCCGGGAATGAATTCCGCAACTCCTCGGCGTAGCGCAGATGCCGCGGCGTTGGCTTGCCAATATTTGGCAGCACTGCTCCCATCAGGACCGCGTTGGTGGCGTCCCCCCCGCCGCCAACTCGCGCGCCGGGCATCCCGGGAATCGTCGAAAACGGAGATCGTGATGACGTTGGTGACGCCGCCTTGCGTGAAGATTCTGCTTCGACTGCTTTGACGCCGGCCGGCTTGAATTTTCCGTCCCAGCCCGGATCAATGGCGCGGATGCGCATCTCAAGCGGCGGGTGGGTGGCCAGCGCGCCGAGGAATGGTTTGCCCAGGCCGTTGCCGAAGAACATGTGACTGGCTTCCCCGGCGTGAGCGGATTCGACCTTCGAGCCGGCGCCGCCGATTTTTTGCAGCGCACTGGTAAGCCCCGCCGGATTGCGGGTGAATTGCACTGCGGAGGCATCGGCCAGAAATTCACGTTGCCGGCTGAGCGCGGCCTGGATGAGGCGGCCAAAGAACACGCCGATCGCGCCGATGACGATCAGGGCCAGCCCCAGGAACATCAGCGGATTCCGGTTCCGGCCGCCACGCGAAAAGATCAGGACACGGCCGATCACCGCAAGGCACAGGATGCCGAAGATGACGCCCATGAGCCGCAGATTCAGGCGCATGTCGCCATTGAGGATGTGGCTGAACTCGTGGCCGATGACGCCCTGCAATTCATCGCGGCTGAGCAAGGTCATGCAACCGCGCGTGACAGCGATGGCGGCATCGCCCGGCTTATGGCCGGCGGCAAAGGCGTTGATGCCCTTTTCATCGTCGAGTACATAAATCTTGGGGACGGGCACGCCGGCAGCGATGGCCATTTCCTCGATCACGTTGCGCAGCTTGCGCTCATCGGGATGGGTCGTGTTGGGATTGACGATCCGTCCGCCGAGCGATTCGGCGACGGCACTGCCGCCCTTGGCCAAAGTGGCGGTTTTGTAGAGACTGCCAATGATGACGACGCCGAGCGTGCCGAGCGCAACGTAGAGGAAAAGCTTGGGATCCCACAGGACGAGTTCGGGCGGCGGGGTGCCGGGCGGCTGTTTGGCGTGGGCGCCGTAAAAAATCAGCAGACTGGAGAGATAAACCGACGCGATGATGCACGCGACGGCGATCACGAAGTAAACCACCAGCACCTTCGTGTTCTTTCTGGCTTTGTCCTGATGTTCGAAAAAATCCATGAGCTATCTTTCTTCAAGCGAACGAAACCTTCGTCGGCTCCCGTTGCTCCGGCTTTTCGATGGCAAACAACTCGGCGGCGGTGAAATGGAACGTGCCGGCGATGACGCTGCTGGGGAAAACCTCCCGCTGTGTGTTGTAGGCCATCACCGAGTCGTTATACGCCTGCCGGGAGAAGGAGACTTTGTTTTCCGTCGAGGTCAGTTCCTCCATCAGGCTCAACATGGTCGTGTTCGCCTTGAGGTCGGGATAGGCCTCGGAGAGCGCGAACAGGCGGCCGAGCGTGCCGGTGAGTGCGCCCTCGGCGCTGGCGAGGGTCTTCATCGCGGCGGGATCGCCGGGATTGGCGGAGGCGCCGGTGTTGGCGGATGCTGCGGCATTGCGCGCGGCGATGACGGCTTCGAGCGTGCCGCGTTCGTGTTTGAGGTAACCCTTCGCGGTCTCGACCAGATTCGGAATCAGGTCGTAGCGCCGCTTGAGCTGCACGTCAATTTGCGCGTAGGCGTTCTTGAAGCGGTTCCGCAGCGCGACAAGTTTGTTGTAGAGGCCGACAATGAAGAGCGCGGCGAACAATACCAGCGCCACCAGCACGATGAGGACGATCAGTGATGTGTTCATAAATATCTCTTCTTTTGTTGTTGCTGTGAACGACGCGCTCACAAATTAATTGCTCTTATCTTGCCCCGGCGGGGGCGTTGCCTGATAAATGAGGGCTAGTGGATGCCAAATGTTCGGCTGCAACCATTTTTCAGTCACAAATGTTAAATGCAACGAACGTACCGGATATGAATTGTGGCGGCTGCAGATGCAAGAGGCTGGCAATACAGCGGAAAGCCGAAAAGCCGGAAAGTGCAAAACACGGCAGAAAGAAAAACCATCGGCGCAACCTGTCATATTCAACAGTAATACTAAATACGGCGGGTCAGACGGACGGCCCTCCGATTTTTCATGCTTAGCTTTTTCTGCGGCGATGGCCTCCATCAAGTCGTGACTCCGATAAGTTTACGGAGTACCAGTGGATAGGCGCGTTTGATCTCTTTGACCAAAACAAACAGGATCAGCCTCACTCAGCATGGCCCGGAACCTCCGGATAAATTCTTGCAACCAGCCTCCCCAGAGTCATCCCCTGGATGCCGATGGAGAAGACTACGATTATATAGGTCATGATCACAATCGTGGATCTCTCCGGCACCGCCGGAAGAGACAGGGCCAGAGCCACCGAAATTCCCCCGCGCAATCCGCCCCAGGTGAGAATTTTGATCGCCCCCGCGCTGAATGACCGGAATGACCTCATGAGCAAGACAGCGCCGCCAACGCTCGCCCAGCGAGAGAACAGGGAAATCAGGATCGCCAGCAGGCCGGCAATGAACAAAGCTGTGGTAAAGGGCATGATCAGCACTTCCAGACCGATCAGCATGAAGAGCAGGGCGTTGAGAATCTCGTCCACCAGTTCCCAGAAGTCGTCGAGGTGTTCTCGGGTTGTTTCCGACATGGCGAAAGCTCGACCGTGGTTGCCGATCAGTAAACCTGCCACAACAATGGCGATGGGGCCGGAGGTGTGGATCCTGTCTGCCAGGGCATAGCCGCCCATGACCAGCGCCAGGGTGATAATCACTTCCACTTGGTAGTTGTTGACCCTTTTGAGCATCTGGTAGGCCAGCACTCCGATCACCAGCCCCAGCACGGCTCCGCCCACCGCTTCCTTTAGGAATAGCAGCGCCACCCCCCCCAGGGTGATTTCGTGCCCGCTCAGCGCCAGTTCAAGGATGATCAGAAAAACCACCACGCCGATCCCGTCGTTGAAGAGTGCTTCGCCGGCAATCTTGGTCTCAAGGTTTTTGGGAACTCCCGCGGTCTTGAGAATACCGATCACCGCCACCGGATCGGTCGGTGATATCAAGGCTCCGAAGAGCAGGCAGTAAATGAACGAAACGGGGATAGAGAGAAAACCCAGCACGAGCCAGGTCAGGCCACCGATGATGAAAGTTGAGGCAACAACACCTGCAGTAGCAAGGATTGTGATGACCCATTTGTGGTTGGCCAGGTCTTCGAGTTTGATCTGCAGCGCCCCGGCAAAGAGCAAAAATGACAACATGCCATGCAGCAGTGTTTGATCAAAATCGATGGCATTCAGAATCCGGGCAAAGTTGGACTGTCCGATATCCACACCGATCCAACCCAGGGTCACAATGCCCAGCGAGACCACCAGGGCGACAAACATCACCCCGATGGTGGTCGGCATGCGCAGCACACGGTAGTTGATGAAGCTGAAGAGCGCTGTCAGCACCATCAACAGGGCGCTAATTTCGAATAGCGTCATAGGCCTCTCAGCAGGCTCTGGCCACCCCAGAGCAATCCGCAGCGGACATTCCTAATCATTGGAGATAATCACCTTCAGGGCACGTTCCTTCATGGCATTGCCAAAGGTTTCGTAGGCCTGCATCAGATCTTTCAAGGCGAAGTGGTGGGTCACCAATTGCTCCGGTTGGACCTTGCCGGAGATCACGGTTTTCAGCAGCATTGGCGTCGTCACGGTGTCAACCAGACCCGTGGTGAGGGTGATGTTGTGGGACCAGAGTTTGTCCAGATTCAGCTGCACCGGCTTGCCATGCACGCCAATGTTGGCGATATGACCGCCGGCCGTGACGATGGCCTGGCAAATGTCGAAACTGGCTGGAATGCCGATGGCTTCGATCGCAACGTCGACGCCTCTGTCGGCGGTGAGCGTCATCACCTTCTCGACCGCTTTACCATCGTCATTGTTGACGACCTGGGTCGCGCCGAAGGTCTTGGCGACCTTCAACCGGTTGGCATCAACGTCGACCATTATAATTTCCGCGGGTGAGTAGAATTGCGCGGTCAGCAGCGCCGCCAATCCGATGGGACCGCCGCCGACAATCGCCAGCGTATCGCCGGGCTTGACCTGACCTTTGAGAACCCCGAGTTCAAAGCCGGTCGGCAGAATATCGCTCAACATGACCAGCGCTTCTTCGTCCGCTCCGGCGGGAATCGGATAGAGGCTGTTGTCGGCAAAAGGAATGCGGACGTATTCGGCTTGCGTCCCGTCAATCAGATGCCCCAAGATCCAGCCACCCCCGTTTTCGCAATGGGAATACATGCCTTTCTTGCAGTTGCTGCATCTTCCGCAGGATGAGATGCACGAAATCAGGACGCGGTCGCCAGCACTGAAGTTGGCAACGCTTGCGCCAACCTCTTCGATGATGCCGACCCCTTCGTGCCCCAGGATGCGGCCCTCGGTAACCGTTGGCACATCCCCTTTTTTGATATGCAGATCCGTTCCGCAAATGGTCGTCTTGGTGATCCTGACGATGGCGTCGGTCGGGGTTTTGATGACCGGCTTGGGCTTGTCCTCCAGGGCGAGCTTGCCAGAACCGTGGTACACCAGTGCTTTCATGGGTGTTTCTCCTTTGTTCATGGGTTGCTGTGCCTTCACCACACCTGGCCCCATCCATGCCTGGCTGGGGCCCGCTGATCGTCCAAGCGGTCTCGCCGTGGCGGACCAGATAGACAGTCGTACGAGTTTGACGACATTTATTTACATCTCCGCTGATGCGGGTTTCTCTGCCAGAGGGCTTACTTTCATTCGTTCTCCATCGCGGCTGTATATTTGCCTTGCGAAGCCGCGCTGTTTAAACGCGCTCGCTTGTATAGCTCTTGCTGCGCAATCGACTTGTTCGCGGCCTCGCCGCGCCAAGCCTGCAGCACGGATGCCTGCAACGCGCGCCCGTATGAAAAGCTCAAGACCCACGGCTGCTTCTCGACAGTGGTGTTCAAGGCATGGAGGTTGGCGGTGGCCGTTGCCTCGCTCTGACCACCGGAGAGGAAGTTGATCCCGGGCACAGCTGCTGACACCGTGCGCCGTAGGCAGACAAGCGTTGCTTGCGCCACCTGTTGCGGCGTGGCGGGCTCCGGGCAAGCGCGGCCAGGCTCGACCATATTGGGTTTCAAAATCATGTATTCCAGTGCAACGCGTTGCAGGTGCAGCGCGTAAAATACCGCATGCAAGACTTCCTCCGTGACGCGTGCGGAAGTCGCGAGCGTGTGATCGCCGTCCATTAATACCTCGGGCTCGACGATAGGCACCAACGCTTGTTCTTGGCAAATGGCCGCGTAGCGCGCCAGCGCATGCGCATTGTTGGCAATCGCCTGCGGCGTTGGGATGCCCGTGCCGATGTGAATCACCGCGCGCCATTTGGCGAAACGCACACCCATCTGTTGGTATTCGCCCAGCCGCTGCGCCAGACCGTCCAAGCCCTGCGTCACCGTCTCACCGGGAAATTCAGACAGCGGCACCGTGCCTTTATCTACCTTGATGCCGGGCACGATACCCTGCGCTTTCAGTAACTCCGGCAAAGGCACGCCTGCGCCGCTTTTCTGTTTGAGGGTCTCCTCGAACAGGATGACGCCGCTAATAAAACCACCGAGACCGGGTGTGGAAAATAACAGTTCGCGGTAATCGCGCCGGGCTTCCTCCGTGCTCGTTACATTCACCGCCTTGAGCCGCTTTTCAATGGTGCCCGCGCTTTCATCGGCTGCAAGAATTCCTTTACCCGGCGCCGTTAGCGCGGCTACCGTCTTTGCCATCTCTTGTGTGGATATCGACATAAAACCTCCATTAGTTATTACCCATCCGATAGTAGCGACAGGATTGAACATTTTGCGCGCAACGACGTTCAGAAACCGCCTCAGAAGGACTCGCAATACCTTTACGATAATCAGTTTACCCAGAATTTCGTTTAATCGAAAATTCCTGTTCCCGTTCCTCTCCAGCTTACTACTCAATGAAATAGCGCTTTATTCCGAGGGCTTCGTTCGTCATTTGGATCGATTCCTGTCCGTCCCTGACGCTGCCGGAGAGAGCGCGGATCGCGTCGATGTTCTCGGGAATGGCGATGGATTGGTTGTCCACCTGATAGGTGTAATAGCATTCCGTGCCATTTACGGTGAGCACGTCTTCCCACAGGGCAACTTCCCACATGTCGCCTCGGGGCCGCCCGAGATCGCGCATCAACTCGATGGTGTTGTTGAGCGCCACGATTCCGTCGCTCATGCGTATGAACGCTATGCGTGGCGCCTGCCGGAAGACATCCAGGACTTCTTCCCGACTGGCGGGACGCGTCAGTTCGACCACCCAATAATGATTGTGACACTGCGTGTGAGCAGCCTTCGCCGCGATAGTAACGAGGTCCAGTTCCGGCCGCACCGTCTGGGCGTCCGGCCCTTGATGGCTGGGAATATGCGCCTCGGGAACAATCGTGTTCATAATGCCGCCGTGGTCCGACTCCCATGGGTCGGTCGCCCGCCGGATCAGCACCCCGCGCGCCTTTTTCAGAAGTTTCGCGTCCTGCAAGGCGCCCAGTGAGCGCACGATGCTGGTCGTGTTGCAGGAGACCACCCGCGTCACGTCGCGCCCTAGCGCGGTCGCGTAGTTTGCCTGGGCGACGAAAGAATGTCCCGTCAC
>JAVVFH010000078.1:0-13117 GCA_032250585.1 Lysobacterales bacterium
CCTGGATGGACATGAAAAACAACGCCATCGAACTGGTGATCGGCCCGATCGAGACCTACGAAGACCGCCTGTTCGGTTACCGGGCGGCCTTCGAGAGCTACATCCTGCTGAAGGACCGGGAATGGAGCGCGCGCCTGGAGCGCTTCGCACAATACCTGCCGGAACTGCAGCGCGGGCTGCCCGTGGCCGCGGACTACAAGCGCGAAATGCCCGGCTCGGATGCCGACCTGAACGCCTACGACGCCATCTATTACGCCGGCCACTCGAACGCCGGCTCGAAGACCATCGCCATCAACCTGCCCAACGACGAGCAGGTGCAGATGGAGAAAGGCACACGCCGCCTGCAGCTCAAAAATGCGATGCGTGCCAAGTACGAACGCATTCTGCAGCCGATTTCCGAGCTGCTGATCGCCGCGGACCAGCGCCGGCACGTTACCTTCGACTCGTTCTTCGGCAACACCATGTTCCACGAAGTGGCACACGGGCTGGGTGTCAAGACCACGCTGGACGGCGTCGGGACGGTCCGTCACGCGCTCAAGGATCACGCCTCCGCGCTGGAGGAAGGCAAGGCCGACATCCTCGGCCTCTACATGGTTCGGGCACTGCGCGAGAAAGGCGAGATCATGGAAGGCGAGCTGATGGACGACTACGTGACCTTCATGGCAGGAATTTTTCGCTCAGTGCGTTTCGGCGCCAGCAGTGCGCACGGCCAGGCCAACATGATCCGCTTCAACTTTTTCGAGCGCGCCGGGGCCTTCAGTCGCGACGCGGCCAGCGGCACGTACCGCGTCAATCGGCCGGAGTTCGAGCAGGTCGTCCGCGATCTCAGCCAGCGCCTGCTGGTCCTGCAGGGTGACGGCGACTATGCAGCCGTCGACGCCTTCGTCAAGGAAATGGGCCGCATCGGGCCGCAATTGCAGGCCGACCTCGACCGCCTGGCAACGGCTGAAATCCCGGTGGACATCGTCTTCGAGCAGGGCCGGGACGTGCTCGGGCTTTAATTGTATCGCCGCCATGGATCGAAGAATCGTCGTCAAGGTCGGCAGCCAGGTGCTGTGCGATGCGCAGGGGGAACTGAATCGCCGGGTGCTCGCCAGCCTGGTCGGGCAAATCGCCGAACTGGTGTCGGGCGGCTGGCAGGTACTGCTGGTTTCTTCCGGTGCGGTGTCGGCAGGCAGCGGCCTGACCCGCAGCCGGCTGCAGAAAGTGGCCGACCCGGTGGCCCGCAAGCAGGTGCTGGCGGCCATCGGCCAGGTCCGCCTGATGGAGACCTACGGGGCCCTGTTCGGCGAACGGGGCCTTACCGTCGCGCAGGTTTTGACCAGCAAGAGCGATTTCCAGACCCGCCGCCATTACCTGAACATGCGCAGCTGCGTCGAGGCCCTGCTGACCGCCGGTATCGTACCCATCGTCAATGAAAACGACGTGGTGGCCATCACCGAACTCATGTTCACCGACAACGACGAACTGGCCGGGCTGCTGGCCGGCATGGTCCGGGCGGACCTGCTGTGCCTGCTGAGTACGGTCCCCGGCGTGTTCGACGGCGACCCCGACGACCCCGCAACCCGCTGTATCGAAACCTGGGACGAGGAGCGTTACCGGATGGAGGATGTCGTCCTGAAGGGCACTTCGGCGCTCGGGCGCGGCGGCATGCACAGCAAACTGGCCATCGCCAGAAAAACCGCACGCCTGGGCACCGCCGTGGTCATCGCCGACGGCCGCGACCCCGAAGTGCTGATGAAAGTCACAAGCGGGCGCCCGGCCGGAACCCATTTTCCGGCCCGCGGAGGGCTGTCGCCAACCAAGCGCTGGCTGGCCAGTGCGGACGCGCACGCGGTAGGCCGGGTCACCATAAACACCGGCGCGGAGAGCGCCCTGCTCGACCGTTCGCGCCTGACCAGCCTGCTGCCGGTCGGCATCGAATCGCTGGAAGGAGCCTTCAACCGCGGCGACGTCATCCAGATCCGCAATACCGCAGGCAAAGTATTGGGCTGCGGCCGCGCCCGCTACGGCCACGAGGAAGCGCGGAAACTGCTCGGACAGCGCGGCCAGAAGCCGCTGATACACTACGATTACCTTTACCTGGTGGACTGAATAAGTCCAAACGCAACTGCCATGACGGATTTTGCAATGGAAGAAAGACTCGGAGAATTGCAGCGGGGCCTGGAAAACGCCCGTGAAGCGGCGCGGGACCTCGTGCAGTGGGATGACGAAAAGATTCGCAGCCTGTTACACGCGCTCGCCGAACGAACGCTGACGGCCGGCGACGAGATCCTGGCGGCCAACCGCAGTGACCTGGCGCGCATGCCCGAAAGCGATCCCAAATACGATCGCTTGCTGCTGAACCCGGCGCGGCTCGAAGCGATCGCCGGCGACCTGCGGGCGGTGGCCGGCCTGCCCGCGCCGGTCGGCGAGGTGCTGGAGCAACGCCGGCTGGAAAACGGACTGGAATTGAGCAAAGTGCGCGTTCCGATCGGGGTGATCGCGGTGATTTTCGAATCCCGGCCGAACGTTACCTTCGACGTGTTCGCGTTGTGCCTGAAGACCCTCAACGCCTGCGTGTTGAAAGGCAGCAGCGATGCCCACGATACCAACGAAGTGGTGGTCGGCCTGATGCATGACGTGCTGATCGACCACGGCATGAACCCCGCTTGCGTCTACCTCGCGCCCCCCGAGCGCAAGTGGCTGCCGCACATCCTGCAGGCGGTCGATTACATCGACCTGGCCATACCGCGCGGGTCCAAAGGCCTGATCGATTTCGTGCGCGACAATGCGCGGATTCCGGTGATCGAGACCGGTGCGGGCATCGTGCACACCTACGTCGACATCAGCGCGGAGCGCGACAAGGCGCGGGCCATCGTCACCAACGCCAAGACGCGGCGGGTGAGCGTCTGCAACGCCCTGGACACTCTGCTGGTCCACCGTGGGCTGCTCGGCGAACTGCCGGAGCTGCTGCGCGAGATGGGCGAGGTGCACGGCGTCGAATTGTTCGCCGACGAGGAGGCTTACGCGGCACTGAAAGGCCGTTACGCCGGCCCGCTGCAGCCCGCGGAGGCCGAACATTTCGGGCAGGAATTTCTGTCCCTGCGCCTGTCTGTGAAGACTGTCAGCGACCTGGACGAGGCACTGGAGCACATCCACCGCTACAGTTCGAAGCATTCCGAAGCCGTCGTCGCCGAGGATCCCGCCGTAATCGAAACCTTTCTGGAACGCGTCGACGCCGCGGCGGTTTATGCCAACGCATCGACCGCCTTCACCGACGGCGCCCAGTTCGGCATGGGCGCCGAAATTGGCATCAGCACGCAGAAACTGCATGCCCGCGGACCGATGGCCCTGCCGGAGCTGACCAGCTACAAGTGGCTCGTGCGCGGCGACGGCCAGACGCGCCCGGCCGGCTGAGCCACTGCCGTGGCGCGCGTCCTGGTTTTTCAGCACGTGGCGGCCGAGCCGCTAGGCACGCTGGACCCGATGCTGCGCAACCGCGGGCACCGAATCAAGTACGTGAATTTCCACCGCGAGCCCGACGCACGGCCCGACATGCGCCGCTACGGCGCCCTGATAGTGCTCGGTGGCCCGCAAATGCCCGACGAATGCGATCGGTACCCGCATCTGCGGGTCGAGATGGATTGTATCGAGGAAGCGCTCAAACAGCAGATCCCGGTGCTTGGCATCTGCCTGGGCGCGCAGTTACTGGCCTATTCCCTGGGCGGCGGCGTGCGCGCGCTGGACGAATGGGAAATGGGCTGGTTCGAGCTTGTACCGACAGCACAGGCGGCCGCCGATCCCCTGTTTTGCGCGCTGGTGCATCCGCAACCGGTATTTCAATGGCACGGCTACACCTTCGATCTGCCGGCCGGTGCCGTTCACCTGGCCCGCAGCGCGGACTGCGAAAACCAGGCCTTCCGCTACGGCCCCAACGCCTACGGCCTGCAAGGCCACCTGGAACTCGACGAGCGGTTGATCAATCGCTGGCTGACTTATCCCGAATACCGCGCAGAACTTCAGGCACGCGGGCGCGGCCAGAGCCCGGAAAGCCTCCGCGAACAGACCCATCAGCTGATCGGCCCTTCCGTGCGGCTCAGCGACGAGGTGTTCGGAAAGTTTCTCGGACAACTGGCCCAGCCGCGCGGCCGCCACGTGCTGCCGTCGCGGTAAGCTGTGGAGGGTGACCGTGGGACTTGCCTATGGGAGCGAGCGGCTTCTGTGGGAGCAGCCTCCCACAGAAGCCGCCTCCTGCACCAGCCCCTCAGGTGAACACGAAGCGGCCGTCTGCAGCGTCGACGGTGATGGTCTCGCCGGGGGCGAAATCGCCGGAGAGGATTTTCTGCGCCAACG
Source organism: Lysobacterales bacterium (assembly GCA_032250585.1). GTDB lineage: Bacteria > Pseudomonadota > Gammaproteobacteria > Xanthomonadales > SZUA-36 > JAVVFH01. The sequence continues at coordinate 4,336 of JAVVFH010000078.1, forward strand.
GATTTTCGATGTCTTTCTGGATCGCCCGCTTCAATGGCCGCGCGCCGTAGACCGGGTCGAAACCCGCTTCGCCGAGAAGGTCCAGGGCCGCGTCGGTGACTTCCAGTCCGAGATCCCTGGCTTGCAGGCGATTGCGCAGATGCTGCAGCTGGATGTCGGCAATCAGGCGAATCTGCTCGCGGTCCAGCGGGTGGAAGACCACCATTTCGTCGACACGGTTGATGAATTCGGGGCGGAAATGCTGCCCCACGACGTCCATCACGGCGCTCTTCATGGTCTCGTAGCCCTGGCCGGAAAGCTCCTGGATGCGCTGCGAACCAAGGTTCGAAGTCATCACCACCACGGTGTTGCGGAAATCCACGGTGCGGCCGTGGCCATCGGTCAGCCGGCCGTCGTCCAGCAATTGCAGCAGGATGTTGAAGACTTCGGGATGCGCCTTTTCAACCTCGTCCATCAGGATCACCGAATAGGGCCGGCGGCGCACCGCTTCGGTCAGGTAACCGCCCTCTTCGTAACCCACGTAACCGGGGGGCGCGCCGATCAGCCGCGCCACCGAATGCTTTTCCATGAACTCCGACATGTCAATGCGCACCATGGCGTCCACGGTGTCGAACATGAATTCGGCCAAAGCCTTGCACAGTTCGGTTTTGCCAACGCCGGTGGGGCCCATGAACAGGAAGGAGCCGATCGGGCGATTGGGGTCTGACAATCCGGCGCGCGAACGGCGGATGGCGTCGGAGACCGCTTTGACCGCTTCGTCCTGACCGACCACTCGCTGGTGCAGGGCCTGTTCCATCCGCAGCAGCTTGTCGCGTTCGCCTTCCAGCATCCGCGAGACCGGAATACCGGTCCAGCGCGACACCACCTCGGCGATCTCGTCCTCGGTCACACTGGTGCGCAGCAGCTGGAACTCGCCCTTTTCGCCCTTTTCGGCCTCGGCCAGCTGTCTTTCCAGCTCCGGGATCTTGCCGTACTGCAACTCCGACATGCGGGCCAGGTCCTGGGCGCGCCGGGCGGTGTCCAGCTCGGCCCGGGCGCGCTCCAGCGCCTCCTTGATGTGGGTGGTGCCCTGCACGGCGGCTTTCTCGGATTTCCAGATCTCGTTGAGGTCCGAGAATTCCCGCTCCAGCTCGGCGATGCGCTCCTCGAGTTCCGCCAGGCGCTTCATCGAGGCCTCGTCGGACTCCTTCTTGAGTGCCTCGCGCTGGATTTTCTGCTGGATCAACTGCCGTTCCAGGCGGTCCAGTGCTTCGGGCTTGGAATCGATTTCCATGCGGATACGCGAGGCGGCCTCGTCCATCAGGTCGATGGCCTTGTCCGGCAGTTGGCGGTCTGAGATGTAACGGTGCGACAGCGTGGCGGCCGCAACCAGCGCGGGGTCGGTGATGTCCACGCCGTGATGCACTTCGTAGCGCTCCTGCAGGCCGCGCAGGATGGCGATCGTATCCTCGACGCTGGGTTCGCCGACGAACACTTTCTGGAAGCGCCGCTCCAGGGCGGCGTCCTTTTCCACGTACTGGCGGTACTCGTCGAGCGTTGTCGCGCCGATGCAGTGCAGTTCGCCACGCGCCAGCGCCGGCTTGAGCATGTTGCCGGCGTCCATGGCGCCCTCCGCCTTGCCGGCGCCAACCATGGTGTGCAGTTCGTCGATGAACAGGATGATGTTGCCCTCCTGCTTGGCCAGGTCGCTGAGCACCGCCTTCAGTCGTTCCTCGAACTCGCCGCGGTATTTCGCGCCGGCCAGCAGCGAGCCCATGTCGAGGCTGAGCACGCGCTTGCCGCGCACGCCCTCGGGCACCTCGTTATTGATGATGCGCAATGCCAGACCCTCGACGATCGCGGTCTTGCCGACCCCGGGTTCGCCGATCAGCACCGGGTTGTTTTTCGTGCGCCGCTGCAGCACCTGGATGCAGCGGCGGATTTCCTCGTCGCGCCCAATGACCGGATCCAGCTTGCTCTGCTCGGCCCGCTCGGTCAGGTCGATGGTGTATTTTTCCAGCGCTTGGCGGTTTTCCTCGGCGTTCGGGTCGACCACCTGTTCGCCGCCGCGCATTTCGTCGATGGCCTTTTCCAGTGCTTCGCGGCTAGCACCCGTTTGTTTCAGGATGTCGGCCAGCGCGCCTTTCACATCGATCGCCGCGAGAATGAACAGTTCGCTGGCGACGTACTGGTCGCCGCGCTGTTGCGCCAGCTTGTCGGTCACGTTGAGCAGCTTGATCAGGTCGTTGGACAGGCCGATCTCGCCTTCGGCGCCGCTGACGCGGGGAAAACTGTCGAGCCGTTCGCCCAGTTGAGAGCGCAAGGCGTTGGCGCCTACGCCGGCCTTGGTCAGCAGGTGGCGGGCCGCGCCCCCCTGCTGGTCGAGCAGGGCCACCATGACGTGTTCCGGCTCGATCATCTGGTGGTCCATGCCGGTGGCCAGGCTTTGCGCCTCGGCCAGCGCGATCTGGAATTTGCTGGTCAGCTTGTCCATTCTCATCGGAAATCCCCCAATCTGCAGAGGCCGCCCACGGCGGCCCGTGATGTCTCAGATTTGAGGGCTGGGGGGTTCCGAATCAAGCGGCTCGGCTGCGAGGAAATGCTTCCGAATGAGCGCCGTGGTCGCGAGCTTCGCTTGCTCCTACAGGGGGCACCGGCGTTTGTTGAAGGGCAGGAGCTGGCGTAGCTTGCGACACGAGTTTACTTTGGCGCTGAGGTCGCGGGCTTCGCTTGCTCCTGCGGGGGCGGGGTCAACCGGTGATGATGCGGTGCAGGATGTCGTGGTAGGTGGTGAACAGGCGCTCAAGATCGGCTGCCGGCGTGCGTTCGTCGATCTGGTGGATGCTGGCGTTGAGCAGACCCAGTTCCAGCACTTCACTACCCAGCGGCGCGATGTAGCGGCCATCGGAGGTGCCGCCACCGGTGTTGAACTCCGGCGTCACCCCGAGCTTTTCCTGCACGGCGGCGCGCACGGCGGCCCGCAAGCGGCCTGGCGCGCTGCGGAAGGGTTCGCCCATGACGTTCCAATCCAGCTCGTAGTCGGCGATGCGGTGCCGCTCGAGCAGCGCTTCGAAACGCGTGCGGATGGCGTCGGAATGCGAACCCGGCCCATTGCGGAAGTTGACCAGCAGCTCGACATTGGCCGGCGTCACGTTGCGCGCGCCGGTTCCGGCGCGGAGACTGGCGACCTGACCGTGGGTGGGTGGAAAGTCATCATCGCCGCAGTCCCATTCCACCTCGATCAGTTCGTTCAGAAACGGCGCCAGACGGTGCACGGGGTTGTCGAGGTTTTGCGGGAACGCCGTGTGGCCCTGGACGCCATTGACCTGCAGGCGAGCATGAATCGAGCCGCGGCGCCCGATGCGCACGGTGTCGCCAAGGGCCTGCTGGCTGGACGGTTCGCCGACCAGGCAGAAATCGGGCCGGCGCCCGCGGCGCTGCATTGCCGCGGCCACCCGGACCACGCCGTCGACGGCCTCGCCCTCCTCGTCGCTGGTCAGCAGCAGGCCGATCTCGCCGGGATGCTGCGGCTGCTGCTCGACGAAACGCTCCAGCGCCGCGACCATGGCGGCTACCGCACCTTTCATGTCCGCCACGCCCCGGCCGTAAAGCTGCCCGTCTTTGAGTTCGGGCTGGAACGGCGGAAAGGTCCAGAGTTCCTCCGGGCCCGGCGGCACGACGTCGGTATGGCCAAGAAACCAGAAAGAAGGCGAACCGCGCCCGCGCGTCAGCAGAATATTGCTGACCTCGCCGCACAGGAACCACTCGGCCTCGAAACCCAGCGGCAGCAGGCGCTCGCAAATCAGTTTCTGGCAGCCGGCGTCGTCCGGCGTGACCGACGGCCGGGCCGTCAGTTCGCGGGTCAAATGGAGCACGCGGGACATGCTCAGACCAGGCCTTCGAGGACAGCGGGCGAGTAGCCGACCGCCAGCACCGCCTGCCCGTCGGTTATCACCGGGCGCTTGAGCAGGGTCGGATGCTGCAGCAGCAGGGCCAGCGGATCGCGCTCGCAGGCGGCTTTCTGATCGTCCGTGAGCTGCCGCCAGGTGGCGCTGCGGCGATTGAGCAGGCGCGAACCCTGCGCGGAATCGAGCCAGCCGCGCAGGGTATCGGCGTCGAGGCCGTCATCTCGCACATCGTAAAAGCGATACGGCACTTCGTAGGCTTCCAGCCATTTACGAGCAAGCCGGCAGCTGTCGCAGTGGCGCAGCCCGTAGACCTGCCATTGAAGGGTCTGCGGGTCAGTCGACATGCCGGAGAATCTCGTTGACGCTGGTGCGGGCGCGGGTCTGCTCGTCCACCCTCTTGACGATGACCGCACAATACAGGGAGTGGCTGCCGTCGGCCGCCGGCAGTGAGCCGGGCACGACGACCGAGCCGGCCGGCACGCGCCCGCGCAGGATTTCGCCGCTGGCACGGTCGTAGATTTTCGTGCTCTGGCCGATGAACACGCCCATCGACAGCACACTGCCACGCTCGATCACCACACCCTCCACGACTTCCGAACGCGCGCCGATGAAACAGTCGTCCTCGATCACGGTCGGATTCGCCTGCAGGGGCTCGAGCACCCCGCCGATGCCCACGCCGCCGGAGATGTGCACGCGGCTGCCGATCTGCGCGCAGGAGCCGACGGTCGCCCAGGTGTCGATCATGCTGCCCATACCGACATAGGCGCCGACGTTGACGTAGCTGGGCATCAGCACCACATCGTGGCCGACGTGGGCGCCCCGGCGCACGGTCGCCGGCGGCACGACGCGGGCGCCGACCGCGCCGATATCCCCATCGGCTGCGGGGCCCCAGCGCAGCGGCAGCTTGTCGAAGAACCGCGTGAACCCCGCCTCGATCACTTCGTTACGGCGAATCCGGAAAGACAGCAGAACGGCTTTCTTGAGCCACTGATTGACGCGCCATTCGCCCGGCGGGCCGGCCGGCTCGGCGACCCGCAGGCAGCCGCTTTCCAGCCCGTCCAGGCAGGCTTCGAGCGCTTCGCGCAACTCGCCGGCGGCGTTCGCGGGCTTCAGGGCGGCGCGCTCTGCCCACGCCGACTCTATGGTATTTTGCAATTGCGCCCGATCCGTCGTTCCTTTGTTCACTGTCAAGCTCGCTCCAGTTGCTTTTCGATGGATTGTTCGAGTCTGGACATCGCCTCTTGCGTCAGCGGCCGATGCCCGGCGTCACTGATCAGGAAAGTGTCTTCGACCCGCTCGCCGAAGGTCGCGATACGCGCGTTGTGTACCTGGATGTCCTGTTCGTAGATTGCCGCAGCGACACACGAAAGCAATCCCGGCCGGTCGTTGCACTGCAGGTGCAAAATGGTGCCGTCTGCGTCCGGATCCTTGTCGAAATGGATGACCGGGTCCGACTTGAAGTGACGCAGACGCCGCGGCATGGCCCGCTTGACCGGCCCGCGCGGCTGGTACTCGCGCGTGGCGACTTTCAGTCGTTGTACCAGCTCCGCGGCGTCCGCGTTGTTGAGCACGTTGCCGTGCTGGTCCATCAACTGGAACAGATCGAAGCTGCGCCCGTCCGCGGTGGTCAGAATCCGTGCAGACATCACGTCCAGCCCCATTTCATCGAGCACGCGCGTGATGGACGCGAACAGCCCGTCGTGATCGGGCACACAGACCAGCAGTTCCGACACGCCGTGCGGCTGTACCGGGCGCAGTTCGATCTGCAGCCCCGCGTCCGGTTGGTTCAGCACGGTCTCTGTGGCCCACCGCAGCTGATCGGGGCTCAGCCGCCAGAACGCGTGTTCGGGCAGGCTTTCCCACAGAGCATTTACGGCCTCCGAATCAAGACCGCGGTGCAGCAGCTGGTTGAACGCAGAGACACGCGTCTCGCGGATGCGCGTGGCACGCTTGATCGGGTTTTCCAGGCCGCGCCGCAGGGCATCGCCGCTGGACAGGTAGAGGTCCCACAGCAGTTTGTTCTTCCAGTTGTTCCAGAGCTTGGGGCTGGTCGCGGCGATGTCGGCGACGGTCAGCAGGTACAGGTGGTCGAGGTAACGCGTGTTACCGACCACCTCGGCGAATTCCTGGATATTGAGCGGATCGGACAGGTCCTTGCGCTGGGAGGTCATCGACATCAGCAGGTGGTAGCGCACCAGCCAGACGACCATGTCGCGCTCGCCCGGGTCGAGGTCCAGCATCTCGCAGAAGGCCCGCGCGTCTTCCGCACCGAGCTGCGAATGATCGCCGCCGCGGCCCTTGGCGATGTCGTGGAAAATGGCCGCCAGGTAGAGCAGTTCCGGCTTGGCAATGCGCTTGTAAACCGAACGCGCGTGCGGAAACTGCTCCTGGTACTTGCCGTAGGCAAAACGCCGCAGATTGCGCACCACGAACAGCGTGTGCTGATCCACCGTGTAGACGTGGAAAAGATCGTATTGCATGCGCCCGACGATGTTCCCGAAGGCCGGGATGTACGCGGCCAGCACGCCGTAGCGGTTCATGCGCCGCAACTGCGTGTACACGCCCTCGGGCTGCCTGAGCAGCTCCAGGAAGCAGTGGTTGACACTCACGTCGGCGCGAAATTCGTCATCGATCAGGTACAGGTGGTCACGGATGCTGCGGATGGTCGAGGCCGTCACACCTTTGAGTGTTTCGTTTTCGGCCAGCAGCACGAACAACTGCATCAGGCTGACGGGGCGCCGCACGAAAACCGATTCGTCCGTCAATTCGAGAAAACCGTTGCGGACCCGGAAGTTCTCGTTCAAATCGACCGGTTCGTCGTCGCCACGCGGCAGGAACGCTTCCTGGAACAACTGCAGCAGGCTCTCGTTCAGGCGCTCCAGGCGCATCACCGTGCGGTAATAGAGCTGCATGAATTTTTCGACGGCCAGGCTGTTGGCGCTGTCCTCGAAACCGAAACGCTTCGCGATCTCGGCCTGGTGGTCGAACAGCAGGCGATCCTCGGCACGCCCGGCGAGCAGGTGCAGCGCGTAGCGCACACGCCACAAAAAACGCTGGCCGCCCACCAGATCGCGATGCTCCGACTCGCTGATGAACCCGTGCTCTACCAGGCCGTGCAGCGTGGTCGCACCCAGGTGCCGCCGTGTGACCCAGGAGATCATCTGGATGTCACGCAGGCCGCCCGGACCCTCCTTGATGTTGGGCTCCAGGTTATAGGCGGTTTCGTGGTAGCGCTCGTGGCGCTGCTGCTGCTCCTCGCACTTGGCCTGGAAAAAAGCCCGGCCGCTCCACATCGTGTCGGTGGCGATGGCGGCCAGCATCTCGCGCAGCAGCGGCATGGAGCCGACCAGCAGGCGCGACTCCATCAGCGTGGTCGCGGTCGCCACGTCGGCGCGCGCCGCCTCGGCACACTGGCTGATAGTGCGCACACTGTGACCGAGGTAGAAACCGGCGTCCCATACCAGTTGCACGAAGGCTTCGATTTCTTCCCGCAGCAGGGAGCTGGCCATGTCTTCACCGAGCAGGATCAGCAGGTCGACGTCCGAATGGGGGTGCAGTTCGCCTCGGCCGAAGCCGCCGACGGCGACCAGGCTGACGTTTTCAGTGAACGGCACGAGTTTGCGCCAGGCCAGCAGCAGCAACTGTTCGACCGACCAGGCCCGCGCGTGCACCAACTGGACCACGTCTTCGCGCGCCCAGAATTGCTCGGCGAGGCATGCATTGGCCTGTTCCATCGATTCGCGCAGAAAATCGCGCAGGTCCACGGTACGCCCGGCGCAGTCCGGGTCGTTCGGCCGGATCAGGCTTTCCTGCGATTCAAGCGCTTCGATACGCGCCAGGTCGAGACAACCCCTCGAGGCCGGCGGTGCCGCCAGTCTGCCGTGCATCGTCAGAGGTCGTCACCCGGTAAGCGCGTCAGCACATCGTGCCCGTCGTCGGTGACCGCGATGGTGTGTTCCCATTGCGCCGACAGGCTGCGGTCGCGCGTGACGACGGTCCAGCCGTCCGGCAGCAGCTTGGTATCGCGGCGGCCGAGGTTGATCATCGGCTCGATGGTAAACACCATGCCGGGAACCAGCACCTCGCCGCTGCCGGGGCGCCCGTAATGCAGGACCTGCGGGTCTTCGTGGAAACCACGGCCGATGCCGTGCCCGCAGTATTCGCGCACTACCGAGCAACCCTGGCCCTCGGCATATTTCTGGATGGCGTGGCCGATGTCGCCCAGCCGGACACCCGGCCGGACCATTTCGATGCCCGTGACCATCGAGCGATACGCAACGTCGCAAATCCGCTTGCCTTTGATGGTGGGTTTGCCGACCAGGAACATCTTGCTGGTGTCACCGTGCCAGCCGTCCTTGATCACCGTGATGTCGATGTTCACGATGTCGCCGTCACGCAAGCGTTTGTCGCCCGGGATGCCGTGGCAGATCACGTGGTTGACCGAGGTACAGATCGAGCGCGGGAAACCCCGGTAGTTGAGCGGGGCGGGAATGGCTTGCTGCTCGCCGGTGATATAGTCGTGACAGATCTCGTTCAGTTCGCCGGTGGTGACGCCGGGCTCGACGTGGGGACGGATCATCCGCAGCACCTGCCCGGCCAGCTGGCCGGCCACGCGCATTTGCTCAATTTCGTCTTTGGTCTTGAGTAGGATTCCCATCTTCGCCGGTTTCGCCGCCTGGTTTTTCACAAAATGCCTGCACAAGGTCTTGAACACGGATGCCTCTGCCGCAAAAATGGCTATTGTACATGGCATTGACCTGCGCAAGCATCCGCACGATCGACGCCAAGTCATCAGGACACCCGTACAGGGCAAATTTCTTCTGACGCCAATTTCTTGAATTCCCGTCATTTCCGCGAAAGCGGAAATCCACTTCCAACAACACCGCTGGATTCGC
>JAVVFH010000079.1:0-13063 GCA_032250585.1 Lysobacterales bacterium
GCGCCGGTTCGTTCAGTCTTCTTCCTTCGGCTGGTGCGCCGCCGCCAGTTCCCGTTGCACGTCGTGTGGCACCGGGTCGTAGTGGCTGAATTCCATGGTGTAGCTGCCCTGCCCCTGGCTCATGCTTTTCAGTTCGGTGTGGTAGCCGTTGAGTGAACTGAGCGGCATGTCGGCCTTGACGGTCACCAGGCCGCCGCTGAGGCTTTCAGTGCCGCTGATACGCGCCCGGCGCGCCGCCAGGTTGCCGGTGACGTCGCCCATTACCGATTCGGGCACTGTCACATCGACGCTGACGATCGGTTCCAGGATCTGCGGGCCGGCGTTCTCAATGGCGTCCAGGAAGGCGTTGCGCCCGGCAATCACGAAGGCGATTTCTTTCGAGTCCACGGGGTGGTATTTGCCGTCGTAGACTTCGACTTCGATGTCCTGCAGTTGGTAGCCGGCGATGGCACCTTCTTCCATGATTTGGCGGATGCCTTTTTCCACCGCCGGGATCAGGCTGGTGGGAATCGAACCGCCGACCACCTTGTTGACGAACTCGAAGCCCTCACCGCGTTTCAGCGGCCGTACGCGCAAAAACACCTCGCCGAACTGCCCCGCGCCGCCGGTTTGTTTCTTGTGGCGGTAATGGCCTTCGGCGGGTCGGGTGATCGTCTCACGGTAAGCGATGCGCGGCGGCCGGGTTTGCACGGTCACGTTGTAACGCTGGTTCATGCGTTGCAGCATCACGCGCATGTGCAGTTCACCCAGGCCGCGCACGACGGTTTCGTTTAATTCCTGGTTGTGCTCCACGATGAAGCAGGGGTCTTCCTCGGTCAGCCTGGTGATGGCCTGCGAAAGCTTCTGCTCCTGCCCGCGGCTTTCGGGTTCGATGGCAAGCCCGTACATGGGCTGTGGGAAGTCCATCGGTTTGAGGTGGAAATTGTCTTCGTCGTGGGAGTCGTGCAGCACCGCGCCATACTGGATGTCGTCCACTTTGGCGACGGCGCAGATGTCGCCCGGTATGCCCGCGTCGATTTCTTCGTGCTTGCCGCCCTGCACTCTGAACAGGTGACCTATCTTGAACGGCTTGCGGCTGTCGCCTATGAACATCTGGGTGTCGGGCCGGATGGTGCCCTGGTAGATGCGGAAGATGCTCAGCTTGCCGACGAAAGGATCGTTCGTGACCTTGAAGACGTGCGCAATGACGTGGCCGTCAGGGTCCGGCTGGACCTTCGCGGGTTCGGCGCCTTCGCCTTGCATGATCAGCGGCGGATTGCCCTCGGCCGGGTTCGGCAGCAACCGTTTGCAGAGTTTCAGGAATTCGCCCAGGCCGGCGCCGGTAGCGGCCGAAGTAAAGCAGATCGGCACCAGGTGGCCTTCGCGCAATGCCCGTTCGAAAGCGTCGTGCAGTTCCTGGCGGTCGAGTTCCTCGCCTTCCAGGTATTTCTCCATCAGGGTTTCGCTGGTCTCCACCACCTGGTCGATGATCGCCTCGTGGGCTTCGGCCAGCGAAAAAATATCGGTTTTCCCCTCGGTGCTGAAGAAACAGTCGCGCACGGTGCTGTAGCCTTCGGCCGGCAGATTGATCGGCAGGCACTCGGGGCCGAACTCGCGACGGATGCTGTCGACGACCTGTTTCAGGTCGACGCCCGGTTGGTCGATGCGGTTGATGATGATGATGCGGCACAGGCGCCGGCGCTTGGCGCGGCGCATCAGGCGGCGGGTGGACAGTTCGATGCCGTTGGCGGCGTTGATCACCAGCGCCGCCGTCTCGGTGGCGGCCATGCCGGTCAGCGCGTTGCCGCGGAAATCCGGGAAGCCGGGGGTGTCGATGAGATTGACGTGAATGCCGTCGAAGTCGAGGCTGACGATGGCTGAGTCCAGCGAGTGCTGGTATTCCTTTTCCAGCGGGTCAAAGTCGGTGGTGGTGGTGCCGCGCTCGATGGTGCCGGCTTCACCTATGGTGCCGGATTTTTCCAGCAGTGCTTCCACCAGCGTGGTTTTGCCGACTCCGCTATGGCCAACCAGGGCAAGGTTACGAATATTTTCAGTTTTATAATTCGGCATTCGGTATTCCTGAAACGGAAAAATTGGAAAGGCCATCCTAGTACAGATTGCCGGATGCGCCAAATCATGGATCGAGCCTGTTTGCGCGCCGCTGTTCAGTCGTTATTCAGCCTTGTTGCGCTAGTGGCCTGTAACACAAATTATGACGCATTCAGAGCCCCGCATGCGCGTCAAGGCAAGGCGCAATTCATGGTAGGCGGGAGACGTTTCGCAGGCGTTGATATCGGTCAAGCGAAGTCGGCTGAAGTTTCCGGACTCCAATTGAACTTCGGTGGGTGACCAACGGTCTCATTTACCAGTTGTGCTTCATTTGCAGTAAACACTCCCAAGGGATAGTTCAGATTCATCTGCACGACCCCTCCTTGACGGCGCCAGCTTTGGCGCCGTTTTTTTGTCTCGGCTGACCGAGTATGGAAGCCGTATACCAAGTCAGGCCAGGCATTAATGGATTCGGGCAAAGCGCTGACCGCAATAAGAAAAAGTGAAGGTAAGGGAACTCCCCATCTATACACTCCCGGACGAATTAGGTAACGTGTCGGCACCCCAAGGAACAGGTGCCGCGACCGTGGCAGACAACTGGATCGTGCTGAAATTCGGCGGCACCAGCGTGGCCGGGCGCCGGCAATGGGAGACCGTTGCTTCTTTGGTCGGCGCGCGCCGCTGCGAAGGGTATCGTGTACTGCTGGTCTGCTCGGCAGCGGCCGGCGTCACGAATCGCCTCGCGGCCCTGGCAGCGGACCCCGGCAATGGAGCGTTGCCAACGGAGATACTGGACATCCACCGTACGCTCGGGCGAGATCTGGCCGTGGACGAGAGCGCCTGGCTGAACGAAGCCGTTGCATACCTTCAGTGCAGCCTGGAAGAATTGCAGGCTGAGCCGGGGCCGAAGCCAACCGCGGGATTACTCGCGGTGGGCGAGTGGCTAAGCACTAAAATCGGCGCCGCTTTCCTGGCGCAAAGCATGGAAACCACCTGGGTCGATGCGCGTGATCTGCTGCGGGTCGTCGACGAACCCGGGCGCGCGCCGGCGCGTCGTTGGCTCTCGGCAGCCTGTGAGCCAGGCGTCGATCCGCAAATGGGTGCTCGATGGCCGGACCTTTTTGGCGGACTGGCGTCCGTTATTATTACCCAGGGTTTCATTGCGCGCGCGCCGGATGGCGCCACGGCGCTGCTCGGGCGTGGTGGATCCGACACCTCCGCGGCGCTGCTGGCCGGTCGGCTGGGTGCCGTTCGGCTGGAAGTCTGGACCGACGTTCCCGGCCTGTTCAGTGCCGATCCGCGCCTGATTGAAGAAGCCCGTTTGCTGAGCGCGGTGGATTACGACGAAGCCCTGGAGATGGCCGCCAGCGGTGCTAAGGTCATCCAGTCGCGCAGCTTGCGAGCAGCAGCCGCGACCGGCACGCCGGTGCTGATCCAGGACGTCAATCGACGCGATTTGTCCGGAACCCGCATCGGCAAAGAGGGTTCTGCCTACCAAGGCGTCAAGACCATCACCTGCCAGCAGCGCATGGCGGTGTTGCTGTTGGAGAACCTGGACCACCGTCACCAGGTGGGCTTTCTCGCCGAGGTGTTCGGCATTTTCAGCCGCCGCGGCCTGTCCGTCGACCTGGTAGCGACTTCCGAGACCACCACCACGGTGGCGCTCAATATTGAGGCAAACCACCTCCCAGCGGAGGATCTCGCCGCTCTGGTGGCAGAATTGTCCGGCCGTTGCCGGGTTAAGCTGTTCGACGACTGCGTCTGCGTAAATCTGGTGGGACGTGGAGTGCGTACCGCTTTGTGCCGTCTGCAGGAGGTGATGTCCTTTTTCGAGCGGCGCCCGCTGCTGATGCTGTCGCAATCGGCAAACGACCTCTGTCTCAGCCTGCTGGTGGAATCGGGTGACCACGAAGAACTGCTGCGCGCCGCGCACCGGGCCCTGATTCCATCCGGTGACGAGACGGGCGGCGGCGTTTTCGCTGCGTCCTGGACGAGGATACGAGCTTTGTGAAAACAGCCGTTTACCCTGATCCCCGGCAAGCGCGTCGTTTCCATTTTACGGACTGTGGGTACGACGCGCTGACCGGTGTTGCCCACCTGGGATATCGCTTCGACGAAGGCCCTGAACTGGTCGAGACGATCACTTTTCCGCATGCACCGTGGCCGCCTGATGCATCGCGGCAAGCGGCTTTCCAGCGTGCACTGGAATTGCTGCACGCGATTGCCGGCGTGAGCTATTACAAGGCCGGTCTCGCCCCCGAAATCCGTTTCGGGCATCCCGAAGCGGTGGCTGGCCTGGGTGGGTTCCTGCAGGAACTCTACGTCCAGGGTTTGGCAGAATTTGCGCACCTCAACAACCTCGATGTCGCCGCGCGGGTGAACTTCCCGCAACGGGACGCGCCGGTTTTCAGCGCGCGGGCGCGTTCGTTGCTTCTGCCTTCGCGCGCGCTGGTGGCCATGGGCGGCGGCAAGGACAGCCTGGTTGGCCTGGACCTGATGCGGCGGGCCGGTTTCGAAGTCATGCCGATCTGCGTCGGACGTTCCGGGTTGATCAGTGAAACCGTTCGGGCCACGGGCCTGCCGCTGATCCGGATCGGGCGTGAACTCGCGCCCGAATTGTCCGTGCTGAACGCAGCCGGCGCCTGGAACGGTCACGTGCCCGTGACCGCGATCAATTCGGCTATCCTGCTCTGTGCTGCCGTGCTTTACGGCTTCAGCTACGTGGTTTTTTCGAATGAGCGTTCGGCCGACGAGGTCACGTTGACGCGCCCGGACGGTGCGCCAGTCAATCATCAGTACAGCAAGAGTTCGGCCTTCGAAGCGTCGTTCCGGCGGGTGATCGCCGAGCGCGTCAGCGCCGATGTCGAGTATTTCTCGATCCTCCGTCCGTTCTCCGAACTGGGCATCGTGCGGCGTTTCAGCGAAATGTCCGATTTCCACTTCGTATATTCCAGCTGCAATCGCAATTTCCATCTCGCCGGGCCACGCGTCGAGGGGCGCTGGTGCCGTGATTGCCCCAAGTGCCGCTTTGCCGCGCTCAGCCTTGCGCTGTTTCTGTCGCCCGCTGAAGTCAGCGCGATCCAGGGTGCCGATCTGCTCGACGACCCGGGCCAGGCCGATGGCTTCCGGGCGCTGTGCGGCCTGGGCCGGGACAAGCCGTTCGAATGCGTGGGCGAAATCGGTGAATGCCGCGCCGCGCTGGGCGCGCTGGGCGTCAACGACGCCTGGCGCGGCCATGCCGTGATTCTCGAATTGCTGCCGGAACTGGCGGGCTGGGAGGTGCCGACGCTGCAATGTCTGCTGCGGCCTGGCGGCGAGCATTTTATTCCCGAGGCAGTGGCAGCCGGGTTGCAGGCGGCGAGAATTTTCGATGCACGAGATTGATTTCGGCACGGCCCGCGTTGCCATTCTGGGCATCGGCCGGGAAGGTCAGGCGGTACGTCGCTATTTGCGCAGACTCTATCCGGGGATACCGCTGACCCTGCTGTCGGAGTCCTCTCCCGACCGTGTGTTCGCGGCCGAACTGGGCGACTTTGACCGCCTGCTCGTCGGGCCACTGGCGGCGGCCGGCCTGGCATCGTTCGACCTGCTGATCCGTTCGCCAGGGATCAGTGTATATCGCGAAAGCCTGCAGCGGGCCCGGGCCGCGGGGGTGCGCGTCACGACGGCCAGCAGTCTGTGGTTCGCGGCGCATCCGGAGCAGAAGACCCTGTGCGTCACGGGAACCAAAGGCAAGAGCACGACTTGCGCACTGCTCGCCCACTTGCTGCGTTCGGCAGGTCATCGGGTGCAACTGGCCGGTAACATCGGCTTGCCGCTGCTGGCCTGCGAGGATCGGGGTGTCGATTGGTGGGTGATCGAGCTGTCCAGTTTCCAGCTCGCGGACCTCGAGGCACGGCCCGATGTGGCGCTGGTGCTGAATTTCTCACCCGAGCATCTCGATTGGCACGGCAGTGCGGCTGCCTATCGGCGCGACAAGTTACGGCTGGCCGAGCTGGCAGCGGGTGGGACGTTGATCGCCAATGCAGCGGATCCGGTGCTGCGCGAAGCGTTTGCCGGGCGCAAAGACACGCATTGGTTCAACGGTGAGCGCGGCATCCGCGCCCAAGCCGGTGGGGTGTTCAGCGGCGAACGCCGCCTGCCCGTCGGATTGCCTCGGGGGTTACCGGGTGCGCACAACCTGTCGAATGCCGCCGCCGCGTTGACGGCCCTGGAATTGCTGGGCGGGGATGTGGTGGAGGCGGCGCGCGATCTGTCTTCTTTTCGGAGCCTTCCGCATCGTCTGCAGCGGCTCGGCCAGCGCGATGGCGTGTATTATGTAAACGACAGCATTTCATCGACGCCGGTGGCGACGGTGGCCGCGCTGCGCACCTTGACGGATCGGCCGTTGACGCTGATCGTCGGTGGCCTGGATCGCGGGCTGGACTGGCAGCCTTACGTTCCGGCGTTCCGCGAATGCACGCTGCAAGCCGTGATTGCGGTACCGGACAATGGAGTACGCATCGTCGAATGCCTGCGCGAGGGTGGCGTTAAACCCGTGGGCGGTTTCTCTGCCTGCGAAGACCTCGCCGGGGCGGTTGCGCGTGCAAAAAAGCTGACGCCGCGCGGCGGTGTCGTGTTGTTGTCGCCGGGGGCGCCGAGTTTTCCGCAGTTCCGTGACTATCGCGAACGCGGCGCGCGTTTCGCGATCGAATGTGGCTTCAGATTTGAGGTGAGCGAAGATTTCTAGGTCGCGGCAGACAAGCTGCGGCAAAAAGAAGAGAAACAAGGTAAGGCCGCGGGTCAGGGGTGAGGAGTGCAGAAATTGCCCTGATGGTTGAGGGAGAGACCATCCCGCGGCCTTACCAAACAGTAGACCCGCTTGGTGCGGAAAAAGTTTCAGTTTTTTTAAATCAGGAGTATTCATACGATGAATCAGTCAGTATCCGCAGTGAACGCGGTCATGCGCACCAGCAAAGGTAACATTAATTTGCGTTTATTTGCCGATAAAGTACCGGTAACGGTGGCTAATTTCGTCAATCTTGCCAAAATTGGCTATTATGACGGTCTCAGCTTCCACCGCGTGATCCCCGATTTCATGATCCAGGGCGGTTGTCCGAAAGGCAGTGGGTCGGGCGGTCCGGGTTACCGCTTCGAAGACGAATGCATACCGGAACTCCGGCACGATGCACCCGGAAAATTGTCGATGGCAAACGCCGGACCGGGCACCAACGGCAGCCAGTTCTTCATCACCCACGTCGCCACCCCGTGGCTGGACGGGCGCCACACGGTGTTTGGCGAGGTGTTGGATGAGGCCGATCAGCGGATTGTCGATGCCATCGAAGTGGGCGACACCATCGAGGGGATTGACGTGCAGGGCGGAGAAGCGGTCCTGTCCGCGCAGGCCGACCGGGTCGAGGAATGGAACCGGGCGTTGGCCTGAAGTCTGCAGAGGGCTGAATACGGGATCAGCAGTCGCGGGAGACGCTGTAGGTGGCCAGCTTGATCATTGCGTCTTTCCAGGGCGATGCGGACAAAGCCGACAGCGCCGCGCTTGCGTTTTCAGCACGCCCGCGGGCTACATCCATGGATTCGGTCAAGGCGCCGCTGGCCTGGATCAGTTCGGCGATCTCGGCGATCCGCCCCAGTCCGTTTTCGCGAATCGCATTGTCGACCCGCACTTTCTGCGAAGGGTCGAGGTATTTGCGCGACAGAATCAATGGCAGTGTCGGCTTGCCCTCGGCGAGATCGTCGCCGATGTTTTTACCGAGCGTGCCGGCGTCGGCTGTGTAATCGAGCACATCATCGGCCACCTGGAACGCGGTGCCGAGTTCCCGCCCGAAAAGGGCCATCTGCTGTTCCAGTTCCGGGCGTCCCGCAAGCACTGCACCGAGTTGGCAGGCCGCTTCGAACAGCTTGGCGGTTTTTTTCTCGATGACGCTGAAGTAGCGGGCTTCGCTGACTTCCGGATCACGCAGGTTCAGCAATTGCTCGACTTCACCCTCGGCGATCGTATTGGTCGCGTTCGACAGCACCTCCATCACTCGCATCGAGTCCACGGTAACCATCATCTGGAAGCTGCGGGAATAGAGGAAATCGCCGACCAGCACGCTGGCCGCGTTGCCCCAGACGGCATGCGCGGAATCCTGGCCGCGCCGCAAATCCGACTCATCGACCACGTCGTCGTGCAGCAGCGTAGCGGTATGGATGAACTCGATGATGGCGGCCAGCGTTACGTGCTGGTCGCCGCGATAGCCACAGGCATGTGCGGACAAAACCAAGAGCATCGGGCGCAGGCGCTTGCCGCCTGAGCCAATGATGTACTCCGCGATTTGCCGGATAAGCACGACTTCGGAATCCAGGCTGTCTCGAATCAATCGATCCACCGACGTCATGTCATCGGCACACAGTTCAAAAACCGTCGTGATGTCCGTCGTCGGGCGCTCTGCGGCCGTATCCGCGAAGACGCTTGCCTGGTTCATGCTTTTCCTTGCAGCCTTGGTTTCGCCAATTATAAGACGGGCCTGTTTGAACACAAGGCCGGAGACTCTATAATCTCGGCTCCCGCAGATCGGCACACATCATAAGATCGATCCGGTCCATCCATCGAGGAACTTACTTTGCCCGTTGAATTCACGAAGACGCAGGAGTTGAAATTAGCAGCGACAGTGGCCGGCGTGATCTCGCTGCGCTTGCTGGGCCTGTTCCTGATTCTGCCCGTCTTCATGGTGCTGGCTCGCGACATACCCGGTTTCACGCCGTTGCTCGGCGGGTTGGCGGTGGGCATCTACGGCCTCACGCAGGCTGTGCTGCAGCAACCGTTCGGCTGGCTTTCGGACCGCTGGGGGCGGCGGCCCGTAATGTTACTGGGCCTGAGTTTGTTTGCGGCCGGTGGCATTATAGCGGCGCTGTCCGACGACATGGTCACGTTGATCGCCGGCCGGGCGCTGCAAGGCTGCGGCGCGATTGCCGGGGTCGCGCTGGCGTTGGCGGCAGACTTGACGCGGCCGCAGCGCCGCTCCGTGGTTATGGCGATCATCGGCATGTCCATTGGCGCCTCTTTCCTGCTGTCCATGGCGCTATCCGTTCCGCTGGCGAACCTGATCGGCCTGACCGGATTATTCTGGTTGACCGTGGTGTTCGCGTTGGTCGGGGTGGTGCTGGTGCTGACTTTGCCGCGTGTGACAGTGCAGACCATGGCCACGGACCCGGATGGCGACCTGCCTATGGCGCCGGTGTGGCTGCTGTCGTTCAGTATCCTGCTGCTGCACGCGGTGATGACTCTGCTGTTCGTGACCTTGCCGCCCATGCTGGTGGATGCCTTCGACTTCGAGTTGGCCGACCACTGGAAAATTTATATTCCGACCATGCTCGCCTCGGTCCTGATCGTGTTTCCGCTGTTGCGCCGCGTTGGTTCCTCGTTGGCTGAGCAGCGGATGCTGCCCTGGGCATTCGGCTCGATGGCAGTCGCCCTGGTCCTGCTGCCGACGGACCTTGGCTTGCCGATGCTCGGCGTGCTCGTCGCGCTCTATTTCGTGGGTTTCAACCTGCTCGAGGCAGGCATGCCGTCATTGCTCTCGAGACTCACCGGCAGCCGCAAGCGCGGGCGCCGACTGGGCGTTTACAGTGGCTCGCAATTCTTCGGTGCATTCCTCGGCGGTGTGCTGGGCGGCTGGCTTCTGTCGCGCTTCGGCAGCGGTGTTGCGTTGGTCGTTGCCGGGGTTGTCTGTCTCGGTTGGGGACTGGTTTTGAGTTGGGCTGAGCCGCGCTTTTTTCTGACAAGAGAGGCCGCTTGACTGTGTTAAACTTTGACCCTCATTCAGTAGCGCCCATCCATAAACGGATGTGCACGAATGCGGCATATGGAAGTGCCGCCATTTTCAATGACGTAAGCCATTGAAAATGTGAGCGCAGCAAAACCACGCTTTTGCGCAGCGAATCCATAACGGGCCGGGATGCCCGTTTATGGACAGATACTTAGTAGGGAGATGCCTGATGGCACGTGGTATCAATAAAGTCATCCTGGTCGGTAATCTGGGTGCGGATCCGGAAACCCGTTACACCGCAAACGGCGCCGCCGTGACGAACATCCGGCTCGCCACCAGTGAATCCTGGCGCGACAAGCAAACGGGCGAAAATCAGGAACGGACCGAGTGGCATCGGATCGTTTTCTTCAGCCGCCTCGCCGAGATCGCGGGCGAGTACCTGCGCAAGGGCAGCCAGGTCTATATCGAGGGGGCGTTGCGCACGCGCAAATGGCAGGACCAGAGCGGTCAGGACCGTTACACCACGGAGATCGTGGCCAACGAAATGCAGATGCTCGGCGGACGCGGCGGCGAGGTTGAATCGAGGCAACCTCAGAATTCGGGTTTCCGGGATTCGCAGCCCGCTCAGCAGAGTCAGTCCGCTCAGCAGAGGCAGTCATCGCGGCCGCCAGACAACGACGACGGTTTCGCGGAAGACGATATTCCATTCTAGTGGCCTGTAACACAAATTATGACGCATTCAGCGAGGCAAGAAGCGGCCAGCTGTTAGGCGCGCGAGCGCAGGACTAGCCATGCTAATTCAAGTGAGTGCAACAACGCAGATGGCCACTTATTGCCTCGCCCGAAGGGAGCCCCGCATGCGCGTCAATGCGGCGTTGCAGCCCTTGGCAAGGGCGCGCCATTCCCTGCGGACTGCGCCTTGCCTTGACGCGCATGCGGGGCTCTGAATGCGTCATAATTTGTGTTACAGGCCACTAAGCCTCACATAGTAGCTTCCAGAGCGCAACGTCCGCCTGGGAGTCTGTCGGATTTTTCGCAGTAGATCGTGTTTAACGACAGACTCACAATGTCCCGTCACGCGTCATATGGTGCGCGACAATCCCCTATTATGAAAGACACTTCCAAAATGCGAAACCCACTTCGTCACAGCACACAGGCATTCCGTCTTCCGGATTTTGCGGCCATCAAGCCGGAGCACGTCATGCCGGCGCTGGAAGAACTGCTTGCAGAGTATGAAGAAGGTATCGAGAAGCAGTTGGCGGCAACGGTATCGCCCGGCTGGTCGATTGCGGAGGCGGAGGCAGGCTGGGGCGATGAAATCAGCCGCGCCTGGTCGCCGGTATCGCATTTGAATTCCGTCGCCGACAACGAAGCGATGCGTCAGGCATACAACGCAGGTCTGAAACGTTTGACAGAGCACGAAAACTGGCGGCAGCAGAATCCGGAACTGTTTCGTGCGTACCGCGAATTGCGCGATTCGCCGTCGTTCCGGGAGTTGAGTCCGGTACAGCAAAGAATCGTGGAGCTGGAACTTCGGGAGTTTCGGCTGGCCGGCGTTGGATTATCCGGCGAAGATCAGGCGCGCTACCGTGAACTGGTGCTGCGCATGAGTGAACTGGGCTCGAAGTTCTCGGAAAACCTCCTGGATGCCACGCGGGCGTGGTCTCTGCATCTCCAGGACCGCAAACGCCTGTCCGGACTGCCCGAGGCGGAGCTGAGACTGCTGCAGGGTCTCGCGCAAGCGCGCGGCAAGTCCGGTTGGCTGATTGACCTGAGTGCACCTTCGTTCCAGGCCATCATGACGCACGCCGAAGACCGCGAGCTCCGGCGCGACGTGTACACCGCTTACGTGACCCGAGCCTCGGACCGCGGCCCCTTTGCCGGCGAGTGGGACAACAGCCCCCTGATCCGGGAACTGTTGTCCCTGCGGCACGAACTCGCATGCCTGCTGGGATTCGGCAACTACGTTGAACTCGCGCTGTCGCGGCGGATGGCGGACTCTCCCGAAACGGTTCTTGTGTTTCTGGAAACACTGGCCGAAAAGGCGGTGCCGGCCGCTCAGCGCCAGTACGCCGAGCTGCTGGATTTCGCCCGCGACAAGGGCGCCGAACAGCCTTTGCAAGCCTGGGACGTCGCGTACTGGTCGGAGCGCTACCGGCAGTCCGAACTGCATCTGTCCGACGAGGAGCTGAAACCCTATTTTCCGCTGGCGCAGATGCTCAGGGCGCTGTTCCATACCTCCAACCGGCTTTTCGGTATCGAACTGGCAATCGATGAATCCGTCGCCACCTGGCACCCGGACGTTCGTTTTTACTGGCTTCAGGATGCAGACGGATACCGCTTCGGCGGGCTGTTCATGGACCTGTTCGCGCGCCAGGACAAGCGTGGTGGTGCCTGGATGGACGTCTGCCTTTCCAAACGAAAACTCGCGCGCGGACTGCAGTTGCCGGTGGCGTATTTGAATTGCAATTTTGCGCCGGCGGTGGACGGCCATCCCTGCCTGATGACGCACAACGACGTGCAGACGCTGTTTCACGAATTCGGACACTGTTTGCATCACCTGTTGACAGAAGTGGAATGGCCGCAGGTCAACGGCATCAACAACGTCGAATGGGATGCTGTCGAGTTGCCCAGCCAGTTGCTGGAAAACTGGTGCTGGGAGGACGAAGTCCTCGGGCGGTTCGCCCGCCACTACGAAAGCGGCGAAGCATTGCCGGACGACTTGAGAAAACGCCTGTTGCGTTCGCGTCATTTCCAGCAGGCGATGGTCCTGGTCCGGCAATTGGAATATGCACTGTGCGATCTGCGCCTGCACCTGGAGTACGATCCGGAAAACCCCGGTGATCCCCTGGCCCTGTTACAGGAGATCCGCCAACAGGTTTGCGTGGTACCGGTTCCGCAGTTCAGTCGCTTCCTGAATGGTTTCAGCCATATCTTCGGAGGTGGTTATTCCGCCGGCTATTACAGTTATCTCTGGGCAGAGCAACTTGCAGCGGACGCATGGGACCGCTTCCGGGCAGAAGGCGCGCTGGCGCCGACGACCGGAAAGGCTTTGCGAGACGAGATTCTCGCGGTAGGCGCCTCCCGGCCGGCGATCGAGTCTTTCGTTGCTTTTCGGGGCCGCCCGCCCGAGCCCGGCCCGCTGCTCGAAAGCTACGGTCTGCTGTAAAGACCGCGCCCGATCGCTGGTGCGGTGCGACGGGACTTCTATCATGCAGGGCAAATTTGTTCTCACGCCAATTTCTTGAATTCCCGTCATTTCCGCGCAAGCGGAAATCCAGTTCCAACAA
>JAVVFH010000007.1:0-17335 GCA_032250585.1 Lysobacterales bacterium
TCAACGCTCGTGGGTTAAGTTGGGGTTGGGTAAAACCCGTTGATTCAACTCAGAGCCACCTTGAGGAGGGCAGGTCAAAACATGATGTCTAGCAGCCTCCTGCACCATCGTAGATTACGATGGCGTGTGGACCAACACACGTAACTGGAGGCTATTATGACACTGTACAGCGGGATTGCGGTTCGAACCACACGTTCTGTACAGCGAAATCATGGTCACCGCCCACGCCAACCTAACGAAAGAATTCATTGAGATGAAGAGCAGATAAAGCCAATGCATCCAACGAGAATCGGTGAGCCACTCAGTCCCGACCCGAGGCCCGACCCGGAACCCTCCGATGGGATGGGTCCGAACGCGGCGGAGCTTCAGGAGGATCCCGCCCTGGTGGCGCGCCGGCGGCACAGTCTCAACTATTCCCTGTTGAGCCTGGTCGCACTGGCCATCCCACTGGGCATCCTGGTCGCCTATGGCTCCTATGGCTTTCGCCTCACTTTCGGCCAGTTCAGCTCCTGGGTGCACGGTGTCGGGCGTATCTCGACCGGGCAGAGTCAGCTACTGCTTCTGGCGGGCGGAGGTTTGCTGTTCGGCCTGGTTCTCAAACTGCTGGGCTGGGAGCGGTTTCACGGGCCTGCCAATGTGATCGTCGCCGTGCATGAACGGGACGGCAAGCTGAACACCCGGGATGGCGTCGTCACTGCAGCCTGCGATGCACTGGCCCTGGGGTTGGGCGCTTCTGTCGGCCGTTACGGCCCGGCGGTTCAGCTCGGCGCGACCGTGGCGTCTTTCCTCGGCCAGTCGACCGGGCTGTCCCGGTCCGGTTTGCGCGTTTTGCTGGGTTGTGGCGTTGCAGCCGCGATCTCGGCCTCGTTCAGTGCACCCATCGCCGGGGCGATTTTCGCCCACGAAGTGATCATCGGGCACTTTTCCTTGCGCGCTTTCGCCCCGATCGCGATCTGTTCCGTCTTTGCGGTTGGTTTAACCCGTTATCACGGCTTCGAGTACGTCGCTTTGAAACTGTCGGAACGGACCGGCCACCTGGTGGTCTGGGAATATCCGGCCTATTTCGTGCTGGGCCTGCTGGCGGCCGGCTTGGCGATCGTTTATATGGCGGGTGTGCTTCGCTCGGGCGACCTGGCCAATCGGCTGGGCTTGCCGATCTGGGTTCAACCCGCACTGGGCGGCGCGCTGGCGGGCGCCGTCGGGCTCTGGGTGCCCGAGGTTCTGGGGCTTGGTGACACCACCATGCAGCAGTTGCTAGACCCCAACCAGGCGGCGGCTGTATACGGCATCGGCATGATTTCGGTGCTGTGCCTGGCCAAGCTGCTGGCGAGCGTTAGCTGCCTGGGGTTGCGCTACCCGGGCGGGGTGTTCAGCCCGGCCATTTTCATGGGCGCC
Source organism: Lysobacterales bacterium (assembly GCA_032250585.1). GTDB lineage: Bacteria > Pseudomonadota > Gammaproteobacteria > Xanthomonadales > SZUA-36 > JAVVFH01. Next base: position 1,396 of record JAVVFH010000007.1, read on the forward strand.
GCCCTGGGCGGGATGGTGGGCTTCGCGCTGCCGTTTCTGGATTACCAGATTTGTGTACTGGTTGGCATGGGAGCGCTGGTCAGTTGCGTCATCGGTGCGCCCCTGGCAACCATCCTGATCGTTTTCGAGCTGACTGAAAACTACCAGGCGGCGACTGCGGTCATGATCGGCGTGGTGGCGGCCAATGCGCTTGTGACCCGCTACTACGGGCGGTCGATCTTTCATCGGCAGATCCTGCGCTGGGGCATTGACCTTGAACGTCCGCAGGAGCAGCGCCAGATGGCGGTCCGTGAAGTACGCGAAATCATGTCGCAGCAGTTCCTCGCGGTACGGCCCGAATGCACGGCCGCCGAGTTGCGGGCATTCATCGACCGCGGACACCTGGGCGATGTCTTCGTGGTTGAAGAGGAGCGGCTGCTGGGAAAAGTGCCGTTGGCGACCCTGATGCTGGCGGATAGGGATCAGACCGCCAGCGAATTATGCGAACCGGTTACTCTGTTGCTGGAGGCAAGCGACGACCTGTGGTCCGCCTTCCTGCGCTTTGAGTCGTTCGTCGGTTACGCGGCGCCCGTGGTGGCTGATGCAGCGTCGATGAAACTGGTCGGGCTCGCCACCGAAAGCGAGTTCATAAGGGCATATCGCCAGGCCATCCGCGAGGCCCGCGAGGAGCAGGAATAACGGGTTGATCAAGCGGATGAACCCGAATCCGTCGAAGTCCCTGGTGTTGCGGGTCGCCAGCTCGGTTACGCCGTGATGGCGCAGCGTCAGCGCAATCCGGGCGTTGAACAGCGCGCGACGCTCGATGCCGGGACGGGCGGCAATCTTCCAGACGTCGTCCATGATCGGCGCCGACTCGATTCTCGCCCAGTGCGGATTGTCCAGGTAGCCCCTGCAGACAGATGCCACTTCCACATGTTCCGGTGAGCCCGGGGCTGCACCAACCGCCTCGAAACCCGCATTAAGAGAACCGCCGCGGCATTCGACGAGCAGACTCCCCGCCAGGCGTTGCCGGTAACGCCCGGCCCTGTGCGGCCCGCGTTTCAGCCCAGGATCTCGCGCAGGCGCTTGAGTCCGTGGTCGATGTCCTTGCCGAGGACTTCGGCGCCCGCGCGGCCGATTTCGTCGCAGCTGTCAACAGAGGACAGGCCGCCGACCAAAACCGGCACGCGCGTTTTTTCCACCAAAGCCGGCAGATCCTGTGTCAATGTGGCGCGCGCCGGCTCAATGGCGCCGCAGAGCACGATGGCATCGCAGTCGCTCTTGCGCGCGGCGGACGTCACGGCGTCCAGCGGCATGTTCGCTCCCAGCGGCAGAATTCGGTAGCCGGAATCGTGCGCCGCCAGGGCGAACAGCAGCAGCCCGATTTCGTGGTATTCCCCCGGCAGGCTCGCGATCAGCAGCAGCGGCCCGTTATCGGGCCGGCCACGATGGTGAAAGCGTGCACCCAGCTTGTTGCGCAGGTAAAAGGCGAAAAAGTGCTCCTCGGCGACCCCGTCTTTGCCCTGTTCCCAGCGATCGCCCAGTTCCACCAGCAGCGGCGTGAGCAGCCGGTTGGTCACCAGGCCGATCGGGTAGAGCGACAGTACGCGATGGTAGATTTCTTCCAGGCGATTTTCGTCGAAAGCGATGATGGCCGCCATCATGCCGCTGCGGTATTCGCGCCACTCGCGGTCGTGTTCTTCGGAACCGTCCGCCGTCTCGTCCCGGAGCATTTCCGGGTGAATCTGGCTGACCCGCATGCCGGACCCGATCAGCGCGGTGATGCGGTTGATCTGGTCGATGTGCGCGCGCGTGAACAGGCGGTGCCCGCTTTCCTTGCGGATCGGTTCGACCAGGCCGTAGCGGCGCTCCCAGGCGCGCAGGGTGATCGCGCCGACGCCGGTCAACTTCGAGACGGTGCCGATCGTGTACAGTTTTTCGTTTGGGTGGTCCGTGTCTCTTGCGTTCGCAGTCATGTGTTCTGAAATCCCCGGGGGTTTGCCAGTCGCTACCCCTCTTCCCAAGCATGGACTATACATAACATATACAAAAAACGCAATAAAGCGTTACAGAGTCCTTGATCTTCTTGTACAAATATTGTACAGTTGCTCTGGCTGGTGCGATGTTCGGGTTAGTGAGCACCGGATGCCTGAACAGCATGCAAACCGGTTAAAAGCCCACGAGCTCGTTCTGCAAAACGTCTGCTCCGGCAAAATCGATAAAAATTGTACAAACCACTGCCCTGCGCTTGGCAGGGGAACAGGAGAATCGGAACACGGCAATGAGCGAAGCGATAAACAAATCCTCCGGCACGGTGCTGGCCTGGTCCGAGCGCGGCCTGGTCCCGGATCCGGTGATCCGTGCCGGTATTCGCCGGCTGCTGCGCCAGCGCCTGAAAGATATCGCCGCGCAGGATCCAGAACGCAGTGCGGCCAGGCTCGAATCTTTCATCGGGATGATGAACTCGGCGCCGGTCGCGCCGGTCCCGGAGCTGGCCAACGAACAGCATTATGAAGTGCCGCCGGAATTTTTCACCGAGGTGCTGGGCGCGCAGGCGAAATACAGCTGCGGCCGCTGGGATGGCACGGTCAATACTCTGCAGGCCGCCGAGGAGCGGGCACTGGAGCTCAGCTGTGCGCGTGCCGGCCTGCGCGACGGCATGTCGGTGCTGGATCTCGGCTGCGGCTGGGGTTCGCTGAGCCTGTGGATCGCCGCGCGCTACCCCGCCTGCACAGTGACCGCGGTGTCCAACTCGGCACCGCAGCGGCGGCACATCGAGGAACTGGCAAAGCAGCGTGGGCTCGACAACGTCGAGGTGCGCACGGCCGACATGAACGACTTCGAGCCTGGCGGGACCTTCGACCGCATCGTGTCGGTGGAAATGTTCGAGCACATGCGCAACTACCGCGAACTGTTCCGGCGGATCAACGGCTGGCTCAAGCCGGAAGGCCGCTTTTTCATGCACATCTTCTGTCACCGCGACTGCGCCTACGAATTTCGTGACGAGGGTCCCGCCGACTGGATGGGGCGGCATTTTTTTTCCGGCGGCATCATGCCCTCCGACGACCTGCCCCTGCGCTTTCAGGAGCACCTGAAGCTGGAGCGCCACGATCGCTGGTCGGGACGCCATTATGAGCGCACGGCGAATGCCTGGCTCGCCAACATGGACGCTCGCCGCGACCGCATCATGCCGATCATGGCGCGGACTTACGGCGTCGCAGAGGCCGAGCGCTGGTTCCAGCGCTGGCGGATTTTTTTTATGGCCTGCGCGGAACTGTTCGCTTTCGCGGACGGCCGCGAATGGTTTGTCAGTCATTATGTTTTCAGCCGCGGCCCGGATGCCAGCAGCGCGGAGCGTGGCCGATGAAACTGTTTATCAATTTCGCCGCTTTCCAGCTCGGTTGGTTCTCCTGCGTGCTGGGCGCAGCCAACGGCGTGGCGTGGATCGGCCCGCCGGTGGTGCTGGGCGTGGTCGTGCTGCACCTGGCGCAGGCCGCGCGCCCGCCCGGCTACAGCAGCGCAAGCGCAGACTGGCGGGTGACCGAACATGCCTGATCTGCAGGCCTGGCTCCTTGCGCTCGCGGCCATGCTGGCGGCCGCCGTCGTGACCTGGGTGGTCAGTACTTTCAAGCGGGACGTGAGCATCGTCGACAGCCTATGGTCGCTGCTGTTCCTGCTGGGATTGATGGTCTACGTGCTCGCTGCCGATATCACTGGACCGCGCACGGTGCTGGTCGTGGCGCTGGTCGCGGTCTGGGCCCTGCGCCTTTCGGCGCACATTGCGGTTCGAAGTTTCGGTGAACCAGAGGACCGGCGCTATCAGAAGATCCGTGCCAACAACCAACCCTATTTCTGGCTGAAGAGCCTGTACATCGTGTTTGCGCTGCAGGCGCTGCTGGCCTGGATCATCTGCCTGCCGGCGGTCGCGGCAGTCAGTGCGCAGGCGCCGCTGGGGTTGCTCGACTTCGCCGGCGTGGCGCTGTGGCTGACGGGCATGTTTTTCGAAGCAGTCGGTGACTGGCAGCTGTATCGCTTCCAGCGCCGGGACAGCGCCGGCGAGGTGCTGGACAGCGGCTTGTGGCGCTACACCCGGCACCCGAATTACTTCGGCGAGGCCACGCTCTGGTGGGGCATTTATTTGCTGGCGGTGGCGGGCGGCGCCTGGTGGACGGTTTTCGCACCGCTGCTGCTGACTTTTCTGCTGCTGCGCGTGTCCGGCGTGGCCATGCTGGAAAAGGGCATTTCCGCGCGCCGGCCGCAGTACCGCGATTACATCCGCCGCACCAGCGCCTTCTTTCCGCGGCTACCGCGCGAACCCGGCAAAGACGGGTCACGAGGCGCGTCATGACAGGCCCGATCAACCAAAACGGCCAGCCCCGTTCCGACATCGCCGCGAGGAGGCGACCCTCCCCCATGCCTTCACTGTCCAAAATTCTGCTGCTGCCGGCCTTGCTGCTGCTGGTGGGCTGCCGGGCCAGCCTGCCGCCGTTGGAGCCGGTCGATTACGTGGACCTGGAACGCTTCATGGGCGACTGGTACGTGATCGCGAACATTCCGACCTTCCTGGAGAAAGGCGCCTACAACGCGGTGGAATCGTATCGCCTGGCAGCGGACGGCACCATTCCCACGACCTTCACCTTCCGCAAGGGCGGCTTCGACGGCCCGCTGAAGGAATACCACCCGCGGGGCTTCGTGCGCGACACCGAAAGCAACGCGGTCTGGGGCATGCAGTTCATCTGGCCGATCAAGGCCGACTACCGCATCATCCACCTGACCGACGATTACTCAATGACCGTGATCGGACACAACCCCCGCAACTACGTCTGGCTGATGGCGCGCACGCCGACCCTGCCGGAAGAACGCTATCGGCAAGCGTTGCAGGTGATCGCCGAGGCCGGCTACGACCTGTCCGAACTGCGCAAGGTGCCGCAGCGGTGGTGAGCGCAACCGAACCCGCGATGAAGGTCGCCGTGATCGGCAGCGGCATCGCCGGCAATGTGGCGGCCCATCGCCTGGCGCGCGCTCACGACATCACGGTCTACGAGGCGGACGGGCGCATCGGCGGACACAGTCACACGGTCGATGTGGTCGCGGCTGGCGACCGCTGGGCGGTCGACACGGGCTTCATCGTCTTTAACGACGTGACCTATCCCAATTTCATCGCCCTGCTGGACGAACTGGGCGTGGCCTCGCAGCCAAGCACGATGAGCTTCAGCGTGCGCGACGAGCGCAACAGCCTGGAATACAACGGCGCCACCCTGAACGCGCTGTTCGCGCAGCGCCGCAACCTGTTGCGGCCCTCCTTCCACCGCATGCTGCTGGACATCCTGCGCTTCAACCGCGAGGCGCCGGCCCTGCTGGACGAACCGGAAAACCGTATCACGCTGGGCGATTACCTGGCGCAGAACCGCTACTCCCGTGGTTTTATCGAGCACTACATCCTGCCGATGGGCGCGGCCATCTGGTCGGCCAACCCCGGCGGAATGCGTGCCGTTCCGGCGGCGTTTTTCATCCGGTTTTTCGACAACCACGGCCTGCTCAGCGTCACGCAGCGCCCGACCTGGCGGGTGATCCGGGGCGGTTCGCGCAACTACGTCGAGCGCCTGGTGGCCGGCCACCGCGACCGCATCCGCCTGAACACGCCGGTCGAGTGGGTCCGGCGCCACGCCGGTTTCGTCGAGCTCAAGGCCCGCGGCTGTGAAGCCGAGCGCTATGACCAGGTCTTCATGGCCTGTCACAGCGATCAGGCACTGGCCCTGCTGGCCGACCCTAGCCCGCAGGAGCGCGCCGTGCTGGGCGCGATCGAATACCAGCGCAACGAAGCGGTGCTGCACACCGATGGCTCCCTGATGCCTCGCCACCGGCGCGCCTGGGCGGCCTGGAACTACCACATCCCGGCGAGCGGCAACGAGGCCGACGTCAACGAAGCGCAGGGGCGCGTGCGCCTGACCTACAACATGAACATCCTGCAAAGCCTGGCCGCGCCGCTGCCGTTTTGCGTGACCCTGAATCACACGCAGGCCATCGACCCGGTCAAAATCATTCAGGTGATCGACTACGAGCACCCGGTCTTCACCGAGCGGGCGGTGGCTGCTCAGCAGCAGCAGCGCGTGATCAACGGCGCTCGGGGCACCTATTTCTGCGGCGCATACTGGCGCTACGGTTTCCACGAGGACGGCGTGGTCAGTGCGCTGTCGGCGCTGGAACACTTCAACGAGGATTTGCCGGGGCGGATCCCGGCCTGCCATGAACAGCGGCATTTATCTCGGACGGGTTAGGCACCGGCGCTTCGGGCCCAGGCCGCATCGCTTCCGCTACCGGATGTTCATGATGTATCTGGACCTCGCGGAACTGCCGCGCCTGTTCCGGGGTCGCTGGTTCTGGTCGGCATGCCGGGCCGCGTTGGCGCGTTTTTGTCGCGAAGACCACTTCGGCGACCCCGCCGTGCCGCTGGACCAAGAGGTGCGGGAACTCGTGTTCCAGCGCACCGGCCGGCGGCCTACCGGCCCGATCCGCCTGCTGACCCATCTGCGTTACTTCGGCTTTGTATTCAACCCGGTCAGTTTCTATTATTGTTTCGATGAGCGGGATCAGCGGGTGGACGCCATCGTGGCCGAGGTCAACAACACGCCCTGGGGTGAACGGCACTGCTACGTGCTGCCGCGGGAAAGCGATCACGGCCGGGGCGGCCGGCAGCGCTTTTTTCACGCCAAGGAGATGCACGTCTCGCCGTTCATGGCGATGGACGTGGACTACGACTGGCGGTTCAGCCCCCCCGGCGAGCGCTTGACGGTGCACATGGAAAACGCCCGCGACGGCAGCAAGCTGTTCGACGCGACCCTCGACCTGCGGCGCAGGGAAATCAGTGGCCCTGCGCTGGCCGCCGCGCTGGCGGCTTATCCGTTTATGACGCTGAAAGTGATCCTGGCCATTCATTGGGAAGCCCTGCGACTGTGGCTTAAGGGCGTGCCCGTTCACGATCACCCGGACAAGAAAAAAACCGCGCTGGAGCAAACGCCATGAAATCCGTATCACTGTCTTCGCCCCGCCACCTGGCCGGAACAGTCAAGCCCAGCATGCTGGACGGCGTCGCGCGGCGCGGCGTGCTGCGGCAACTGCAGCGGCTGGAGGCGGGCCGGCTGCGGCTCGCGGACGGCGACAGGCTGCTGGAGTTCGGCAGCGTTGGTGACGCACCGCAAGCGCGCATCGAAGTCGTCGACCCGCAATTTTACAGCGAGGTTGCCTTCGGCGGCCCGATCGGCGGCGGCGAGGCCTACATGCACGGCTACTGGAACTGCGATGACCTGGTCGCGCTGGTGCGGCTGCTGCTGCAAAACCGCCCGGTGCTGGACGGCATGGAGGGCGGCGCGGCGCGCCTGACGGCGCCGCTGCAGAAACTCTTTCATCGCGTCAACCGCAACACCCACCAAGGCGCGCGGCGCAATATTGCTGCGCATTACGACCTCGGCAACGAGTTCTTCGCATTGTGGCTGGACGAGACCATGATGTACTCCTCGGCGCTGTTCAAAACGCCTGATATGTCGCTGAACGAGGCGCAACTGGCGCGCCTGGCCTACATCTGCGAGCGCCTGCAGCTGACGGCGGACGATCACGTGGTGGAAATCGGCAGCGGCTGGGGCGGCTTCGCCGTTTACGCGGCAAGCCGCCACGGCTGCCGGGTGACCACCACGACGATCTCGAAAGAGCAATACGAATACGCCCGCGCGCGGGTCGCCGCCGCGGGCTTGCAGGATTACGTCACCGTGTTGATGGACGATTTTCGCGACCTGGAGGGCCGCTACGACAAGCTGGTCTCCATAGAGATGATCGAGGCCATAGATCACAACCTGTTCGAACCCTTCTTCCGCAAGTGCAGCGATTTGCTGAAGCCCGACGGCGCGATGCTTCTGCAGGCGATCACCATCGCCGACCAACGCTATGAGCAATACCGCAAATCGATCGATTTCATCCAGCGGTACATCTTCCCCGGCAGCGGCCTGCCGTCTTCCGCCGTGATGACCGCTGCCGCTGCCCGCGCCACCGATCTGCGCCTGCTCGGTCTCGAAGACATCGGCCTGCACTACGCGGAAACGCTGCGCTGCTGGCGAAAAAATTTCTTCGCGCACATCGACTCCGTCCGCCGACAGGGCTTCTCCGAAGCCTTCATCCGCATGTGGGAGTACTATCTGTGCTACTGCGAGGGTGCCTTCCTGGAGCGGGCCATTTCCGACGTGCAGATCCTGTTCTCCAAACCCGCCTGCCGCCTGCGGCTTCAGCCGCGATAGCCAATGCCAAACAGAATCATCACCGTCAACGACAAGATGCAGTCCGGCTACCGCTACGAACGCAGCGAGTCGATGGGCGAGCATTTCCACCCGGAATTCCAACCCGACCTGACCCCGAAACAAATGCTGGCCATGGGGGTGTTCGGCGGCAAGTACATGACCGATTGCCGCGACGAATTCCCCGACGACTGGTTTGAGAACGCCAAGCTCAGTCCCCGCCGGCACGATGCCAATCTCAATTTTTTCCAGGTGCGCGCGTCGAAGCCGCTGTCCTATTGGCGGGAAAAAGGCTGGATCTGGCCCGGCGACCCGCGCGGCTGGTTCCAGTGGTACTGCCGCTATTACGCGGGCCGGCGCTGCGAGGACGACGCCCGCCAGATCGGCCGCTGGAAAGCGATGAACCGCCACATTGCGCAGCTCCGCAAAAACTGCGTCAAGGGTGACCTCGGCTGCCGGCCCCGCCAGCGCCAGGCCCTGCTGCACTGGGCTTATGATTCACGGAATTTCTGAGGCCGCAGTCCGTGCCCGGGCGGTTCAGGCCCGCCCATGCGGCGCCCACAGATCCAGTTTCGGCCCCACCGGCACCACGCCGGACGGATTGATCAAGTCGTGGCTGACGTAATAGTGGTACTTGATGTGGTGCATGTCGATGGTGTCCGCCACGCCTTCGTGCTGGTACAGGTCACGGGTGTAGGCCCACAGGTTCGGATAGTCCACGATGCGGCGTATGTTGCATTTGAAGTGACCCACGTACACGGGGTCGAAGCGGATCAGCGTGGTGAACAGGCGCCAGTCGGCTTCCGTTAGCCGGTCGCCGAACAGGTACCGGCGGTCGGCCAGGCGGTGTTCCAGCCAGTCCAGAGTGTCGAACAGAGGCTCGACCGCTTCCTCATAGGCATCCTGGGTGGTGGCGAAGCCGGCCTTGTAGACGCCGTTGTTGACGTTGCTGTAGATCCGCGCGTTGATCTCGTCGATCCGGTTGTGCAGGTCGGGGGGGTAGTAATCACCGGGCAGGGCGCCGATTCCGTCGAAGGCGCTGTTGAACATGCGGATGATATCCGCCGACTCGTTGGAGACGATGGTGCCGCTGTGCTTGTCCCACAGCGCCGGCACCGTCACGCGGCCCGAGTAATCCGGGTCGGCCGCCATGTAGACCTCGTACAGGTAGTCGGCCCGGTGGACGGGGTCGGGTATTACGCCGTCGCCCGGCTTGAAGGTCCAGCCATGATCCGCCATGTGCCAATGCACGACCGACAGGCCGATCATCTCTTCCAGTCCTTTCAGATGGCGGAAGATCAGTGTGCGGTTGGCCCAGGGGCAGGCCAGTGAAACGTACAGGTGATAACGGCCGGCTTCGGCCGTGAAGCCGCCCTGGCCGCTTGGCCCGGGGCTGCCGTCGGCGGTCACCCAGTTGCGGAACTTGGCCGCGCTGCGCACGAAGTGGCCCTTGTTCGCCTTGGTGTCGTACCACTGGTCGACCCACTCGCCTTGCAAAAGAAGTCCCATGTTTTGCTCCCGTTTTGTTCAGACCGGCCCGGGTCGGGGCCGGCCGGGTTCAGAATCGTTGATTTCGATAATCGTCGAAGGCCTGTAACACCTCTTCGCGAGTGTTCATCACGAAAGGTCCGCCCCGCGCCACGGGTTCGTTCAGGGGTTGGGCGGAGACCAGCAGGAAGCGCGCACCGGCCGCGCCTGCGGCCACTTCGATCCGCTCACCGGGCCCGAGGACGCCCAGCATGCGCCGTGCGAGGGCCTCGCCCTGCGCGCCGACCGCCAATTCGCCGTCGATAACGAACAAAAAGCCGTTGTCGTCAGCCTTCACGGCCTGTTGGAAAGACCCGCCGGCGGGCAGGCTGACGTCGAGAAAGGTGGGGTCGACGTAGCGGTTGTGAATCGCGCCCACGGTGCCCCCGCTGCTGCGCCCGGCGATCACGCGTACCTCGCCGCCGTCCTCGCGGCGTTCCAGCGGAATCTCGTCGGGGGAAAACTCCTGGTAGGCCGGCGTGGTCATCTTGGCCCGGGCCGGCAGGTTGACCCACAGCTGGAAGCCCATCAGCAGGCCGTCCTGCTGCTCCGGCATTTCGGAATGCACGATGCCCCGCCCGGCGGTCATCCACTGCACACCACCGGGCTCGATGACGCCCTCGTTGCCGGCGTTGTCCTTGTGGCGCATGCGGCCCGCGAGCAGGTAGGTGACCGTCTCGAAGCCGCGGTGCGGATGGCTGGGAAAGCCGCCGATGTAATCTTCGGCCCGCTCCGACTCGAAGCAATCCAGCAGCAGGAACGGGTCCAGCAGATTCAGTTCCTGCGTGCCGATGATCCGGGTCATGCGCACCCCGTCGCCGTCGGTGGCCGGCATGCCGGCAGTCTGCAAGCGCAGGGTGCGCGCGCTGTGTCCCGAATTCTTTTGATTCGGACCGGTTGCGATCGTCACGGCCGCCTCCTCAGGCCTGGTCGCGTCGCGTGTCGAGCGCATACGGGCCCGGCCCCTGCGCGACGATCATCAGCAGGCCGCCGGTGATGGCCAGGTTTTTCAGGAAGAACAGGAATTGCGTCTGCTCGCCGAAATTCGTGTGGAAGATCAGCGCCGAAAGCAAGGTGAAACCGGCCAGCAAAAAAGCGGTCAGCCGGGCGTGCCAACCGGCGATCAGCGCCAGCGCTCCGAGTATTTCCAGCGCGATGACCAGCGGCAGCAGCGCGCCCGGCACGCCGAATGATTCCATGTAGCCCTGGGTACCAGCGTAACCGCCGATCTTGTTGTAGCCGGCGAGCAGAAATATGACCGACAGCAGAAGCCGGCCGGCGGGCGCTGCGAATGATTGAATCGTATGCATTTTTTTCTCCTCAGTCATTGTGAAGGAATCCATACTTTAACTGTTGTAATAAAAGCTAAAAAGGGTAAAAATCAGAAAATACAGTTCACCGATCCGCAACAATGTCCCAGTTCGAAGAAATGGAGAATTTCGTCCGCGTGGTCGAAGCGGGCAGCATCAGCCGCGCCGCCGAGCAGCAGGGTGTCGCAAAATCCGGGGTCAGCCGGCGCCTGGCGGACCTGGAGAAGCGGCTCGGCGTGCGCCTGTTGAACCGTACCACCCGGCGCTCCAGCCTGACGAGCGCGGGACGGGCCTTTTACGAGGGCGCCGTCAGGCTGGTCGGCGACATCGCCGAGTTGAATGCCACCACCTCCGGCAGCCAGGCCTCGCTGGAGGGCAGCCTGCGCGTCGCGGCGCCGCTGTCCTTCGGCCTGGGGCACTTGTCGCCGGCGATCGACGAATTCATGCGTGCTTACCCGGCCCTGGCTGTACATATCGACTTTTCGGACCGGCACGTCGACCTGGTGGAACAGGGGGTGGACTTGGCCGTGCGCATTGCGGACCTGTCCGATTCCAGTCTCAAGGCGCGTAAGCTCTGCCCGATCCGACTGCTGCTATGCGCCAGTCCGGACTACCTGCGACGTTGCGGCGAGCCGCGCTGCCTCGCCGATCTGGATAGCCATCGGATCCTACACTACGACCAGGGTGGCGGGCGGGCGCTGCGCCTGGAGGACGCCCGCGGCCGGCAGCATCTGGTGACTGCCCATCCGCGGCTGGTCGCGAACAACGGCGATTTCCTGCGCGACATGGCGGTGGCGGGCCATGGCATTGTGCTGGCACCGTCCTTTATTGCCTGGAGAGCCTTGGCAGCGGGCGACCTCGTGCCCTTGCTGCCCGATTACTGGCCGCGTCCGCTCAGTGCCTGGGCCGTTTACCCGCAAACCCGCTACCTGTCCCGCCGCGCGCGTGTTTTCATCGATTTTCTGGCGGCGCGATTCGGCGGCAATCCTTACTGGGACGAGTTTTCGGGCCCAAAAGCGTCATCCGCAAGCCCCTGAGCGGCGCGTATAATGTCGAAATATCGCATACTCAAAGGAGACCTTGCCCAATGAAATTCCTGTTCCCTTGCGCGCTGTCGGTCCCGGCGCTTGCCCTGGTCCTGACCTCGGTCCTGGCATGTTGCCCCGCGGCTCAGGCGAAAGAACGGGTCCGCCAGTTTTCGGGCGACCGCAGCGCGGAAACGGCTGAATTCGAGGTAGAAGCGCCGTGGCTGATCGATTGGCGGGTCAACAGCGAATACCCACAGCTGCTGGGCATCGCGGTGTCGCTGATCGACGCGGAAACCGGCACACACGAGGGTTACGTGCTCAAGACCAAGCAGCGTGGCAACGGCCTCAGGCTGATGGACCAGAGCGGCCGCTTTCGCTTCAGCGTGGATGCGAGCCTGGCCGACTGGACCCTGAAGGTCGAACAGCTGACACGCCAAGAGGCCGAACAGTACCAGCCCCCGGAACGCGACCAGCGCGGCAGGTGAAGCGCTCCGGCTGTTCCGGATCATGTGTTTTAACCCCTTCGCTTGAGTCGCCACGTTCAAGCGTGGCACTCTGAAAACCTTGCTGACGGACGGGCGTCATGGAATTCAAGGATTACTACGGGATCATGGGCGTCGAGCGCGATGCCACCGAAGACGAGATCAGGCGGGCCTACCGGAAACTGGCGCGCAAGTATCACCCGGACGTCAGCAAGGAGGCCGACGCGGAGGCGAAGTTCAAGGAGCTCGGCGAAGCCTACGAGGTGCTCAAGGATCCCGAGAAGCGCGCCGCCTACGACCAACTGGGCAGCCAGTGGCGGGCCGGGCAGGATTTCCATCCGCCACCGGATTGGGACGCCGGTTTCGAATTCAGCGAGTGGGGCGACGAAGGCCCGGACCTGGGCGGCTTCAGCGATTTCTTCGAAACGCTGTACGGCCGTGCCCAGCGCCGGCCGGCGGGCGCGCGCCGGACCGGTTTCAGACGGCGCGGCGAGGACCACCACGCGAAAATCGTCGTTGACCTGGAAGACAGCTACCGGGGCGCCAGCCGGTCGGTGACGCTGCAGGTGCCGCAGCGCATGCCTGACGGTCACGTCACCACCCGTACGCGCACCCTGAAGCTGCGCATCCCCAGGGGCATTCGCGAAGGTCAGCAGATTCGCCTCGCGGGACAGGGCGGCAGCGGCATCGGCGAAGGTCAGCCCGGCGACCTGTTTCTCGAAGTCACGTTCAACCCGCGTAGCGAGTACCGGGTCGAGCGCGCCGACGTCTATCTCGACCTGCCGGTCGCGCCCTGGGAAGCGGCGCTCGGTGCGACCGTCGAGGTGCCGACGCCGTCGGGCGCCGTCGATCTGAAAATTCCGCCGAATTCACAGGCCGGCAAGAAACTGAGGCTCAAAGGGCGCGGCATCCCGGCCCGTACGCCGGGCGATTTCTACGCGGTGCTGCAAATCGCGCTGCCACCGGCGGACAGCGAAAAGAACCGTAAACTTTACGAACAGATGAGAGATGAATTCACGTTCAACCCGCGCGCCGGGCTGGAGGCATAGACCCATGGCCGAAAAAGACATTTTGCGCGGCGAGCTGATCGAAGAACAGACCCTGATCACGCTGGACGAATTGTGTGAGCACTGCACGGTGGAGAGCACGCAAGTCGTCGTGCTGGTGGAAGAAGGCATACTCGAGCCCCGCGGCGCCCGCCCGGCCCCGGAGCAGGCGCGGGAATGGCGGTTCCACATCAGCAGCGTGTGGCGCGTGCGCACCGTGATGCATCTGCAGCGCGACCTCGGCGTCAACCTGCCCGGCGCCGCGCTGGCCCTGGAATTGCTCGATCGCATTGCCGAACTCGAAGGCCGCGGCTGACCGCGCTTCCCGCGGGAGCGGCGCTCCGGAACCCTGGGGCAGCGGCTTCAGCCGCGATGTATTCCCGCCGCCCTCAGCCGCTATCCCGGAGCCACTCCAGCAGCTGCGCATAGAGCCCGGGGTGATCGAGCAGGTCGAGGTGGCCGCTGCCGTAGCCGATCCAGCGCCGCCCGGCAGGAATCGCCAGGTCGCGTTCGCCGTCGTGATGGATTCCCAGTGCGCTGTTCAACGGCACCAGGCCGTCGCCGACCAGCTGTGCGCGCAGGGCGGCGGTGCCCGGCGCCAGCGAAGCGGCGGCCGCGTAGCAGGCCACGCCGCGCGGCAGCGGCACGAAGCGACCCGGCACTGCACTGAGATTGCCGTGACGCAGGTCGACGATGCCGGCGCTGCGCACTTTGCCGATCCTGGCGAACGGCGCGGAGTATGGCGAGATGCCCAGCAGCCGATCGACGCCGTGCCCGCCGCGTTCCAGCGGGGCGCCGTGATGCGGGCTCCCGAGGAACACCAGCTTGTGCAGCCGGTCGGGCCAGGTGTGCCCGGCTTCGCGGGCCTGATCGCAGGCACTGCGCGCGACCAGTCCGCCCATGCTATGGCCCAGGATGACCAGTTCTTGCGGCGGCTCGGGCCAGCGGTTGATCGAGCCTTCAAGCAGGTTGGCGAACAGCCGGCCGTTTTCCGCAATGGCCAGCCCGCTGTTGTAATGCAGGTACAGCGGCGTATGGCCCAGGTCGGCGGCCAGCGCGGCGCCATGATCGTGGCCGTTCCTCAGCCACTGGCGGTCGCTCATGCACAGGCCGTGCAGCAAAAGCAGCAGTCGGCGCCCTGCCGGCGGCTGTTCGGGGTCGATGGGCCGGCCGTCGCGACGCAAGGTCATTTCGATTGCTAACGGGTTGCCGCTGCGCGCCAGCCGGTCCCCGCAGACGCCGTTCAAAGCGGCCACCCAGGCGTCACGACCAGGCCCGGAGGCGCCCTCCGGCAGCCAGGCGCCCAGGGGTTCGAGGCCGGCGTCAATGCCTTTGCCGATGAGTCGGGCCGTGCCGCGCACGCTGCGGTAGACCAGGCCGGCGATACCGCGGGCGGGGCCGGCGGGGCGGGGGCCGCCGAGCGGACCGGCAAGGGCCTGGATGGTGCCATGCAGCTGTTCGGCGATGTCCGTCACGCCGGCCGTCGCCTCGGACAGCAGACGCGCGGCACCGCGCAGGTCGGCGATGTGTCTGCGCTCAAGGTTCATCAAATCAGTTCCGGTCCGGCTTGCTCACCGCGGTATCATAGCGCTTTGTCCACGCACCCCGCCTCAGCAATCACGGATACCCCCATGCCCAGCGACCGCTTTTCCTCGCTTCCCATCGCCGCCGCCCAGGTGGCCAACCTGGAGTCTCTCGGCTACCTGAGCATGACGCCCATCCAGGCACGCTGCCTGCCGCTGGTGCTGGCCGGCCAGGATCTGATCGCACAGGCGAAAACCGGCAGCGGCAAGACCGCAGCCTTCGGCCTGGGCCTGCTGGAACACATCAATCCGCGGTTTTTCGGCGTGCAGGCGCTGGTCCTGTGCCCGACGCGCGAACTGGCCGACCAGGTCGGCAAAGAGCTGCGCCGCCTGGCTCGCGGCATTCCCAACCTCAAACTGGTTTTGCTGGTCGGTGGCAAGCCCGCCGGGCCGCAGCGGGCGTCGCTGGAACAGGGCGCGCACATCGTGGTCGGCACGCCGGGGCGCGTGCTGGACCACCTGCAGCGCAAATCGCTGCAGGTGGAGGGGCTGAAAACCCTGGTGTTGGACGAAGCCGACCGGATGCTGGACATGGGCTTCGCCGACAGCATGGCCGCGATCGTCGCGCAGGCGCCGAAAGACCGCCAGACCCTGCTCTTTTCGGCCACCTATCCGGAAGAAATCAAGCGCATCAGCCGCTCGATGCAGCGCGATCCGCTGCGTGTTTCGGTCGAGGAGGAACACGCGCCGGGCGTAATCGAGC
>JAVVFH010000007.1:17345-33457 GCA_032250585.1 Lysobacterales bacterium
CGAGCAGATCTTTTACCAGGTGAAAAAGCACGAGCGGAACAACACGCTGCTGGCCTTGTTCGAACATTACCAGCCCAGTTCCGCGCTGGTGTTCTGCCATACCAAAAAACAGTGCGCCGAGGTGGCCGGGCTGCTCGACGGTCACCGCATCCAGGCGCTGGCCATTCACGGCGACCTTGATCAGCGCGAGCGCGACCAGGTGCTGGTCCAGTTCGCCAACGGCAGCTGCCCGGTGCTGGTGGCCACCGACGTGGCCGCCCGGGGGCTGGACATCAAAGCCCTGCAGGCGGTGATCAATTACGAACTGCCGCGCGACCCGGAAATCTACGTGCACCGCATCGGGCGTACCGGGCGGGCCGGCGAAAAAGGCCTCGCCCTGAGCCTTTTCACCGAGGCCGAGCAGGGGCGCCTGAATGCCATCGGGAAGTACCTCGGCATGCCCTGCGTCTGCGACGTCCCCGAATCGCTGGACCGCCGGCCCGGATACACGCTCAAAGCGCCGAAGGTCACCATCGAGATCGATGCCGGACGCAAGCAGAAAATGCGCCCGGGCGACATTCTCGGTGCCCTGACGGGCGATGCCGGGCTGCCCGGCGCGCAGATCGGCAAGATCGACATCTTCGATGCCAACAGCTTCGTGGCGCTCGATCATGCCTCCCTGAGGCCGGCGCTGGACTACCTGGCGAACGGCAAAATCAAGGGGCGGAGCGTGCGCGCGCGGCGGGTCCGTTAGCGCTGACAGGGTTCCCAAGCTGCAGAAAAGCTGCAGAAAAGCCTTGAATAAACTGGCATTTCTCTCTACCATACGCGCGCTTCCCCGGTAGCCGCCCTTTGGCCTTTCGACGATCCGCCCGCGTTCGTCGCAGGCCGCCGGGAACCGCCCTGCCCGCCGCTTGCGGGCTCGCGCTCCAGACCGGAGCGGGACTCCTTTTAACGTCTCTGCGCGGCCGCGGGCCGGCAGGCGACCATTTGGACGGAAATTTATCGTGATTACCACCGCCAATATCACCATGCAGTTCGGCGCCAAGCCGCTGTTCGAGAACATCTCGGTCAAATTCGGCAACGGCAACCGCTACGGCCTCATCGGCGCCAACGGCAGCGGCAAATCCACCCTGATGAAGATCCTCGGCGGCGAACTGGAACCGAGTGCCGGGCACGTCAAGGTGGACCGCGACCAGCGTCTCGGCAAGCTGCGCCAGGACCAGTTCGCCTTCGAGGCCTGCAGCGTGGTCGACACCGTGATCATGGGCTACGAGGAACTGTGGGCGATCAAAAAGGAGCGCGACCGCATCTATGCGCTGCCGGAGATGAGCGAAGCGGATGGCATGCAAGTCGCGGAGCTCGAAGTGCAGTTCGCCGAACTGGACGGCTACAGCGCCGAGGCGCGCGCCGGCGAGCTGCTGCTGGGCCTGGAGATTCCCGAATCACAGCATTTCGGTCCGATGAGCGAAGTGGCGCCCGGCTGGAAGCTGCGCGTGCTGCTCGCCCAGGCCCTGTTCGCCGACCCCGACATCCTGCTGCTGGACGAGCCAACCAACAACCTGGACATAAACACGATCCGCTGGCTGGAAGACCTGCTCAACCGCCGCGGCAGCACCATGATCATCATTTCCCACGACCGCCATTTTCTGAACAGCGTCTGCACCCACATGGCCGACCTGGATTTCGGTGAACTGCGGATTTATCCCGGCAACTACGATGAATACATGACCGCCGCCACGCAGGCGCGTGAGCGCTCGTGGTCCGAGAACGCCAAGAAGAAAGCCCGGATCAGCGAGTTGCAAGCCTTCGTAAGCCGCTTCAGCGCGAACGCCTCGAAGGCGAAGCAGGCCACCTCGAGGGCGCGCCAGATCGACAAGATCCAGCTGGAGGAGATCAAGCCCTCCAGCCGCGTGAGCCCCTTTATCCGCTTCAGCCAGGACAAGAAACTCTATCGGCTGGCGCTCGAGGCCGCAGGCCTGGGCAAGGGCTACGGCGGCGAACCGCTGTTCAGCAAGCTGGACCTGCAGGTCGAGGTCGGCGAGCGGGTCGCCATCATCGGCGCCAGCGGCATCGGCAAGACCACCCTGCTGCGCACCCTGCGGGGCGATCTCGAAGCGGACTCGGGCAGCCTGCGCTGGTCCGAAAACGCCGAGATCGGCTACTGCGCTCAGGACCACAGCGCGGATTTCGAGAAGGACATGGATCTTTACGCCTGGATGGCTCGCTGGGGCAAGCCGGAGGACGACGAACAGGTGCTGCGTGGCACTCTCGGCCGCCTGCTGTTCGCCCAACACGAAATAGACAAATCGGTGAAAGTCATTTCCGGCGGTGAGCGGGGCCGCATGCTGTTCGGCAAACTGATGCTGCAAAGGCCCAACATTCTGCTGCTGGACGAACCCACCAACCACCTGGACATGGAGTCCATCGAGGCCCTCAACCTGGCGCTGGCCAACTACCCCGGCACGCTGTTCTTCGTCAGTCACGACCGTGAATTCATCTCGTCCCTGGCGACCCGCATCATCGACATCAGCGCCGATGGCATCGTCGACTTCAAGGGCAGCTACGACGAGTACCTGGCCAGCCGCGGCATCGAGGCCTTTTCCGCGCAAGGAATGTCCGCCCGCCAAGCGCAAGCCTGAAGCCGGCGTTCCGGGAACAGTCAGGACACCCGGACACCGTCGGTCGGGCCGAACGGTGTCCCGGTCCTTCCCGCCCTTGCCGAAGCCAAGCCGGTGCATCCCGCAAAGACCTCGTCGCGCCCGCGCATAATTGATCAGAGGTTCCCCAGATGTATCAACCCCCTGTTTCCATAAATCGATAATAAGCCGTTCAACGGCCTTGTACTTGGCCGAAGGTGGTCTTTGGGGGTCCGCCAGGCTGCTAGAATGTAATTACTACCTGCTCATTTCTCACGTTACAACTCCGAGCATGAAGTATTATCAGTCTCGATATCGAGACAGCAACAGAGCCAAACAAATCAAGGGAACCTCTGATCAAGGTTCCCAAGAACAAACGGGTATCAAATTTTTCTGACGGTAAGAAGGTCATGGGGCCTGGTGCCCGATCAAATATCAAAGCCTACAGAAGCACTTGGCATGTTCGCGTATAACCTAAGGAGTAAAAGTTGCGCGAGGTTACTTTTAAAGAGGCGCTTGCCGTTTGGACTCGAATTGGATTTCTCAGTTTTGGCGGGCCTGCGGGTCAAATTGCCTTGATGCACCGAATCATTGTCGATGAAAAGAAGTGGCTGGATGAGCCCCGCTTTCTGCATGCGCTCAATTACTGCATGCTTCTTCCGGGGCCGGAAGCCCAACAGTTGGCTACCTATGTCGGATGGCTGTTGCATGGCGTGAAAGGCGGGATTGTCGCTGGCGTCCTATTCATCCTGCCGGGCGCGTTCGCCATCTTTGCGCTTTCCTGGCTGTACGTAGCTCTTGGAGATCTGGCGGTGGTCGAAGGCGTCTTTTTTGGTTTGAAGGCTGCTGTACTCGCTATCGTCGTGCAGGCATTGATTCGAATTGGCCGGCGAGCACTAAAAGGGACATTGATGCCGGCCCTGGCGATGGCGGGGTTTATCGCCCTGTTTGTGTTTGACTTGCCGTTTCCGCTCGTAGTTCTGGGCGCAGGGGCCATTGGCTACACCGTTGCAAAGAGGATGGCGATACAGGATACATCCCAATCTGAGCCTGATACCAGCACGGAAACTATCGTTCGAGTTGGAACCAAATGGGCGGCTCTGGTGTGTTTGCTGCTGTGGCTGCTGACCGTGGGTGGGTTGCTGGCATTACTGGGCTACGACAACGTGTTCTCCCAGATCGCGCTTTTCTTCTCGAAGATGGCAACGGTGACGTTTGGCGGTGCGTATGCCGTGCTTGCTTATGTTGCACAGCAGGGGGTAGAGAACTATCAGTGGCTTCAGCCGGGTGAAATGTTGGAGGGGCTTGGCCTGGCCGAAACGACGCCCGGTCCTCTCATTCTGGTAACTCAGTTTGTTGGGTTTCTTGCCGCTTACCGGGAAGCCGCTATTGAGCCCAGTCTTTTGTATGCAACACTGGGGGCATTGTTGACTCTGTGGGTGACGTTTTTGCCTTGCTTCCTTTGGATTTTTGCCGGGGCGCCTTATGTGGAGAAGCTGCGGGCAAATCAATCACTTTCTACAGCTTTGGCGGCAATCACGGCCGTTGTGGTCGGTGTGATCGCAAATCTGGCTTTATGGTTTGCTATCAATGCGTTATTTGCAGAACATCACCGGATTGCCGGGTTTGGCGTGGATATGAGTTTGCCTGTTCCAGGGAGCGTGGATTTTCCAATGTCGGCTTTGTCAGCGGTCGCCTTTGTTCTGGTGTTCAGGCTGCGGTTGGGAATTCTGCCCTTGCTTGGAATTTCATCGATGCTTGGTGCATTGTGGGTGCTTTGGGCCGCATGAGCCGGCCTGGCCCGCATAAGTATTCCTACTGCGAATGCACCACAGCGGTCCACTTATCCACGCCTGGACTTGCCTGCGCGGCAGGAATCTTCCTGTACTGTGTATCCGGGTCGTAAGCGGGCCGACAAACCCGGCTTTACGCCGGGTGGAATCCCCAGAATACCGGAACGATCAGCACCGTGACGACGAGAAGAACCAGTTTCAGCGGGATTCCGATTTTCAGGAAATCTCCGAATCGGTAGTTGCCGGCTGAATACAGGAAGGTATTGACCTGGTAGCCGACCGGTGTCGCGAAGCTGGCCGAGGCCCCGAAAATCACAGCGGCCAGGAACGGCCGGGCGTCCACTCCGAGGGAATCCGCCAGCCCGATGACCAGCGAGGTAAGCAGCAGCGCGACCGCATTGTTGCTCATGAACTCCGTCAGTATCGAGGCGACAGCGTAGACCATCGCCAGCACCGCCAGCGGACCCAGCGGGCTCAGGGCGTGGGCAGCGTTAGCGACAATCACGTGGGCGGCGCCGGTACTCTCCATTGCCGTCGACAGCCCGAGCATACCGAAGATCAGCACCAGAGTGCGCCAGTGGATTGCCGCATAGGCCTTTTCGGGACTCACGCAGCCGGTGACGATGACCGCGATGGCGCCGGCCAGCGCGAGTCCGGCAATCGGCATCACGCCCATTGCCGACAGGACGATAACGCCAAGCAGCACCCCGATGGCCAGTGGCGCCCGTCGCCGGTCATAGCTGCTACGGCGCTGCTGACCCAGACTGAGAATGCGTTCGTGCTCGTACAGTTTGACCAGTTCGTCGCGAGGCCCTTCCAGGAGAATGAAGTCGCCATTGCGCAGTTCGGTGTCTTCCAGGCTTCCGGCGATGCCCTGCCCGACGCGGTGGACGGCCAGTATCTGGCAGCCGAATCTTCGGCGGAGCCGAAGGTTGCCGGGCTTGCGCCCGATGAACGTAGACTCTGGCCCGACGATACCCTCCGTGACGGTCGTTGCGCGCATGGGTTGCTGGTCAGCCTCGCCGGGCCGCATCTCGG
Source organism: Lysobacterales bacterium (assembly GCA_032250585.1). Taxonomy (GTDB): domain Bacteria; phylum Pseudomonadota; class Gammaproteobacteria; order Xanthomonadales; family SZUA-36; genus JAVVFH01. Next base: position 22,795 of record JAVVFH010000007.1, read on the forward strand.
TGGTGAACGACAGGTCGGCTTGATCCCGCAGCTGCAGCAGCGCCTCGCGGTTTGCGCGGAGCACCAACCGGTCGCCCTCGTGCAGCGGCGTGTCGCGAACTGCCGAACGCAGCGGGGCCGGTTTCCGGTCCGTTTCGCCCAGCATCGTCCTGACCCGGGACATCAGCGTGTCCTGGTCTCCCGCAAGCGTATCCGGGTGAACCAGATCGATGATCTCGAAGTCGCTGGTGCTGCCGAATCGCGCATCGTTCAAAGTGTGACCGATGAGTGTCGAGCCGGGGATGACGGTGGCCTCGGTGAGGTAACGCCGGCTCTCTGTGGCTTCGCCGCCGGAATCCGTCAGGTCACGCCGGGGCAACAGCCGTGGGCCGAACAGCAGCAGGAATGCCGTGCCAACGGCCGCCATGACGAGTCCCGGCATGGTGATTTCGAACATCGAGAACGCGGGCTGCCCCATCGATTGCGCGACGCCATCCACCAGCAGGTTGGTCGAGGTGCCCACGAGCGTGCAGGTACCGCCAAGGATTGCGGCGTAGCCGAGGGGCAGCAGGTAGCGGGATGGAAAGTCCTTGAGCCGCCGCGCGACCGCGATGACGACCGGTGCCATGATCATGACCACCGGCGTGTTGTTCATGAATGCCGAAACCGCGATCACACCGAGCAGACCGGCGACGAGCGCCGATCGGCGGTGCCTGCCGGTGGTACGCGTGGCCGCGAGCGCCAATGCGTCCATGACGCCGGTGCGTTCCAGCGCGGCGCTGATCACGAACAGGCTGGCGATGGTCACGGGCGCCGGATTGGAAAACACGGCCAGCGCCTGCGCCGTTTCGAGCGCGCCGGCCAGCAGCAGCAAGGCCATTGCCGACGCCGCCGTCAGGTAGGCTGGCCAGCGCTCGCTGATGAACAGGTAGATCACCGCCGCCAGAACCAGCAGGGTGAGTACCATTTGGAAGTTCTCCAGCGTCATGGGGTGGGCGACCTCCGGATCGCACTCGACAGGGTTTATTCCCTATCAGGTCAATAGGATTATAATAGCGTGGCCTGCCCGGACAAGGATACCGCGAGGGCGCTCCCAAAACCTTAGAGCGGAGACGATTCGATCGCGACGAAATGACGTTGTTCGACTTCCATTCCAAACCACTTGACAGCAATCTACCTAATCCCTATATAATCACTAGGAATTAAGTATGCTCTCGATGAAAGCCAAGTATGCATTGAGGGCCGTGATGGAACTCGCAAGGAATGAGGATCGACTGATGCAGACACGAGCGATTGCCAAGGCTGCGGAGGTTCCGCACAAGTTTCTCGAAACCATACTCACGGACCTCAAGAATCGTGGCGTGGTGTCGAGCAAACGCGGCGTCATGGGTGGGTATACCCTCTCCAAACCCGCAGACGTCATCACCATCGGCGACATCATCCGCATCATGGATGGCCCGCTGGCGCCCATCCGCTGCGCCAGCGTATCCGCCTATCAGCCTTGTGACGATTGCCCGGACGAGGCCGCCTGTGCCATTCGCGACGTCATGAAGGACGTGCGCATCGCGATTTCGGGCGTCCTCGATCAGCGCACCATCAGCGACATGCTCAGCGCCCCCCGGCGCGAAACGGACTCCATTCTCGACGACTGAGGATCATGCGGGTTCCGGCCCCCGACGGGGTTCGATCGCGCGCACGGGAGAACAGGCTCATGTCCGAAACCTTGATGGAAAACAATTCGTGGAAGCGGATCGCTGACTCGGTGTTTGCTGTCGCCGGCGACATTCGCTACGGACGGGTGGAACTGACGATCCACGATTCACAGGTGGTTCAGCTCGAAGTGACCGAAAAGCACAGGCGCCCTGCTGAACGCCAGACGGGTTCGGCCTCACGCAAACGGGCCTGAACCAGGATCTCATCCCTACTTCCCCGCTGACCGGACGACCGGAGGCACATTCCCAACTGCAATAGGAGCAATTCATGGTGAATGCATTGTCACGAAGCGTGGCTCAGGGCTTGGCGGTGTCCGCCCTGCTGTCCACGAGCACCGCCTGGTCGCAGGAAAGTGTGGCCGAACGGATTGAAAAACTGGAGCGGGAAATGGCCGCGCTCAAGCGCGAACTCGAGGCTGACCAACAGGCCGTGGCGGAGCGCGAGGCCAAAGCCGCGCGTGTCGAATACGGCAAGAGCGGCCTGAGAGTGTCGTCGGCTGACGGGCAGGACGGATTGCGGCTGCGCGGCTATCTTCAGACCGATTCCCGCACCTTCATCAGCGACGACGAAAACCTCGGCGTGGACACTTTCCTCGTGCGGCGCGCGCGCCCCATCCTCGAAGGCCATGTCGGTGATTTCAACTTCCGCCTCATGTACGATCTGGCACAGTCGGATTCCAGCCGGGCGCTGTTCGACGCCTACGCTGAGTATCGCCCAGGCAAGGCGTTTGCGCTGCGGGCCGGGAAATTCAAGGTGCCGTTCGGTCTGGATCGTCTCCGGTCTGCCAACGATATCGCCTTCGTCGAACGCAGCATGCCCAACAATCTCGCGCCGAACCGGGACGTCGGCCTGATGGCTTACGGCACATTTCTTCCCGGATTTTCCTGGGAACTGGGCCTGTTCAATGGCGTTCAGGACCTCGGCAACGTAAGCAGCAACGCCGACGACGAACTGGAGTGGGCGGCTCGCCTGTTCGCGCACCCGTTCGCCGGGTCCGGTTCCGCGCTCGAGGGACTGGGCCTGGGCGTCGCAGCCACCTGGGGGGAAAAGGACGGCAGCCCGGCCAGCCGCCAGGTGGGCGACTATCGCTCTCCCTCGCAGGTGCGCGTGTTTCGCTACCGCTCGGGCACCCATGCCGACGGCGATCATTGGCGAATCGGACCGCAGGGCTACTTCTACGCCGGCCCCTTCGGCATGCAGGCGGAGTACGCGGTGTCGAGCCAGCAGGTTCGCAACGGCGATCAGCGGGCCGAGATTGAAAACTCGGCCTGGGAAGTGCAGTTCCGCTACGTAATGACCGGCGAGGACGCGGCCCATAAGGGCTGGCCGGCGGCCACCAATGCATTCAATCCCCGCGACGGCCACTGGGGCGCATGGGAAATCGCCGCCAAGGTGGGGCAGCTCGACATCGACGCCGCGGCGTTTCCGTGGTTTGCCGATCCGGCCGCGGCCGTGGCGCGGGCAGACAATTATGGCCTGGCTTTGCACGGCTACCTGACGGACAACGTCAAGGTGATCGTCGATTATGAACACACCCGGTTCGATGGTGGCGCATCTGCTGGAGCGGACCGCGAGACCGAGCAGGTGGTCCTGGCGCGAATCAACTACAAATTCTGAAGCGGCGGTGCGAGCCGCATTGCGAGCCCAATTTTTGGAGGTACATGATCATGAACGTTGAACGGAAACTGAAACACAATCTATTCGCAGCTTTATTGGCAGCACTACTGTTGCCCGGAATGCTGCCGGACGTCGCGGCCGCCGAGAAGGACACGCTGCTTAACGTGTCCTACGATCCGACCCGAGAGCTTTACTCCGAGGTGAACCCGCTGTTTGTGCAGCACTGGAAGGAAAAAACCGGTGAAACGATTTCGATCCGCCAGTCGCACGGCGGCGCGGGCAAGCAGGCCCGGGCTGTGATCGACGGACTTGCGGCCGACGTCGTGACGCTGGCGCTGGCTTACGATATCGACGCGATCGCCGAGCGCACCGGCAAGATCCCGGCCGACTGGCAGTCGCGCCTTCCGAATAATTCGTCGCCTTATACTTCGACCATCGTGTTTTTGGTGCGCAAAGGCAACCCGAAAGGCATTCGCGACTGGGACGATCTGGTCAAGCAGGGCGTCGAAGTCATCACGCCGAATCCGAAAACGTCCGGCGGCGCCCGCTGGAATTTCCTGGCCGCATGGGCCTTCGCGGCGGAAAAGTTTGGCGGCGATGAATCCCGCATCAAGGCGTTCATGAAGAAGCTGTATCTGAACGTGCCGATTCTGGACACTGGCGCCCGCGGGTCCACGACGACCTTCGTCCAGCGCCAGATCGGCGATGTGCTGCTGGCCTGGGAGAACGAGGCCTTCCTCGCGATCAACGAACTGGGACCCGAGCAGTTCGAGATCGTCGTGCCCAGCATCAGCATTCGTGCCGAACCGCCGGTCACCGTGGTTGACGGGAACGCGAAAAAGCACGGCCTGCTGGACGCGGCCACCGCGTATCTCCAATTCCTCTACACGCCCGAAGTGCAGATCATCATCGGCAAACACTACTACCGGCCAAGCGATCCGGTTGCCGCAGCGCGATACAGTGAGCAGTTTCCGGATGTTCGGCTCGTGACCGTCGACGACAGCTTCGGCGGCTGGCAGAAAGCCCAGGCCCGTCACTTCAATGACGGTGGCACGTTCGACGAGATCTACAGGCGGTAGTCAGGTCATGGCAACCGCGCTTCGACTGCCCTTCGTTCGCACGCGCTACAGCGTGATCCCGGGCTTCGGGATCACGCTGGGTTTCACGCTGTTCTACCTGAGCCTGATCGTACTGGTCCCGCTCGCCGGGCTGGCGCTGAAGACCGTGGAAATGTCGCTGCCTGAATTCTGGCGCACCGTTTCCGACAGCCGGCTGGTGGCAGCCTACCGGATCAGTTTCGGGCTGTCGCTGCTCGCCGCGCTGATCAATGCCGTGTTCGGCCTGGCGTTGGCCTGGGTGCTGGTGCGTTACAGCTTTCCGCTGAAGCGGCTGGTCGACGCGCTGGTGGATTTGCCGTTCGCGATGCCGACCGCGGTCTCCGGCATCGCGCTGGCGGCGCTGTACTCGACCAACGGCTGGATCGGGCAGTATCTCGCGCCGTTGGGCATCAAGGTATCGTTCACGCCGCTGGGCATCCTGGTGGCGCTGGTCTTCATCGGCCTGCCCTTCGTCGTGCGCACCACCGAACCCGTGCTGGCGGACCTCGATCGCGAAACCGAAGAGGCTGCCGCGAGCCTGGGCGCCAGCCGCTGGCAAACCTTCTGGCGGGTGATCCTGCCCCATGTCGCGCCATCCCTGCTCACCGGCTTCGCGATGGCCTTCGCCCGCGCCCTGGGTGAGTACGGATCGGTGATTTTCATCGCGGGCAACATGCCGTATGTATCGGAAATCGTGCCGCTGGTGATCATCATCAAGCTGGAGCAATACGACTATGCCGGCGCCACGGCGATCGCCCTGGTGATGCTGCTGGCCTCGTTTCTGATGCTGTTCGTGATCAACTGGCTGCAGAAATGGAGCCGCGTGAGGAGGCAGAGTTGATGGCCAGGCGTAACCTGATTACCGAGCCGGCCTGGATCCGTATTTCACTGACCCTGGTCGCGATCGCATTTCTGAGCCTGCTGGTGCTGCTGCCGGTGATCGTGATTTTCGTCGAGGCGTTGCGCAAGGGTCTCGATGTTTATCTCGCGTCCGTCGTCGAGCCGGATGCCTGGTACGCGATCAAGCTGACCTTGCTGGTCGCAGGCATCTCGGTGCCGCTGAACCTGGTGTTCGGCGTCGTCGCCAGTTGGGCGATCACCAAGTTCGAGTTCCGCGGCAAGGCTTTCCTGACGACGCTGATCGATCTGCCCTTTGCGGTTTCGCCGGTGATTTCCGGCCTGATTTACATCCTGCTGTTCGGCGCGCACAGCGCGCTGGGTAGCTGGCTGATCGACCAGGACATCCAGATCGTGTTCGCGGTCCCCGGCATCGTGCTGGCCACCCTGTTTGTCACCTTTCCCTTCGTCGCGCGAGAGCTGATACCGCTGATGCAGGAGCAGGGTACCGACGAGGAAGAGGCGGCGGTACTGCTGGGGGCGAGCGGCTTCGGTACTTTCTGGCGCGTCACCCTGCCCAACGTGAAGTGGGCGCTGCTGTACGGCGTGTTATTGTGCAACGCCCGGGCCATGGGCGAATTCGGCGCCGTCTCGGTCGTGTCGGGCCACATCCGCGGGCTGACCAATACGATTCCCCTGCACGTGGAGATCCTCTACAACGAATACAACTTCGCGGCCGCCTTCGCGGTTGCGTCGATCCTGACGGTCCTGGCGCTGGTGACCCTGGTGCTCAAGACCGCAATCGAGCTGCGCTTCGGCAGATCCGACAAACCGCACATCTGAGGCCGGGACATGGGCATATCGATTCGCAATATTCGTAAGACCTTTGGCGATTTCACCGCGCTGGAGGACGTCTCGCTGGAAATTGAATCCGGCGAACTGGTCGCGTTGCTGGGCCCCTCCGGGTCGGGCAAGACCACGCTGCTGCGCATTATTGCCGGGCTGGAAGAGCCTGACACCGGAAGCCTCTTGCTGGAGGGCGAAGAGGTCAGCAGCCGCGGGGCGCGTGACCGCCAGGTCGGGTTCATGTTCCAGCACTACGCGCTGTTCCGGCACATGAAGGTGTTCGACAATGTCGCCTTCGGCCTGCGTGTGCGCAAGCGCGACCAGCGGCCGGACAAGACGGCGATCCAAAACAAGGTAATGGAACTGCTGCGCCTGGTGCACCTGGAGAGCCTGCACGACCGTTATCCGTCGCAGCTCTCGGGGGGGCAACGCCAGCGCGTGGCACTGGCGCGCGCACTGGCGGTGGAACCGCGGGTACTGCTGCTGGATGAACCGTTTGGCGCGCTGGATGCGAAAGTCCGCAAGGAGTTGCGACGGTTCATGCGGCAACTGCACGAGACCATCCACGTCACCACCGTGTTCGTCACCCATGATCAGGAGGAGGCGATGGAAGTGGCCGACCGGGTCGTGGTGATGAGCAACGGAGCGATCGAGCAGATCGGTACGCCCAACGAGGTCTGGAGCGCGCCCGTCAACAGCTTCGTCTACGACTTCCTCGGCAACTACAACGAGTTCGAGGGCTGGCGTGACGAGGACGGGGCCGTTCACCTGACCGAATATGATGTCGTTGAGCAGCCCGCGAGCGATCCGGAAAGTATGCAGGACGAGGCGCGCCCGGCGGGTCGGCGGCGCGAGTGGATGTACCGGTTCCTGAGCCCGATCGCGCCCGGCCTGGCGCGCGGCAAAGCAGCGGTTGGCGACGCGCCCCCGCCTCCTCGCCGGGTCAAGGCCCGAACGGGTGAGGGAAAGCCGGTGAAACTCTACGCCCGCCCCCACGAGATTCTGGTGAGGCGTGAGGCGAACGGCGAAAACGAGTACATCTCCGCCCGCATCCTGCACATCAACCCGGCCGGACCGCTGGTCAAGCTGGAGATGCAACGCAAGAACGGCGGCTTGCTGCATGCCGAAGTTCCGGCATCGGTAGTGCAGAGTCAGGAATTGGAGCGTGGTCAGGATGTACTGGTGCGCCCCAAGCAGACGCGGGTTTTCGATTAGGCAGGGGCGACTGGACACAACATTCTTGACGTGGAGACTTAAACCTGGAGTTGATCGTACCTATGGCTAGCGAACCGGTTTTCAGTGCAACAAGCATCTCAGGCGACGAGATGACTTCGGGAGACAGTGTCGGAATGGAAGATATTCCGAAAAAGCTGTTGCAGGAGTTCAGAGAACAAATCGCTCACTACGAAGAATTCAGCCTCACGGTAGTCAAGCTGTTGGACAGCCTGCTGCAGGACACCGGATACAAGTACCAGATAACGCATCGCGTCAAGCAGTTAGCAAACCTGGAGGAGAAGCTGGCCAGAAAAATGGCCGAAGGCAAAATTTATAAAGCCCTCAGCGACATCGAGGATCTGGCAGGTATCCGGGTCATATTTTATCTGGAAAGTGACAAGAACCAATTCATAAACAGTATGCTCGAGGAAATCAGCGGTGATTTGAAACTCGAATATAACCGGAAGGCAAGCGGCTATGAAGCTGCTCATATTATCGCCGGCTTGGGCCCTCGCAGGCTGGACTTGAGCGAATACAGAAAATTCGAGGCATTGAAATGTGAGATCCAGGTCACATCCATTCTCTACCATGCCTGGGCGGAAATCGAGCACGACATTTTCTACAAGGAAGCCGCCGGCATTCGGAGGCTGCATCCCTGGAAGCACTGGTATCTTCGCCGGCGCATGAAAAAAATCATGGACAGGCACATTCGCAAAGCGTCGTCGGAGTTTGAAGGCATTATGGCTTCGATCGGCAAGATGGAAAGGAAAGCCTGATATTCAGGGCCGCATACCCGGGGTATAGCATTAAAACCAGATTGCAACCCAAATGTATTGGAACGCGCTTTTCGTCAATACGCGCTTCAAGCGTATTGCCGAGCTCATTGAGGCCCGTTTTTCGATAGGGGTCTGGTCGGCCTCATCAGCTGAGTTCAACGTCAAATAAAATACTCTGGATCGAAATAAATTGTGTAATCGCCACCCTTCTTACACAATAAAAAAGGGAATACATAGAATCTACAAGAAATACTTCAAGGAACGTAGGGATGGGTATAGATGGAATAATCGTTCTTTGCCTCGTCCTGGTCGTCTTTTTCGCGTTCATCTGGGAGAAATTCCCTCCTGAAATCGTCGCGCTTGGTTCCTCTGCTGCGTTGCTAGCCTGGGGAATACTGGATACCGATGAGTTCCTCTCGGTATTCAGCAGTAGTGCCCCCATCACCATTGCCATGATGTTTATCATCAGCGCGTCGCTTGAGCGAACAGGGCTTTTGCAGGTGCTGGGTCGGGTTCTGCAGCGTGTGGCGGGTGGTTCGCCCCTGAAGACCATGCTTTTGATGATGTTTACCGTCATGTTTGCCTCTGCATTAATGAATAACACGCCGGTCGTCATTCTCATGACGCCAATTGTCATTTCCCTTGCTGGCAGCCTCAACATTGCGCCTTCGAAAATGCTCATTCCTTTGTCGTTCTCCGCGATACTCGGAGGTACGTTGACGCTCGTAGGCACTTCAACAAACATATTGATGAGCACTGTCGCGGCTCAGAGCGGTCAGCCGGCGATCGGCATGTTCGAGATGACCATGCCGGGGCTGATCTTCGCCTCGGTGGGGCTTCTTTACATAGTTTTAGTGGGCCGGTTTCTCCTTCCGGACAGGATTTCTTTGTCGAGCGTACTTGGAGGCCAGACACATCGTCAGTTCATTGCCGAAGTCCTGATACCCCACGAGTCTCGCTACGTTGGCAAGAAGCTCGAAGACGTTTCCATTGGAGGCGAGCATGCAAAGGTTCTTGATATCATCAGAGGGCATCTTTCCTACCGCGGCATTCGGGATGAGGTTGTGCTGGAGGCAGGCGACCGGTTGGTGATCGAAACCAACGCCGGTGAAGTGGTCGGGCTGAAGGAAAACGGGCAGATAGAGTTCAAGGTACCCAGCACGGACTACGAACCTGTGACGGCTGACACGACCGTGACGATGGAAGCCAGCATCGGATATCGGTCGTCGCTTATCGGCTACACACTGTCCCAACTCAGCTTGCGCCGCCGATACGGTGTTTACGTTCTGGCCGTGCATCGCCAGGACCGGAATCTGAGTTTGAACTTCGAAAACCTGCGTCTGGAATTTGCGGATACACTCCTTATGGAGGGGCCGGCCGAGGGCATCAAGAGACTGCTCGACGATGGTGAGGTCATTAATCTATCGCATCCTCAGGAAAGGGCGGTTCGGCGCAGCAAGGCGCCGATCGCGCTTGCCACCATTCTCGGTGTGATGGGCCTTGCGGCATTGAACGTAATGCCCATCGCCGGTCTAGCTGTAATCGGTGCCGTCATCGTCATGATAACGGGATGCGTTGACGCAGATGAAGCGTTCGATGCCATCGACTGGCGCATCCTGTTCCTGATTTTTGGCATGCTCGGCCTGAGCATGGGTATGGACAAAACGGGCGCGGCAAACTGGATCGTGGAAGGCGTTGTCGAGCTTACAGGGGGCATAGGGCCGCTCGCCATGCTTGCCGCGGTGTATCTCCTGACATCGCTCTTGACTGAGATGGTGAGCAATAACGCGGTTGCCGTATTAATCGGTCCAATTGTGATAACTCTTGCACAGCAACTCGGCCTGGACCCAAGACCATTCATTATGGCAGTTATGTTTGCCGCCAGCGCAAGCTTTGCCACACCGATCGGCTATCAGACAAATACGTTTGTCTACGGGGCCGGGGGCTACCGGTTTACTGACTTTCTGAAAGTTGGCGTTCCGCTCAACCTGATTTTCGTCGTCGTTGCGGTGATCGTGCTGCCGATATTCTTCCCCTTCTGATCGGGTCTGCGCGGCCTGGGCGCGGGAACAAAAGACCGTCGGAAACCGTAATCACCAGGACGCCTGCGAGCTGCGGCTTTTGGGGGCGAAACCCTTTCAGGACGGGTTTTTGCGGGCTAACGGAGTCAGGAAAACAGAGTCAGGACACCCACTTTTATCTGCGGCGTAATGCGCGCCACGCCCACCTAAAATCATCGCTCATAAACCTCTTGCGCGCCGGGCATCGGCCGGGCAATGCGGCCCTGCCGGCGTTACACTACACGTTTCACAAGCCGGAATGACGGAGCCCGAATCTTGAGCCTTGACGCCACGGCCCGCCTCGCGGTCGACATCGGCGGTACCTTTACCGACGTCGTGCTGGAACGCGCGGGCGGTGAGCGCGTGACGACCAAACTGCTGACCACCCCCGCGCACCCGGGTGAGGCGGTGCTCGCGGGCATCGGCCGGGTGTTGCGCGAGGCGCAGCTGGCGCCGCAGCAGGTGGGCCTGATCATCCACGGCACGACGCTGGCCACCAACGCGCTGATCGAGCGGCGCGGCG